>NZ_JBFAOC010000021.1:0-115703 GCF_040675055.1 Micromonospora sp. NPDC049662
CCCCCCCGCCCCCGGCCCCCCCCCCGGCCCCCCCCGGCGGGCGGGGGGCCCCCCCGCCTCTCGGGTTGCGTGTGGGGTCAGCCGCCGGCGAAGGTCACCTCGGTGCCGCACTTGGCCTTCTGGTTCAGGCAGGACTTCACCAGGGGTCCGATGTGGGCCGGGTCCCAGGCGTTCATGAAGTCGCCGTGCATGGAGGACGGCTTGCCGGAGGAGAGGCTCAGGCCGTTGCCACCCAGCGACTGGTAGTTGACCATGAAGGACAGGTTCGGCACCGCCACCGGGTACTTGCCGGTGCAGACGCCGTTGACCGGGTCGCCCATGTGCGACTTGTGGTCGGGTGAGTCGATGTTCTTGCCGTCCCAGCAGTCCTTGAAGACGAGCTGGAAGATGAGGTTGCCGCCGGAGGCGCAGACCGGCCAGTTGCCGTCGGCGCTGCGGCCGGTCTCGGCGCTGCCGGCGCACCAGAACTGGTTGCTACCGGCGTTCTTCGGCGTGTCGACCTGCTTCTTGGCGTCGCCCTCGACCATCCGCAGGCCCGGCGGGAAGGGCTTGACGGTCGACGGGTCCTTCACCCGTGAGCCGTAGTAGACCCGGAAACTCTTCATCGGTACGGGCTTGCCGTCCTTGCGCAGCTCCGGGGTCCAGTAGGCGCTCAGGTCACCGGGGGCGTTGCAGGTGGTCGTCGAGGAGAGCAGCTTGTCGGTCGTGGTGAACGCGTCGATCTTCGGGCCGAAGAAGGTGTGCATGTGCGACGCGCCCGGCAGGCCGGGGACGACGATCGGGTCATCCGGCGCCGAGTTGGCCAGCTCGCAGTCCGTGTGGAACTCGGGAACGCGGGTCGTTCCCGGCGTCACCGGCTTCGGCGTGATCGCGTTGAAGGCAGCCAGTTCCCGGTCCCACCTGGCCTGGTCGACCGGTACCCAGCCAGCCGCGGGCGCGGTGCCCGGCGTGGTGGGCGTGGCGCCCGGGGTGGTCGGGGTGGTGCCCGGGGTGGTCGGCGTCGCCGGGCTGGCGCTCGGCGTGGTCGACGCGCTCGGCGTCGTACCCGTCGCGGAGCCGAACGTGAACCAGTTCAGGTTCACGAAGTCCGACCGGGAGCTGCTCTTCATGACGGCGAAGACGGTCTGCGGGCCGGACGGCACGCTGGCCGCCGTGGCGGTCACCGTCGTCCACTTCTGCCAGCCGCCGGTGTGGGCGATCGGGAAGCTGGCCAGCAGGGCGCCGGTCTGCGTACCGAGGCGCAGCTCGACGGCGCCGCCGTCGGTGTTGTTCGCCGCCACCCGGGCCTTCAGCTCGGCGCCGGTGATCGAGACGCCGTCGTACCGCAGCCAGTCTCCGTTGCCGAGCCAGCCGACGTTCCGGCCGCCGTCGGCGTCGCCGGTGCTCTCGGTCTGCGCGCCGGACTGGGCCGCGAAGGCCTCAGCCTGGATCCGGCCCGACACGGCGACCTCTTCGGCCTGGGCGCCGGCGATGTAGATGCCACTGCCCACCAGGGCGGCGGCGACCCCCGAGGCGAGCGTGATGCGAGCGATGCGGCGGCGCTTGCGCGCCCGGTCCGGCGGTGCGACGTGCGCGGGGGGAGGAGTCCGCATTACCAGTGATTTCCTTCGAGTCGACGATAACGCTCTGTCGGATGAAGTATGTGCACGTCGGAGGCGCGCGGCAATCTGCGGAAAAAGAATTAAGGAGGGCCGTGGAGAACTGTCCTGGTGGCCGTCGAGCCGGCTCCGGATAACAATTTTTTGCCCTCGTACCCTTAAGTTTCTATTAATCCTGATGGCATGTCTTCCCGGACCGGCTTCTCCGGCTCGCGCGTCAGCCGGGGCCGCGCACCGTCCCGACTGAACCCGACCCGACGGCCCGGAGAACGGCTCGGCGTACACCGGCGGCGAGGCCGCCAAAATATCGTGGGTGGGGCTGTCGATCGGGACCGGCTCTGTTCGTAGCCATGGTGAGAGCCCGGCATCGAGACGGGCACCCACCCGCTGGAGGGCATGATGACCACCACCGCGAACACCACCCGCGCCGCCACGTCGACGCGCGGCGCGCTGATCTGGGCCGGTGCCGTCGCCACGGTCGCCGCGAGCGCGGCCACCATGGTCGTCGCCGCCGCCGGCCGCGCGGCGGGAGTCAGCCTCGACGTGAGCGGCGCTCCGATCCCGGTCGCCGGGTTCGGGATGCTGACGGCCGTCTTCTCCCTGGTCGGCGTGGTCCTGGCCGTGCTGCTGTCCCGGTTCGCGCGACGCCCGCGGCACGTGTTCGTCCGTACGACGGTGGCGCTGACGGTCCTGTCCCTGGTGCCGGACGTGATCGCCGACGCCGACACGACCACCAAGGCGCTGCTGATGCTCACCCACCTGGTCGCTGCCGCGATCGTGATCCCCGTCGTCGCGCGCCGCCTGGCCGCCTGAGCCGTCACCACCCCATCCCGCTGTCGAGCTACCGGAAGGATCGTCATGAAGCAGTATCTGCTGTCCGTGCACGCCGTCGAGGGCGCGCCCGCCATGTCCGACGAGGAGACCGAGGTCATGTTCGCCGAGACCGGCCGCATCAACGACGAGATGCGGGCGGCGGGCGTCTGGGTCTTCGGCGGCGGGCTCGTGTCTCCGGAGAGTGCCACCGTCGTGCGGATCGAGAACGGGTCCAGCACCATGAGCGACGGACCCTTCGCCGAAACGAAGGAGCACCTCGTCGGCTTCTGGGTCCTCAAGTGCGCCGACCTGGACCAGGCGCTCGCCTGGGCCGAGAAGTGCGCGGCGGCCTGCGGACCGATCGAGGTACGCCCCTTCGACGACCTGTCCCAGGCCTGACCCGGAGCCGGCCGGCCGACATGGATCTGGCGAGCATCTACCGCGCGGAGTACGGCCGCTGCGTCGCCACCCTGGCCCGTCTCCTTGGCGACATCAACCTCGCCGAGGAGGCGGTCCAGGACGCCTTCGCCACGGCGCTCGAGAAGTGGCGGACGCCGCCACCCAACCCGGGTGGCTGGATCGTGACGACCGCCCGCAACCGGGCGATCGACCGGCTCCGCCGCGAGTCGACCCGCGAGGCCCGGCACGCCCAGGCCCTGCTGCTCCAGCACCAGGACGCGCCCCAGGAGGTGGGACCCGTGCGGGACGACCAGTTACGACTCATCTTCACCTGCTGCCACCCGGCGCTCGCCCTCCAGGCGCGCACAGCCCTCACGCTGCGCCTGCTCGGTGGCCTCGAGGTCCCTGAGATCGCCCGGGCCTACCTGGTCCGGGAGACGACCATCGCCCAGCGGATCGTGCGCGCGAAGAAGAAGATCCGGGAAGCCGCCATTCCCTACCGGGTACCCGCCGACCACGAGCTGCCGGACCGGCTGCCGCCCGTGCTCACCGTGCTCTACCTGATGTTCAACGAGGGCTACACGTCCACCGCCGGACCGTTGATCAGGACCGACCTGTGCGCCGAGGCGATCCGGCTCGCCCGCGAGCTGGCCGCGCTGATGCCCGACGAGCCCGAGGTGCTCGGCCTGCTCGCCCTGCTGCTGCTGATCGAGGCACGTCGCCCGGCCCGGCTCGGCCCGAACGGTGAGCTGGTTCTCCTGGGCGAGCAGGACCGGTCACTGTGGAACGACACGTTGATCGCCGAGGGACACGACCTGGTCCGGCGGTGTCTGCGACGCAACCGGCCCGGCCCGTACCAGATCCAGGCCGCGATCAACGCGGTGCACACCGACGGCGTGGCCACCGACTGGCGGCAGGTCCTGGCGCTGTACGACCAGCTTCTCGTACTCACGCCGAACCCCGTCGTGGCCCTCAACAGGGCGGTCGCGGTGGCCGAGGCGCACGGTCCCGACGCGGCTCTCGCCGCGCTGGAGACGGTCGAGCTTCCCGGGTACCACCGGCTGCCCGCCACCCGGGCCGAGCTGCTGGCTCGGCTCGGACGCGACACGCAGGCCCGCGCCGCCTACGACGAGGCCATCGCGCTGACCGGCAACGATACTGAGCGCGCCTTCCTGAAGGCGCGGCGTAGCGAACTCACCCACAGGAGGAGACCGGCGTGAGCGCCACCTACACCTTCGACGTCTTCACCAGCCTCGACGGCTTCGGAAGCACCACCGGCAACTGGGGAGGCTACTGGGGCAAGCAGGGTCCCGAGCTGCTGGAACGTCGCCTTGCCACGTACACGGATGACCACCGCATGGTCTTCGGCGCCCGCACGTTCGCGCTGTTCCGACAGATGCTGGCCGACAGCGTCGAGGAGTCCGGCGTCCGCGACGCCTGGGTCACCCGCATGATCAGCCTTCCGGCCATCGTCGTGTCGAACACCATCGAGGAACCGCTCGACTGGCCGGACGCCACCCTGGTACGCGGTGACGCCGTCGACGTCGTCGCCCGGCTCAAGGAGGAGTCCGAGGTGCCGCTGCGGTCGCACGGCAGCCTCTCGATGAACCGGGCACTGCTGGCCGCCGGCCTGGTCGACTTCATCCAGGTGACGCTCTTCCCGGTGGTCACCGGTCAGACCGGGACCGAGCCGATCTTCCACGGTGCGGCCGACTTCGACCTGGAGCTGGTCGAGGGCCGCACGCTCGACGGCCGGACTCAGGAACTCGTCTACCGACCCACCCCGCACACCTGAACCCTCCCCGTCGGTCGTTCGGTAGCCTCTGACACGCTCTGACAACGTCTGACAAAGTCGTCTGACATGGGGGACTGATGAAGGACCAGCGTGCCGGGGAGTCTGGTCAGGACGGACGGCCCGCCCAGAGGTTCGCCGAGCAGTTACGGGCGCTGCGCGGCGCCGCGGGAGACCCCTCGTTCCGCAAGATGGCGGGGCGATCAGGACGGATCTCGCACACGACCCTGCACGAGGCCGCCGCCGGCACCCGGTTTCCCTCGTGGGAGACCACGCGGGAGTTCGTCCGAGCCTGCGAGGCGGACGAGGCCCTGTGGCGGCGTCGATGGGAGGAGGCGCAGCGCCCGGTGACGGCCGCCCGGTCCAGCGGGGACGGTGACCCCGCGCCGGTCCTCGCCGCGTCCGCGCCGGCGGAACAGGGCGTGGTGCAGGTCGTGGAGCATCCGGGGGCCGAGGATCGCGTCGTGACGACGCGGCGACGCCGTCTGCCGTGGCTGAACATCGCGGCGGTGGTGCTGGTGGTGGCGGTGGCCGGTGTCCTGGGCGCGACCGTTCGTGGCCGGTCGGGCGCCGACGGCTCCAGCGCACCGACGGCGTCACCGTCACCGTCCGCGTCACCGAACGCGACGGCGTTCTCGGACTCCCTGATCCCCGGAGACTCGAGCAGGTTCGTCGCCGACGTCACCATCCCCGACGGCACCCAGGTGAAGGTGAACGCCCAGTTCGACAAGGTGTGGTCTCTCGCGAACGTGGGAAAGGTCGACTGGCACAACCGGTACCTGGCGCGGATGGACCCCGCCGCAGACGGTGCCGGCTGCCGGACACCGGATCGGGTGCCGATCGGCGACACGCCGCCCGGCGAACAGGTGATGATCCGTGTTCGGGTCACCGCGCCGAGCCGCCCGGGCAGGTGCTGGGTCAGTTGGAAGATGGTCGACGAGGCCGGCCGGGAGTACTTCCCGACCCGGCGGCCGGTGTACTTCATGGTCACCGTGACCGCCTGAGGTCCGGCCGCGATGTCAGGCACGGGCTCCAAGCCAAGCTGACAACACCGCATTCATCGAGGTCGGTGACGGTCTGACGGATCTGACAGGCCGCCGGGGGTACCGAACAGCAGGGCGCTTCTCGCAGGGTGATGTCGAACCGAGAACGACTCACCGGCTACGAGGAGGACCCATCTTGCGACGTCCCTGGTTGACCGTCGGACTCGCCGCGCTCTGCGTGGCCGTCGGCGTCCCGGCCCACGCGGCGGCATCCGGCGCCACACCGCAGCGGACCGCCACCGCGGCCGCGCGGCCGATCGTGGACATGGAGGCCACCGTCCTGGCCGCCCAGATCGACCCCCGTCGGGCGGACAACACACTGACCCCCGGTGCGAAGAGCTCGGTGCTCGCCGTGGAGCAGGCGTTGCAGGCGCGGGGCCTGCTGAACGCGCAGTGGGTCGACGGCTACTTCGGCACGGTCACCGTCTCGGCGTACGCGGCGTACCAACGCTCGCTCGGCTACACCGGGCTCGCCGCGAACGGCCTGCCCGGCACGACGTCGCTGACGAAGCTCGGGCTGGACCGCTACACGGTCGCCAACACGATCGGTCCGGGCGCGAAGGTCCCGCGCGACGGGTACGTCGTCAACGCCCGGACCCAGGCGATGCTGGCCGAGGCGCAGCGTCTGCTGGGCCAGACCCTGGTGCTCGAACAGGGCTCGTACAACCCCGGGGGTGACCCGACCTCGGCCGGCACGCACGACGGCGGGGGTGTGGTCGACATCGCGGTCACCGGCATGACCGCGACCCGGCGCACCGCCGTCGCCCGGGCCCTGCGCCAGGTGGGCTTCGCCGCCTGGGTCCGCAACCCGAACCAGGGCGACTGGCCGTGGCACATCCACGCCGTGGCGATCAGCGACACGGACCTGTCCAGCCAGGCGCAGCACCAGGTCGGCGACTACTACCTCGGTATGAACGGTCTGGCCAACCAGGGCCCGGACGACGGACCCCAGATCCCGATCAAGACCTGGGAGCAGTACCAGCGCGGGCAGTGACCCGCACCCCCTCACCACCCTCGAAAGGACACCCATGAACATCCGGAAGAGCCTGGCCGCCGTCGGCGTCGCGCTGGCCGCGACCACCTCGATCCTCAGCGTCGCATCGCCCGCCTCGGCGGCGGCCCGGGACGGGATCTGCGACAGCGGCGAGTTCTGCTACTACTACAACAGCGACAACGCGGGATCGATCTCGGACTTCACCGGATCGCTCGACGACTACGGCACCGAGCAGCCCTCCTGCTACGACTTCAAGGGCGCTGGCGCCGGCAAGGGCCTGTGCATCAAGAACGAGGCCGCCTCGGTCTGGAACCGCAGCACCAAGACGGTCCGCGTCTACTACAACAGCGGCTACGCCGGTTCCTACCAGGACTTCGCGGCCGGTGCGAAGACCAACCTCAACGCCACGCTGAAGAACAACAACGCCTCGCACCAGTTCTCGCCATCGACGCGCACGAACCTGTCGTACGCCCTGTACCAGGCCAGTGGCGGCAGTGTCACGTGCGGCTTCGACGGTTACACCACCACGCCCGGCCGGCACGAGGGCATCGACATCGCCCGCAGCGTCGGTTCGGACGTGCGCGCCCTGGTCTCCGGAACGGTCACCTACGTCGCGCAGGGCAGCACCGGCAGCGGTGGCCTGTCCACGATCTCGGTCTACAACTCCTCGTCCAACAAGACCGTGATCTACCTGCACACCGCGCCGAGGTCCGGGGTGAGCGTGGGTGACGCCATCAGCAAGGGCCAGGTCATCGCCGACGAGTCGTGGCACGGGGTGTCCTCCAGCTCGGGCGCGCACACCCACGTCGAGGTCCGGGCCGGTCGGCAGACCCACGCGGCCGTCAGCGTCGGCGACCCCACCCTGGACAACGCCGACCCGACCGCGTTCTGGAACTCCCAGGGCTACAACGAGAAGTAGGACGTCATGAGAATCCGCAAGGGCCTCGCCATCGTCGGTGCCGTCCTGGCCATGTCCACCTCCGTCCTGAGCGTCGCCTCGCCGGCAGCGGCGGCCGAACGGGACGGGACCTGCGACAGCGGCGAGTTCTGCTACTACTACAACAGCAACCAGGCCGGCTCGGTCTCCGACTTCACCGACTCGCTGGACGACTACGGCACGACCCAGCCGACCTGCTACGACTTCAAGGGCGCGGGCGCCGGCAAGGGCCTGTGCGTCAAGAACAACGCGGCGTCGGTGTGGAACCGGACCGGCAAGACCGTGCGGGTCTACTTCAACAGCAACTTCGCCGGTACGACGCAGGACTTCGCGGCCGGGGCGAAGGGCAACCTCAACGCCACGTTGAAGAACAACAACGCCTCGCACGAACTGCTGAGCGGGCCGACGGGCTGCAGCACCGACGGCACCAACAGCAAGCTGCCGAGCACCATCCTCGTCTACCGGGTCAGTCTCGGGCGCGTCGACCGGGTCGACTTCAAGACGTACGTCAAGAACGTCCTCCCGAACGAGTGGGTGACGAGCTGGCCGGCCGCCTCGCTGGACGCCGGTGCGATGGCCGTGAAGAGCTACGCCTGGTACTGGGCGTTGCACTCGACCCGGAAGACCTCCGGCGGCCAGTGCTACGACGTCCGGGACGACACGGGCGACCAGGTCTACCGGCCGTCGTCGGCGCAGACCTCGACGTCGGCGGCGGTGGACCGGACCTGGTCGAACCGGCTGACCCGCAGCGGCAATATCCTGCGGGCGCACTACTGCGCGACCACCACCGCGTGCGGTGGCTGGGTGGACGGCGACTGGATGTCCCAGTACGGCTCGCGTGATCTCGCCAACTCGGGCAGCAGCTACCAGGCGATCCTGCGCCACTACTACCGTGACGTGGTCATCTCCTGACGTCCCGCGTCAACCGTGCCGCCCGCCGCACATCCGCGGCGGGCGGCACTGTCGTGGGCAGCCCGGACGGGTCGCCGGGCCGTGGGGACGCGCCGACGCCGCTCCCACGGCGACAGGTGGCAGACTCGGCGGAGTGAACGACATGGCCGCACCGACGATGGACGGTGAGCTGGAGAGCGTCAGTCTGGTGGACCTCGCCGTCGCCCGGTTGACCCGGGAGATCCTCAGCGGCAGGAGCGATCCGGGGGAACGCCTCGTCGAGGAGCAGCTCACCCGTCGGCTCGGGATCAGCCGGGCGCCGCTGCGGGAGGCGCTGCGGTTGCTGGCCCAGCAGGGGCTGGTCGAGCACGTGCCCCGGCGCGGCGTACGGGTGGCCACCCTCTCCGATCGTGACGTGCGGGAGCTGTACGAGCTGCGGGACGTCCTCGAACGATTCGCGGTGCGGGCGGGGATCCCGGTCGGCCGCGAGAGCGACCTGGCGGGGTTGCGGGCGACGCTCGACGAGATGCGGGAGGCGACCCGGGCCGGCGACCGGATGGCGGTCGCCGAGTCGCACCGGGCGTTCCACGTCGCGCTCGTCGCGCTCGCCGGCAATCGCCAGCTGTCCGCCGTGTACGGCTCGATCCTGGTGAAGTTGCAGCTCTACATGGCGATCAACCTGCGGCGTGAGGCGGAGGTGGCGCAGCCCTTGGACGGGGTCCACCGGCACGAGCGGTTGTTCGAGGCGGTCGCCGGGGGAGACCCGGAGGAGGTCCTCGCCGTGCTGTCCGGGCACGGCGCGCGCTCCTACCTGGACTAGCTGTACGAGCCATTGCCGCCCCCGACTCGCCCGTGGGAACATGCATCGATGAGGGTAAATCTCTTGCGTCGCAACAGGTCCCGCCTGTTGCTGACCGTGGCCGCGGCGGCCATGTCCATCGCGTCCCTGGGCCTCAGCACGCCGGCCGCCGCCGCGACCCCCGACGGCCACTACTGCTGGTACGTCCTGCCGGACAAGGTGCCGTGGAAGCCGGCCAACAACATCGTCAACTACACCGCGACGGTCACGTGCGACGGCGCGGTGCGGCGCGTCGACCTCGCGGTGGAGTTGCTGTACCACGGGACGAGCGGGGGTGCCGGCACGACCGTGAACGGCCGGACGACGCTGTGGACCGACGGCACCTCGATCCCCGTGGTCGCACTCGGCGTCACCACCCCGAACACGCTCTGCGACTCGGGCTTCTACTCGGGTCGAGCGACCGCCACCGTCCAGTACCGCTCGGGTGAACCGGAGTACATCACCAGATCGATCGCGTCGCAGCAGGTATCGCTGAACTGCTCGTTTCCGGAAATTCCGCCCACCGGCCCGAGTCCCAGCACGGTGACGGTCACTAACCCAGGCACCCAGAGTTCGCTCAAGGGGGACAACGGAGGGCTGCAGATGCAGGCCACCGGCGGCAGTTACTCGTACACCTGGACGGCGGTCAACCTACCGCCCGGGCTGACCATCGAACCCGGGACCGGCCGGATCAGCGGCACGCTCGCCCAGATCGGCTCCTACAACGTCACCGTCACCGCCGACGACGGATTCGGCAGCCTGGGCAGCACCACCTTCACCTGGAGCGTCCGCAAGGAATCTCCCTGCCCGCGCTGCTGATCAACGCCCGCGGCGCCCGTCCGGCCCGGACGGGCGCCACCTGGCCGCGCCGCCGCGCCTTGCCGGATCGCCGCCCCGGCTTCGCCTCGGCTCGGCCGCCCCCATGAAACAGGCCCAGCCGGCGGCCAATCGGCCGTCATGTCCCCGTTACAGAACGCGCCGCCCGCTGTAACAGAACGGTCGACAATCGACTGTATGCCAGAGTCAGTCGGATCCATCTCGGACCTGCGGACGGCGTACCGCGACGGTCGTCTGACGCCGACGGACCAGGTCGAACGCGTCCTCGACGGGCTCGCCGGAGGCGGTGCGGGCCCGGTCTGGATCAGCACCGTGCCGGCCGACGAGCTACGGGCCCGCGCCGAGTCGCTGACCCGCCACGGTGACCCCACCTCCCCGCTGTACGGGATCCCGTTCGCGGTCAAGGACAACATCGACGTGGCCGGCCTGGTCACCACGGCCGGCTGCCCCGACTTCGGATACGAGGCCGCGCAGGACGCGCCGGTCGTGCGGCGGCTCCTCGACGCCGGCGCGCTGCTCGTCGGCAAGACCAATCTGGACCAGTTCGCCACCGGCCTGACCGGCGCCCGCTCGCCGTACGGCAGTTGCGAGAGCGTCTTCGGCGGCGGCCTCATCTCCGGCGGCTCCAGCTCCGGATCCGCCGTCGCGGTGGCCGCCGGCCAGGTCAGCTTCGCTCTCGGTACGGACACCGCGGGCTCCGGCCGGGTGCCGGCGGCGCTCAACGGGATCGTCGGCCTCAAGCCCACCCGTGGCCTGCTCAGCACTGCCGGCGTGGTGCCGGCCTGCCGCTCGCTCGACTGCGTGTCGGTCTTCACGCCCGACGTGGCGGGCGCCGTCGACGTGCTGCACGCCGCCCGTGGTGTCACCACGGCCGACCCGTGGGGCCGTCCGTTACCGGCGGAGCGGGTGGTCGCCCGCATGCCGGGCACGCTACGCCTCGGGGTGCCCTGGGCAGAAGACCTCGAGTTCTTCGGTGACACCGGGCAGGAAGCCCGCTTCGCCGCCGGAGTGCAACTGCTGCGTACCCTCGTCGGATCTCTGCGGTCGGTGCCGCTCGGCGCCTTCTTCGCGGCGGGTGACCTGCTCTACCAGGGTCCCTGGGTGGCCGAGCGGCTCGTCGGCCTGGGCGACTTCCTGCGGTCGAACCCGGAGTCGGTGTTGGCGGTCACCCGGGCCGTGCTGGAGACCGGCTGGCGCTACGACGCGGTCGACGCCTTCCGGGGGCACCACCGGCTGCGTGAGCTGCGCGCCCAGGTCGACACGCTCTGGCAGGACGTCGACGTGCTCGTCGTGCCCACCGTCGGCACCACCTTCACGCTCGACGAGATCGCCGAGGACCCGATCGGGCGGAACGCCATGCTGGGCCGCTACACCCAGTTCGCGAACCTGCTCGACCTGGCCGCGGTGAGCGTGCCCAACGGCTTCACCGCCACCGGCCGGCCGGCGAGTCTCACCCTGCTCGGTCCGGCGTTCAGCGACACCACCCTGGCCCGGCTCGCCGCCACCCTCAGCACGGGCGGCGCGGCCAACCCGGACGTCGAGCCCGTTCCGCCGCCGGCTCCACGGCCGACGGACGTGCTGATCGCCGTGGTCGGCCGGCACCTGAGGGGCGAGTCCCGCAACGGCGAGCTGCTCGGCTACGGCGGGGCCTTCGCGGGCGCCGCCCGTACCGCGCCGCTCTACCGGCTCTACCGGATGGACACCGCCGACGGCGAGGGGCTGCCGGGGCTGGTCCGGGTCGCGCCGGACACCTCGGCCGGTCACCCGATCGAGGTCGAGCTGTGGCGGCTGCCCAGCGCCGCCCTCGGTGAGCTGCTGGCCGGCGTGCCGGCGCCCCTCTCGCTCGGTTGGATCCGGCTGCACGACGGGCGGGACGTGCTCGGCTTCCTCTGCGAGGCGTACGCCGCCAGCCCGCCGGCCGAGGACATCAGCGCCAGTGGTGGGTGGCGGGCCTACCGCCGCTCCGCCGCCACCCGGCGGTGAAGCGGGCCGCACCAGCGATCACGACAGGAGGCGAGAGGATGGGAAGCATCGGGCCGGTACCGGCCAACCCCTACCCGTGGCCGTACGACGGTGTGGTCGACACCGCGCGGACCGCGCTGCTCTGCATCGACTGGCAGACCGATTTCTGCGGGCCGGGCGGTTACGTCGACGCCATGGGCTACGACATCGGCCTCACCCGGGCCGGCCTGCCGGCCACCGCCCGGCTGCTGGAGCACGCCCGGTCGCTCGGGATGCTGATCGTGCACACCCGCGAGGGGCACGACCCCGACCTGTCCGACCTGCCGGCGAACAAGCGCTGGCGTTCGGCCCGCATCGGCGCCGAGATCGGCGGGGCCGGTCCGGCCGGCCGGATCCTGGTCCGGGGCGAGCCCGGGTGGGAGATCGTGCCCGAGGTCGCCGCGCTGCCCGGCGAGGTGATCATCGACAAGCCCGGCAAGGGCGCCTTCTACGCCACCAACCTCGACCTCGTGCTCCGGACCCGGGGCATCACCCACCTGATCCTCACCGGCATCACCACCGACGTCTGCGTGCACACGACGATGCGCGAGGCGAACGACCGGGGTTACGAGTGCCTGATCCTGGCCGACTGCACCGGCGCCACCGACAAGGCCAACCACGAGGCCGCCCTGCACATGGTCACCATGCAGGGCGGCGTCTTCGGCTGCGTCGCCACATCCGACGACGTCATCGCCGCCACGGCGAAGTGAGGTGAGCCATGCCGACCATCGCCACCGCGCGACCCGGCCCCTACTCCTTCGACATCTCGACCACCGCGCTGCTCGTCATCGACATGCAGCGGGACTTCCTGGAGCCCGGCGGATTCGGTGAGAGCCTCGGCAACGACGTGAGCCAGCTCCGCCGTACCATCGCGCCGCTCGCGGCCCTGCTGGCCGACGCCCGCGCCGTCGGCCTGGCCGTCGTGCACACCCGCGAGGGGCACCTGCCCGACCTGTCCGACTGCCCGCCGGCCAAGCTGAACCGGGGCGCCCCGAGCAAGCGGATCGGCGATCCCGGGCCCACCGGCCGGATCCTGGTCCGTGGCGAGTACGGCCACGACATCATCGACGAGCTCGCGCCACTGCCCGGCGAGCCGGTCGTCGACAAGCCCGGCAAGGGCGCGTTCCACGCCACCGACCTGGACGTCCTGCTCGCCGAGCGGGGCATCCGCAGCCTCCTGGTCGCCGGAGTCACCACCGAGGTGTGCGTGCACACCAGCGTCCGGGAGGCCAACGACCGGGGGTACGAGTGCCTCGTACTCGCCGACTGCGTCGGGTCCTACTTTCCCGAGTTCCACCGGGTCGGGCTCGACATGATCGCCGCCCAGGGCGGGATCTTCGGGTGGGTCGCCGACTCGACGCAGGTCCGAGCCGTGCTGCCCACCACGTCCGCGTTGCAACCCTCCTCCTGACCGGGAGCAGCCATGGTCTCCTCGAAGTCCACCGTCGTCCCGCTCCCGTTCTGGGTGCGTGGTGACACCAACGCGTTCTTCGGTTTCGGCGTCAACGTCCTGGTCAACGTGCTCACCCTGACCGGGCTCTGCATCGGGGTGGTGAAGCTGCCCGAGGGGGAGGTGTTCGGCACCATCCTGCCGGCGCTCGGCATCGCCCTGGTCGCCGGCAACATCTACTACACCTACCTGGCCCGCCGCCTGGCCCGTCGGGAGAACCGCACCGACGTGACGGCCCTGCCGTACGGGCCGAGCGTGCCGCACATGTTCATCGTCATCTTCGTCATCATGCTCCCGATCTACCTGCGCACCCAGGACCCGCTCCGGGCCTGGGAGGCCGGGCTGGCGTGGGCCTTCATCATCGGCGTGATCGTGCTGATCGGCGCGTTCGTCGGCCCCTACATCCGTCGGTACGCGCCCCGGGCGGCGCTGCTCGGCACGCTCGCCGGGATCTCGATCACCTTCATCTCGATGAACCCGGCCGGGCAGATGTGGCGGATGGCCTGGGTCGCCCTGCCGGTCTTCGCGCTGCTGCTGATCGGCCTGCTCACCGACACCAAGCTGCCGTTCAACTTCCCGATCGGGCTCGCGGCCCTGCTGGTGGGCACCGCGATCGGCTGGGCCGGCGGGGCGATGTCGGTGCCGGACGTGACGGCGGCCGCCCGGGACATCGCGGTCGCCGTACCCTCGTTCAAGCTGGACCTGTTGTTCACCGGGCTGTCCGACATGGCGCCGCTGCTGGCGACGGCCATCCCCCTCGGCGTCTACAACTTCACCGAGGGCATGACGAACGTGGAAAGCGCGGCGACCGCCGGGGACAACTACAACCTGCGCAGCGTGCTGCTCGCCGACGGCGCGGGCGCGGTGATCGGCGCGGCGCTCGGCTCGCCGTTCCCGCCCGCCGTCTACGTCGGCCACCCGGGCTGGAAGGCCGCGGGTGGCCGCAGCGGTTACTCGATGGCGACCGGCGTGGTGATCGCCGTGCTCTGCTTCCTCGGCATGTTCGGACTGCTCGCGGCGATCTTCCCGACGGCGGCCATCGTGCCGATCCTGCTCTACATCGGCCTGCTGATCGGGGCGCAGGCGTTCCAGGCGACGCCGCGGGCGCACGCCGCGGCCGTGGTCGCCGCACTGGTGCCGAACATCGCGGCCTGGGCGACCGGGCAGATCGACAACGCGCTGGCGGCGGCCGGCACCAGCGCCGCCGCGGTGGGCGACGACGCGCTCAACGGCGCCGGTGTCGTGTACGACGGGCTGCTGGTGCTGGGGCAGGGCGCCATCCTTGCCGGCCTGGTGCTCGGCGCGGTGGTGGTCTTCGTCATCGACAAGCGGTTCGTCCGCGCCGCGATCTTCGCCGGCTCGGGCGCGGTGCTGTCGTTCGTCGGGCTGATCCACGGCGAGCGGGTCGAGTGGAACGCCAACGGCCAGGTGGCGCTCGGCTACCTCTTCGTCGCGGTGATCTGCGCGGTCTTCGCGCTCGGTCGTCCCACGCCACGCGAACCGGACCCGGAGGAGGCCGAGTTGGACGAGGCGTCCGCGCCGGCCGCCGATCGGGCGGCCGACGAGCAGCAGACCGCGGCGGCGCGTGGCTGAGCCGCCGGGCCGACCCGACCGGATGGAGAGGACGGACCGGATGGAGATCGATCGCGCGGACGTGGTCGCCGAGGTGGCGGCGGCCTTCGGCGGATACGAACGGGCGCTCGTCGACGGTGACGCCGAGGCGATCTGCGGGTACTTCTGGGACTCCGACCGGACGGTGCGGTTCGGCCTCGCCGACCATCAGTACGGGCTGGAGGAGCAGCGCAAGTGGCGGGCCGCGCAGCCACCGCTGCCGGCCGGCCGCCGGCTGGTCGAGACGAGGGTCAGCACGTTCGGCGCGGACCTCGCGGTGGTGACGACCCGATTCGGGTACGCCGACAGCTCCGCCACGGGACGGCAGACCCAGACCTGGGTACGCCTGCCCGTCGGTTGGCGGATCGTCACCGCCCACGTCTCCGAGCCCGCGCCGAACCTCGACTGACCGGTCGACGGGCCGGCACCGGCCGGACGTGGTCGCAGCCCCGGTGCGGCCCGGCGGTCGACCGTGTACCGGTCGCTGTCCGCCGCGCACGACGAAGCGCCCCGTCCGCCGTGGACGGGGCGCTTCGTGGCGTCAGCCGGACGGCGTGCCGGGCGTCGGACGGTCCTCGTCGCCACGGGGCAGCGGCGTGGCCACCTCGATCCGGGGTGACCGGTCCGGCGGAAGGTGCGCGAGGTCGGCGATGACGACCACGTCCACCTCGCCGTCGACCATCTTCTGCTCGACGGTCTCCCACGGTGCGCGGATGATCCCGTTCAGCCGGTAGTCATGTCGGCGCAGGTGGTTCAGACACGTCGCGATGGCGTGTTCCGACGGCTCCATGTCGGCGGGTACCCAGATGATGGCTAGCTCCATGATCTCTCCTGATCAACGTCGTGGACGTGGATGGGTGATCAGGAGCTGCCGGGGCGGCGGGGGACCCCGCTGGACGGGTCGACTGGTGGCCCGACTGTCGAAGGGACCGACGGCGCCCCCTCGACGCAGCGGCCCGACGGACGGCGGCGTGTCGGTCGCCGACGCTGTCAGGTCGGCGCCCCCGGCACCGGTGCTGGTGGGCGCGGACACGAATGCCAGTGCCAGCGCGGGTTGCGCCGGTAGCGGACGGGGGGTCGGGATCGGCGGTGATGACGGTTCGGCGGTCATCGCCGCCCGCCCGCGCGCCGGCATGCGACGGTCGGCGGCGTCGGCGCGGGATGCCCGCACCGTCACCGGTGCCGACGACGGCGGGGTGGCGCGCGTCGTCGACGAGGTGACCGGCGTCCCCGCCTCCGGTGGCGGGGACGATCGCCGGGTACGGGGTGCCCGGGTGGGCGTGGGAGCGGTAGGTCCGCCCGTCGACGCCGGTGACGTGGTCACCAGCGGCAGCGGCAACGGCAGGGAGCCGGTGGTCGGCAGCGGGACTGCCGTCGGCAGAGGGAGCGCCGTCGGCACCGGGACAGTCGTCGGCAGGGGGAGCGCCGTCGGCAGGGGCAGGTCGAGGTGCGATGGAGTGTCGAGCAGGTCCCGCGCCAGCGATCCGACGATGCCGCCAGCGGTGGCGGTCTCCACCGGTCCGCTGGTCGTCGGCGTCGGCGTCGGGATCGGGATCGGCGTCGGCTCGGCGGAGGCGGGCTCGGCGCCCAGGGCGGCCGCGAGCGCGGCCGCGCCGAGTGCCACCGCGCCGAGGGCCACCGGCGGCGGGCAGTGCTTCGGCGGCGTCACGCGGGTGCCGCCGACCGCCGGGTCGGATCGGCCCCGGCACGTCGCCGCCGCCCGAGCGGTCGCTCGTCGACCCGCGGCGTCCCACCCATGAGCGGATTGTTGCCCCTCGGGAACGCGGGCTACACCTGTCGCCGGCCGATCGACGTCGCGCGCGGTGAGAGGGCGGGGCGGGCTGGCCCTGTGAGCGATAACAAGGATCGCTTCCATCGATACTGCCGCACGGTCCGGCCGCTGTGACCCCGTAGCAGCATCGTCGTGAGTCACTGCGGCCACCGCGGCGTATGTCCGGCTCGTTACATCTTGACGAACAGCATGTTATCGCTCACCCTCGATGCAGAGGTCCGCGGCGTCGGTGGCTCACCGGGCGAGTCCCGTGGTCGCGCCTCGACGCGCGGCGTCCCTCCGGGCAACGGACGCCGTCTCAGGACTCGTGCGGTTCCCGGCGAACGCCGGCCGATTCCGCGTGTGCCGGTGCGAGGTGGCCCAGGATGACCGTCCCGGATTCCTTGGCCCAGCCGGCGCGCGCCGCCGGGAACAGGTCGTCCTGAGCGAAGTGGCACCTCACCACCGCCGATGCACCTACAGAAGGATCGACATGAGACCTAGAAAAGCTCTGCTGGCGACGGCGACCCTCGCGGTCGCGCTGACCGCGGGTATGACGGTCGCGCTGGCACCCATGGCCAGCGCCGGAACGACGTTGAAGGCGTCGGCGGCCGAGAAGGGCCGCTACTTCGGCGCCGCCGTCGCGACGGGCAAGCTCTCCGACAGCCAGTACGTCAGCATCCTGAACGGCGAGTTCAACAGCGTCACCCCCGAGAACGAGATGAAGTGGGACGCCACCGAGCCCCAGCAGGGTCGGTTCAGCTACACGGGTGGTGACCGTCTCGTCAGCCATGCCCAGGCCAACGGCATGAGCGTGCGCGGACACGCGCTGCTGTGGCACGCCCAGCAGCCGAGTTGGGCGCAGGGCATGTCCGGCACCGCGCTGCGTAACGCCGCCATCAACCACGTCACCCAGGTCGCCACCCACTTCCGGGGCAAGATCTACGCGTGGGACGTGGTGAACGAGGCGTTCGCCGACGGCGGCTCCGGCGGGCGACGCGACTCGAACCTGCAGCGCACCGGCAACGACTGGATCGAAGCGGCGTTCCGCGCCGCCCGCGCCGCCGACCCGGGCGCCAAGCTCTGCTACAACGACTACAACACCGACGGCATCAACGCGAAGTCCACCGGCATCTACAACATGGTCCGCGACTTCAAGTCCCGCGGCGTGCCGATCGACTGCGTCGGCTTCCAGTCCCACCTCGGCACCACGCTGGCGAGCGACTACCAGGCCAACCTGCAGCGCTTCGCCGACCTCGGCGTCGACGTGCAGATCACCGAGCTGGACGTGATGACCGGCTCCAACCAGGCCAACATCTACGCCTCCGTGACCCGCGCCTGCCTCGCCGTGGCGCGCTGCACCGGCATCACCACCTGGGGCGTGCGGGACAGCGACTCCTGGCGCGGCTCCGACAACGCCCTGCTGTTCGACCGGTCGGGCAACAAGAAGGCGGCGTACACCTCCGTCCTCAACGCTCTCAACGCGGGCAGCGGCACCCCGACCACCCCGCCGCCGGGCTCCGGGGTCGACACCACCGCCTGGTACGTCCTGATCAACCGCAACAGCGGCAAGGCCCTGGACGTGTACGAGCGGGCGACCACCGACGGCGCCCGGATCGACCAGTGGACCCGCAACGACGGCGCGTGGCAGCAGTGGCAGTTCGTCGACTCGGGTAGCGGCTACTACCGACTGAAGTCCCGTAACTCCGGCAAGGTGCTGGACGTCTACAACCGCTCGACCGCCGACTCCGCAGCGGTCGTGCAGTGGACCGACGGCAACGGCACCAACCAGCAGTTCCGGCTGGCCGATTCCGGGGGCTACGTGCGCCTCATCAACCGCAACAGCGGCAAGGCCGTCGAGGTGCAGGGCGCGTCCACCGCCGACGGCGGCAACGTCGTGCAGTACGCGGACTGGGGCGGCAACAACCAGCAGTGGCAGTTGGTCAAAATCGGCTGACATCCGTCGATCGAGTCGGCGCGGTGGCGCGGACGCTCGTCGTCCGCGCCACCGTTTCCGCTCCCCGCAGCGTCTATTGGTATGCGGCCGTTGCGTCGTGCGCGAGAACACGCCACGCTTCGGACAGCAGATGGACAAGCCCGGCACTATTGGAGAGCATCAATTTCATGATTATCCGGTCCGCCACCCCGCCACCAACCTCGGAAGACGTGCCCCCCGAGGAGATCCCCGAGGATCGGCCGCCGGCCGACTGGGGTCGTTGGAACTGGGCGCGTTCCGAATGGACCGTGGCGGTGGCGGCGAGCCTGCTACTGGCGGTGGTGCTGACCTGGCCGACCCTGCGCCACCCGGCGACCACGATCCCCGGCGACCTGGGTGATCCGCTGTTGCAGGCGTGGCAGGTCGCCTGGTCGGGGCATGCCCTGCTGAACAGCCCGGGTGACCTCTGGAACTCGAACACGTTCTACCCCGAGACGTACACGTACGCCTACAGCGACACCCTGCTCGGGTACGCCCCGATGGGGATGCTGGGCTCCGGTTTCACGGCCGCCGTGATCCACTACAACCTGCTGTACGTGCTGCTGCACGCGCTGGCGTCGTTCGGGGCGTACGCCCTGGCACGGCAGCTCGGCTCGAACCGTTGGGGCGGCGCGGTCGCCGCCGTCGCCTGGGCGTACGCGCCCTGGCGGCTGGCGCACTCGGGGCACCTGAACATCCTGTCCAGCGGGGCGATCGCGCTGTCGCTGGCCATGTTGGCCCGTGGCCACGGCTGGTCGCTGCGCCACGGGTACCGGCCCGAGCTGCGCAAGCCGGGCTGGGCGGTGGCCGGGTGGCTCGTCGCCGCCTGGCAGGTCAGCCTCGGGTTCGGCATCGGCCTGCCGCTTGTCTACTTCCTGCTGGCCACGGTCCTGGTGGCGGCCGGCTGCTACGGCTGGTCCTGGTGGCGCAAGCGGGAACGGCCCCCGTTCGGCCGGCGGCTGCTGATCGCGGATCTCGTCGGCGGCGGGGTGTTCGGCCTGGTGACCCTGCTGCTGGGCATGGTCTACCTGCGCGTCGTCGACCTCAACCCGCAGGCCGAGCGGACGCTGGACTGGACGAAGATGTTCTCGCCCCCGCTGATCGGGTTCGTCACCGCGCCCGCCGACTCGTGGCTGTGGGGGGAGCGGCACGCCGGCGCGCGCGAGCAGCTCTCCTGGCCGCCGGAGATGGCGCTGCTGCCGGGCATGATGGTGATCGGGCTGGCCGCGGCGGGTCTGTTCCTCTCGGCGTACCCGCTGCGGCACCGGGTCGCGCTGGGGCTCGGCGTGGTCGGCACCGTGCTGTTGGGGCTGGGCGCCACCCTCGGCGGTGACGGGGACCCGGGCTACCTGACCCTGTCCACGCTCCTGCCGGGCTGGGACGCGTTGCGGACGCCCGGCCGGATGATGCACTGGACGAGCCTGCTGCTCGCGGTGCTGGCGGCCGGCGCGGTGACCGCACTGGCCGAGTCGCTGCGACAGTCCACGCCCCGCCAGTGGGCGCGGACCCTCACGCCGCTGGTCCTGTTGATTCCCCTGACGGTGGTCACCCTGGAAGGCGTCAACTCCACGCCCCACCTGACCGTGCCGCCGCCGCCGGCCGCGATGCGGACGGTGCAGGACCCGATCCTCGTGCTGCCGGCCGGCGGGGTGGGCGACCTGACGTACATGTTGTGGACGACCGACGGGTTCCCCCGCGTGACGAACGGTCTCGCCGGCTTCGAGCCGGTCAGTCAGGCGCAGACCCGGACGGCGGTGGCGTCGTTCCCCGATCCGGTCAGCGTCGCGCACCTACGGGGGATCGGCGTGCGGTCGGTGGTCGTCGTGCCGAGCCGTGCCGTGGGAACGCCGTGGGAGAGCATCGCGACCCGACCCATCGACGGGTTGGGCATCACCCGGGAGGATCTCGATGGCACGCTGGTCTACCACCTCTGACCGCGTGAACGGCGGATGCCCGGGTACGGGCGGGGTGAGGTGACGAGCATGCGACTGTCCGTCGTGGTGCCCTGCTTCAACGAGGAGGCGTCGGTCGAGCGGCTGCACGAGACCGTGTGCGCCGCCCTCGCCGAGCTGCCCGACGTCGAGGTCGAGGTGGTGTACGTCGACGACGGCAGCGAGGACGGCACTCTCGAGGCGCTGCGTCGGCTCGCCGCCGCCGATCCGACCGTCTGCTACACGTCGCTGAGCCGCAACTTCGGCAAGGAGGCGGCGATGCTCGCCGGGTTGCAGCGCGCCACCGGTGACGCGGTCGTCATCATGGACGCCGACCTGCAGCATCCGCCCCGGCTGCTGCCGGAGATGGTGACGCTGTACCAGCAGGGCTTCGACCAGGTGATCGCCCGGCGGGACCGGCGCGGCGACCGGTTCGTGCGCATGGTCGCCTCCCGGTCCTTCTACCGGGTGATCAACTGGTGGATCGACGTGCGCCTCCAGGACGGCGCGGGCGACTTCCGCCTGCTGTCCCGGCTCGCGGTGGACGCGATACTGGCGATGCCCGAGTACAACCGCTTCTCCAAGGGCCTGTTCTCCTGGATCGGCTTCCGTACGGCCGTCGTCGCCCACCCCAACGAGACCAGGCAGGCCGGGCGGAGCAGGTGGACGCTCAGCAAGCTCTTCAACTACGCGTTCGACGGTCTGTTGTCGTTCAACAACCGGCCCCTGCGCCTGGCCATCTACGGCGGCCTGTTCCTCACCCTCATCGCGCTGGCCTACATGGCGTGGGTGGTCGCCGACGCCGTCGAGAAGGGCATCGACGTCCCCGGGTACACGACGATCATCGTCAGTGTGATCGGGCTCGGCGGCATCCAGATGACCATCCTCGGCGTGATCGGCGAGTACATCGGCCGGATCTACTACGAGACCAAACGTCGACCGCACTACCTGGTGCAGGAGACCGAGTACCTCCTGGCCGAGACCGGCGAGGCGTCGCGGCGGCCGGTGCCGCCCGCGCCGCGCTCTCCGGTACGGGGCCAGCGGGTGACGTTGGCCCGGGAGAATCCCCTCTCCCGGCCGGCGCGGCCCGACGTCGGCGACCGCGACCGGAGCTGAGCTGAGCGGGGCCTGCGGGCGGTCAGCGCCTGCAGGCCCGGCACGCTGTGCGGGTACGGAGGTGGTAGTCGCTGGACGCGGTGAGGAGGCCGAGCCCCAGGAGGCAGTACGCCGACATGGCCACCCAGAGGAACGCGTCGGAGAATTCGCTGGCCGACCCGGACGCCACCTGCGCCATCCCCATGCCGAAGTAGGCGACGATGGCCGCCCCGAGCCCGAATCCCGGCACCAGCAACAGCCGGCGGGGAATCCGACGACCGGCGAGCAGGGGAACCCATCCCGGCCAGACCTCACCCCAGTGGTGCACCAGCGCCAGCGGCAACAGCACACCGGCCAGCACCAGACCGATCTCCAACCCGATGATGGAGGCGTCCTGCGCCACGTTGTCGAAGCCCACCACGGCCTGCGCGGCGAAGCGGGTGACGAGCCCGGCCACCGCCACGTACGCCGCCCAGCGTGCCCACGGCGCGGGCGTCGAGCGTCGGTGGCCGGGTCGGACGGTGCGGCAGCAGGCGGGGCAGTCGCCCCGGGTGCGGCGCTGATAGTCGAAGACGGCCAGGCCGAGGAGCGCCGCTCCGGTGGCGCAGCCGAGCCGGCTGGCGAACGCCACCGGGTCGAACGACGGGCCGGGCGCGAACAGCAGGAGGCTCACCAGCTCCGGCAGTAGGATCGCCGCCGCCGCGACCAGCGCGCCGGCGACGATCCAGGCCAGCCCCGCGAGCGCCGGTCGCCAGGTCGCCGTGCGGTCCAGGGCGACCGTCACCGCGCCCGCGACCAGGCACAACGCCACCGACCGCCAGCCCGTGAAGCCGAGCAGGTCGGACCCGAACGGTGGGAATTCCGGCGGCGGGCCGACCGTCCACACCAGGCGTAGGCCGCCGTAGGCCACGGCCCAGCCGAGCATGGCGTACGTCAGGCCGTGGCCGCTGCCACGGGTGCGGGGTGCCGTCGTCGTCATGCCTGTGATCCTCGCGGCGTCTCCGCCGCCGGGCTTCCCTCCGGCCGGGGATGGCGCTCCCCGGCCGGAGGGATCTGGCTCACGCCCGCCGCCTCCCGGCGGTCAGAGCGTGAACACGAGGGTCGAGATGCTCCGCGCGCCGACGTTGATGGTGGCCTGGCCTCCGTTCACGCTTGTCGGCTGGCTCGCCGCGTTGGCGTTCTGCGAGGTCAGGTAGTACTCCGCTTTGCTGACGTTCTGCGGGGCCTGGATCACGGCGTTGTTGACCGCGCTGTTCGACCGGTTGAGGATGACCAGCGTGATCTTGCCGTCCCCCTGATAGGCCGTCACCTCCAGCGGGGACGCCTTGGAACTCTTGGTCAGGGCCACCCGCTGGTAGCCCGGCCGGACGTACTTGGCGTACTGGGAGAACGCGTACCCGCGCTTGAGCGGGGCGCCGGCCGTGGTGCCGTAGGCCGCCTCGCCGTCACCGATGAAGGAGTAGTAGCGCTTGCCGTACCACCAGATGTAGGCGGCCCAGTTGGCCTCCATCGACCTGTGCACCGTCCGCATGATGTCGTCGAGCGTCTCGTTCCAGACGGCCAGGTTGCTGGGGTTGCCCCAGATGTTCGAGCCGCCGCCGTCCGCCGCGTGCAGGTTCCACTCGGTCATCCACACCGGCTTGTTGTACTGGGCGGCCAGGTTGTACGGCGCCAGCCGTCCTGCGGACTCGGTGCCGTACAGGTGCCCGCCGATGTAACCGATGTTGTTCCGAGCGGTCGCGTCGTTCAGGGTCGGGTCGGTGTAGCCGTAGTTCAGGTTGACCGCCTCGGCGACCATCAGCTTGCTGTTCTGCACCTTCGAACCCTGGTCGCGGACGAAGGTGCGCAGCTCGGTGCCGCTCCAGTCCATCGAGTCGTAGTCGGGGTGCCAGTCCGGCTCGTTCTGCACGGACGTGACGTCGATGGTCACACCCTGACCCCGCATGTACTGCACATAGCTGTTCAGATGGTTCGCGTAGTCGTCGTAGTAGTCGGTCTTCAGCTTGCCGCCGCCGGTGCGGCTGTTGTTGGTCTTCCACGCGGCGGGTGCGGTCCACGGCGAGGCGAGGATCTTCACGTTCGACCCGTACGCCTTCGCCGTCTTCAACGAGTTGACGTGGGTCGCCCATTCGCTGGACTCCGGCGAGAGGCCGGTACGCACGATGGACAGGCCGAGCTGGTTGGCGCCCAGCCCGACCAGCGTCTGGGTGTCGGTGGTCGACCAGGCGCTACCCCAGATGGACTGGGCGGCCCCGAACCCGTCGACGGTCTGGTACCTGGTGTTGCTGTTCACCGTGATGTCGGCCGGGCCGGTGGGCGGTGGGGTGGTCGGTGGCGGTGTGGTCGGCGGTGGCGTGGTTGGGGGCGGCGTGGTCGGTGGCGGCGTCGTCGGGGCCGGTGTCGTCGGCGTCGGCTCGCCGGTGCACGTCACGCCGTTGAGCGCGAAGCTGGACGGATCGGGGTTGCTGCCCGTCCACGAGCCGTTGAAGCCGAACGACGCGGTGCCGTTGGTCCCGATGGCGCCGTTGTAGCTGACGTTCTTGGCGGTGACCGCGGCGCCGCTCTGGGTCAGCGTCGTGTTCCAGGCCTGCGTGACGGTCTGTCCGGCGCTGTAGGACCAGTTCAGCGTCCAACTGCTGACCGGGTCGCCCAGATTGGTGATGGTGACGTTCGCGCCGAAGCCGCCCTGCCACTGCGATGACACGGCGTAGTTCACGGCACAGCCGGCGGCTGCGGCGCCGGCGGGCGCGGCCAGTGCGACCGCCGTCGATGCCAGCAGGACGGCGCCCGCCGACACCAGGGCGGCGTTGGTGACCCTTCGTTTTCTCATCAGACTTCTCCCGAGGTGGTGGTGGTGGCGGCCGACGCGTCCGGGCTGGTCGGTTCGGAGAGCGTCGGTACGCCCGGCGTCGCCGGGAGCGCTCCCAAGCGCGCGAGGCGGGGGCTGTCGGATCTGCTGTCCGGATCAGCCGGGCCGGTCACCCTCGACCTGCCGGTCGCCGAGCCCCACGCCGCGACGATTCGCGGAGGGGGTCACCGGGGGAACGCCGGTGCGGCGGCCGGGAGTCGACGCCGGATCGGCCCTCGCGCCGGCGGTGCTGTGGGGCGCGACGAGTGACGATGCGACGAGCGGGTCCGGCGGGGCTGCGGCACCCTCCTTTGTCGACCGGCTCGTGGGGCGGGCGGCCGCTCTGCTCATTCGCGGCTCGCGGGTGAGTGCCGCACAGCGAGCGCGCGAAACAGTTTCTCGTAGCCAGGAATTTATTTCGTTCAATGCCCCCTTGTCAACGCCACACCACCCCGCCCTCGCTCCTCTCTCCCCGCCCCCCCGGTGATCATGAAGTCGTTGCCGTGGTTGTCGGCGTGTCGTGGCGATAACTTCATGATCACCGGAGCCCGGGGGGTGCGCTGCAACAAACCTGCAAGCGGTAGGTGTTGCTTCACGGAAAACGCTTTCCTACGATCGTGTCACGTCGATGTTTCGTCCCCGGATCGAGTGGGTGCGCCTCGGGCGCTGTCGGTTGTGTGCCGCTTGGCCAGCGGCTCCGCCTCGGACGTCAGGGTGGCGGCATTGCCGACGATCGATGCGTAATTGATTGTCGCCTATTCCGGGTCGGGTGACGGCCGTCCGCTGACGCCTTCCGACATCGACGCGTCACACCGATTCTTCGAAAGTGAGGCGAGATGAGACGAACACTCGTACGCCGTCTTCCGGCGGCACTCGTGACGGTGGCTGTCGGGGTCGCGGCCGGCGTGACTCTTCAGGGTCCCCGGCCGGCGGCGGCGGTGGGCGCCGCCACCGGTTACGCCACCCAGAACGGCGGGACCACCGGTGGCGCGGGAGGACAGACGGTGCGCGCCAGTACGGGCACCGCGATCCACGCGGCCCTGTGCGGACGGGCCAGCAGCAGCACCCCGCTCACCATCGAGGTCACCGGGACGATCAACCACGGCAACACCAGCAAGGTGTCGGGATCGAGCTGCAGCACGGCGGACGGCGTGATCGAGCTGAAGCAGATCAGCAACGTCACCATCATCGGGGTCGGCAGTGGAGCCGTCTTCGACCAGGTGGGCATCCACATCCGCGACTCCCGCAACATCATCATCCAGAACGTCACGGTCCGGAACGTCAAGAAGTCGGGTTCGCCGACCTCCAACGGCGGGGACGCCATCGGCATGGAGAGCGCCGTCCGCAACGTCTGGGTCGACCACGTCACGCTGGAAGCGTCCGGCGGGGAGTCGGAGGGGTACGACGGCCTCTTCGACATGAAGAACGACACCCAGTACGTGACCCTGTCGTACAGCATCCTGCGCAACTCGGGGCGCGGTGGTCTCATCGGGTCCAGTGAGAGCGACCTGTCGAACGGCTTCGTCACGTTCCACCACAACCTGTACCAGAACATCGATTCCCGTACGCCGTTGCTGCGCGGCGGCGTCGCCCACGTCTACAACAACAGCTACGTGAGCCTGAACGAGTCCGGTATCAACTCCCGGGCCGGGGCCCGAGCCAAGGTCGAGAACAACCACTTCCGCGACTCGAAGGATGTCCTGGGCACGTTCTACACCGACGAGCGCGGCTACTGGCAGGTCAGCGGCAACATCTTCGACAACGTCACCTGGTCCAACCCGGGCAGCGACAACTACCCGGCTGGCCCCAATCCGACGTCCACCACCACCGTCAGCGTTCCGTACGCCTACCGGCTGGACGGCGCGAGCTGCGTGCCGAACGTCGTCGGCCAGACGGCGGGTGCCAACACGGGCCTGCGGGTGTCCGACGGAAGCTGCTCGCCGCAGACGCCAGCGCCCACCACGCCAGCGCCCACCACGCCAGCGCCGACCACGCCGCCACCCACCGGGACGAATCTGAGCCTGGGCGCCGGCGCGGACGGTTCCAGCAAGGCCAGCGGGACCAGCTACGGCAACGTGCGCGACGGCGACATCGCCACCTACTGGTCGCCGGCCGGCTCGACCGGTTCGATCTCGATCAAGTGGGGATCCGCCATACGGGTGTCCCGCGTGACCATCCGGGAGCCCTCCGGCACCCAGGGCTCCATCGGGTCCTGGCAGCTCGTCAACCACGACACCGGCGCCGTCCTGGCCTCCGGTGCGGGTGCGGGTGCGATCACGTTCGCCGCGACGACGCTGAGCAAGATCACTTTTAAGATCAACAGCTCCAGCGGTACGCCCCGGGTCGGCGAGTTCGAGACGTACGCCAGCTGACCATCCGGTGGCGGGCGCGTCGGGCACGCGGTGAGGAGCGGTATTCCGCAGAGGTGTGAATATGACCCTGAGGAATGCCGCTCTTCAACCCGTCGCCATGGTGCGCCCGGCAACGGCCCGTGGCCGTGCTGAAGAGCGACGACCGGCTCAGGCCGGTGCCCCGATCCGCAATCACGTTCGGTTGTCGCGGCGTCACTGTTAGCATGCGGCAATGTCCGCAGGTCAACGGGGGATCCAGGCAGGCGACGGTGATCCCGCGGTGACCGACGCGGGTCGCCTGGCGGCGTTCAGCGACGGCGTGTTCGCCATCGTCATCACCCTGCTGGTGCTCGACCTGCGGGCACCGGATTTCCACGAGGGCGGGCTGGCCGAGGGGCTTCTCGATGAAGGGCCGTCATACCTGGCCTTCGTCGTGTCGTTCATCTACGTCGGGGTTCTCTGGCTGAACCATCACGCCGTGCTCCAGTTGGTGCGGGGCACCACCCCGGCGTTCAGCTCGATCAATCTCGGCATTCTCTTCGGCGTGGTGATCATTCCCTTTCCCACCGCAGTCCTGGCGTCGGCGCTGGCCGACGGCAACACCGACGACCTCCGGGTCGCCGTCGTCCTGTACGCGTTCGCCGCCTCGCTGATGTCGGCGCCCTGGTGGGTGCTCTTCTCCTATGTCCGCCGCCACCCGGCGCTGCGGGCCGACACCATCGGCCAGGACCAGGTACGGGTGCAGGAGTTCCGCCCGATCGTCGGCCTGGTCCTCTACGGCCTGACCGGTCTGCTCGGCTGGCTGGTGAACCCGTTCCTCGGCCTGATCGGCGTGGTCGTGATGATCATCTTCCACGGCGCCACCAGTCAGGGGCTCCGCTCCGGGCGGTGGTGGCCGGGGCGCGCCACCCACCGACGCTGACCCCGCCGCACCTCGGTTCGCGCAGCTCGCGGCGTTGCGGCTATGTTTGCGCACGCTCGGGGGAGCGTCAGGGGGACAGGGACATGAACATCATCGGTGATCGGATGGCGGCGGCGTACGACGACGCCATCGAGGATCTGTGCGGAGCGACACCGAAGGGCTACTACGCGCGGCGGGGCACCGCCCGTGCGGCGGTGACCCACGCGGGAGCGGCGACGCTGAACGTGGCGTACGACCTGTCGCGCGAGCCGGATCTCGACGCCCTGCACGAGCTGGCCACCGAGGTGTCCGGGCAGGTCGAGGCCTGGTCGATCGTGGTCCGGGACGGTGTCGACGGCGCGGTGGCCGATCTCGCCACCCGGCACAGGCTCGCCGCGCGCAGCGAGCTGCCCCTGCTGGCCTGCGGGGTGGACGAGCTGGTGTTCCGGGCGGACGAGGCGCAGCGCGAGCGCGTACGGCAGGTCGGCGCGGCGGACAGCGATCGGTACACGGACGTCCTGACCAGGGGCTTCGAGGTGCCGGACGGTCTGTTCGGGTCGCTGATGGGGGGCGCGGTGCTCGACGCCGAGCGGATCGACGGATACCTGTACGAGGAGGCCGGCCAGGTCCTCGGCACCGGTCTCGGGATGCGCACCCGCGGTGTGGTCGGCGTGTTCAACATCGCCGTCGTCCCGGACGCGCGTGGTCGCGGCCTGGGCCGCGCGATCACCGAGAAGGTGGTACGTGACGGCGTCGCGGCCGGCGCGGACGCGGCGTACCTGCAGTCCAGCGCGCTCGGCCGGCCGCTGTACGAGTCGATGGGCTTCCGTTTCCAGGAGAACTGGATCGCCTTCCATGCCTGAGCAGCCGCCGCCAGGGTCGGAGAGCCGCGACGCACGAGGGGGAAAGTAACCGTGAGCTTCAGTGACGACGTCCGCTCGGCCTTCCGTCGGGGGGAGAGCGACGCGGTGGTACGGATGAGTACGGCGGAGATCGAGCGTGCTCGTGCCGTCGGCGACGCGGCGGGCGAGGTGGAGGCCCGCTACAGCCTGGCCCGGGTGGCGATTCGTGGCGGCGACCTGGCGCTCGGGGAGACCCGGGCGCGCGAGGCCCTCGACGTCGCGGTTCGCTCGGGTGACCGCGCGCTCCAGGAGCGGCCGAGGCACGTGCTGGCGGCGGTGGCGCGGATGGCCGGCGACCTGGACCGGGCGCGGGACCTGTATCGCGAGAGCATCGCGCTGAACGAGTCGCTGGGCCGACCGGAGACGGTGAATTCCGAGACGCACAACCTGGCCTTCTGCGAGCTGGGTCTCGGTAACCTCGCCGAGGCGCGCAAGCTGTTCACCCTCAGCCGTACCCGGGTGTTCCAGCACGGCTGGGACGACTTCGTGCCGTACGTCTGCGTGGCGGGTGCGGCGCTCGCGTCCGCCGAGGGTGACCATTCGCGGGCGGCGCTCATGGTCGGCCTCGCGGACGCGGCGTTCGCGGCGATCGGCCAGGTGCCGGACCCGGACGACGCGGCCGACCTCGCCGCCGTGCGCGACGCCGCGATCGGGGCGCTCGGCCCCGCCGCCTACGCCGCCGCGCAGGAGCGGGGTCGGCACCTCGATCCCCGTACGGCGTTCGACGACGAGCACTGAGAGGACCAGCGGGTCAGGCCGACCGGGCGGCGGCGACGGCCTGGCCGCGCTCCGACTCGGGAAAGCGCCGGAGCATGGCGCGCACCTCGTCGGCGCTGACGTTGGCGCCGAACAACTCGCTACCCGGTTCGAGGCGTACGCCCTCGGCGAGCGGGCCGGCGATGACCGGGTCGAAGCCGAGGGCGTCCACCAGCGAGGCCACCGGGGCGACGTCCGCCTCGTCGTCGCCGGCGATCGCGATGGCCTTGCGGCCGGCCGTGCCCGCCGGCCGGGCCCCGTCCTCGAGATCGTGGTAGCCCATGTGGTTGAACGCCTTGACGACCCGCGACCCGGCCAGGAACGCCTGGACGATCTGGCTGGACGAGGTGCGCGGATCGGTCAGGTCGTCGCGGATGCCGTCGACCTCCCACCAGTAGTTCATCGCGTCGACGACGAGCTTGCCCCGCAGCGCCTCGGCGGGCAGCGTGCGGTACTTGCCCAGCGGTAGGGCGAGGACGACGATGTCGGCGTCCGCCACGGCGTCGACGGCGGTGGTCGCCACCGCTCCGGGCGTGAGCACCTCGACGGTCAGGGCGATCTTCGCCGGATCCCCGGAGCCGGCGACGAGCACCCGGTAGCCGGCGGCGAGCGCGAGCCGGGCGAGGACGGTGCCCACCTTGCCGGCGCCGAGGATGGCGAGGGTCCGTGGTCGGTCGGATCCGCTGTCGTTCATGTCTTCCTCTCCGAGGATCAGCCGGCGGGTCAGCTGGCCAGGATGTCGCGGACCATGGGGATCACCCGCGAGCCGTACAGCTCCACGGCGCGCATCCGGGCGCTCACGGGCTGCGCCCCGGCGGTGTAGATGAGGTCGAACCGGCCGACACCGAGACCCTTGATGGCGGCGGCCATCCGGCGGGCGACCGTCTCCGGCGAGCCGATGTAGAGCGAGCCGTGCTCCACTTCCGAGTCGAACTCCTGGCGGCGGATCGGAGGCCAGCCGCGCAGCGCGCCGATCCGGTCGCGCATGACCCGGTAGTACGGCCAGAACAGCTCCTTCGCCTCCTCGTCGGTGTCGGCGACGAAGCCGGGCGAGTGCATCCCGACCGGGTGCGCGGTGGTGCCGAGCTGGTCGGCGGCCCGCCGGTAGAGGTCGATGTAGGGCGCGAAACGCTCCGGAGCGCCGCCGATGATGGCGAGCATGAGCGGCAGGCCGTACCGGGCGGTCCGTACCACCGACTGTGGTGAGCCGCCGACGCCCACCCAGGTGGTGAGACGTCCCGACTCCGTCTTGGGAAACACGTCGGCGTCGGTGAGCGGGGCGCGGGTGGTGCCGCTCCAGGTGACCGGCTGTTCGTCGAGCAGCTTCGCGAACAGCTCGATCCGCTCCTCGAACAGCACGTCGTAGTCGGCCAGGTCGTAGCCGAACAGCGGGAAGGACTCGGTGAACGAGCCCCGGCCGAGGATGACCTCGGCCCGACCGTGCGACAGCGCGTCGACCGTGGCGAAACGCTGGAAGACGCGGACCGGGTCGTCCGAGCTCAGCACCGTGACGCCGGAGGAGAGCCGGATCCGCGAGGTACGGGTGGCGATGCCCGCCAGCACCGTCTCCGGCGTCGACACCGAGTACTCGGGCCGGTGGTGCTCGCCCAGGGCGATGACGTCGACGCCGAGGTCGTCGGCGAGCACCGCCTCGTCGACGACCTGCCGGATGGCGGCGGCGTGGGAGACGGGCTTGCCGGAGTCGTCCTCCGGCACGTCACCGAAGGTGTCGAGGCCGAACACGAGATCAGACATTGGTGGGCTCCTTCGCCAACAGCTCCCGGACCCGTGGCGCGACCTCGCTGCCGAGCAGCTCGATGGTGCGCGCCCGCGCCTCGCGAGGCAGGTGCATGATGTCGTACTTCAGGTCGAACCGACTCAGCCGCAGGTCGCGGGCCATGGTTGCGATCTTGCGGGCCACCGTCTCCGGTGACCCCACGAACAGCGCGCCGTGGTCGATCTCGGCCTCGTAGCGCGCGCGGTCCGGCTTGTAGAAGCCGCGCTCCTCGGCGAGCCGCGCCACGGTGGGCTGCCAGTACCGCCACCACGTCTCGACGGCCTCCTCGTCGGTGTCCGCGACGAGGCCGAGCGAGTGTTGCCCGACCGGTTGCGCGGCCTGACCGAACTGTTCGAGCGCCCGATGGTAGAGGTCGACGTGGCCGGCGAACCGCTGCGGGCGTCCACCGATGATCGCCAGCATGAGCGGGAGACCGTGCCGGGCGGCGCGGATCACCGAGTTGGGGCTTCCTCCGACGCCGATCCAGGTGGGGATTCCGCCCGGGCGCATGCGCGGATGGAGTCGTTGCGCGACCAGGGGAGTGCGTACGGTTCCCGACCAGGTGACCGTTTCGTCACGTTGAAGCTGGAGGAAGAGGTCCAGCTTCTCCTCGAACAACCGCTCGTAGTCCGCCAGGTCGTAGCCGAAGAGGGGGAACGACTCGGTCGCGGATGCCCGTCCGAGGACCAGTTGGGCCCGGCCGTCGCTGACCGCGTCCAGGGTGGCGAACTCGTGGTAGAGCCGTACCGGGTCGTTCGTGCTCAGGACGGTGACCGAGGTGCCGAGCCGGATCCGGTCGGTCGCCGTGGCCATGGCCGCGAGCAGGACGGGGGTGGCCGAGTCGTTGTGTCCCTCCCGGTAGTGCTCGCCCAGGCTGAACACGTCGAGCCCGACCGACTCCGCGAGCCGGGCCTCGTCCACCAGCAGCCGGACGGTCTCGGCGTCACTCAGGGTCCGGTCGCCGTCCGTGGCCACCTCGCCGAACGAGTTGAGCCCCAGTTCGAAGGGTGCGGCGGACATGTCTCCTCCTCGGCGTTCTTCGCCGTCGACACGCGGGAAGTGGCCTTCCCGGTTGACGTGTCAATGATGCTAACCTGCGAATTGACACGTCAATTCCCCGGAGGGTTCGATGGTCGACACCACACCCGAACGGCGCGGGGGCCGGCAGTTGCCGACGGCGGAGGAGCTGCGGATCTGGCGGGACTTCGTCGAGACGACAGAGGCGCTCACCTCCCGGGTCGGGTCGCGTCTCCAGGTCGACTCTTCCCTCTCGCCGGGTGACTACGCCGTCCTGCTCGCCCTCAGCGAGGCTAAGGAGCGGCGGATGCGCTCCGCCGCCCTGGCCGCGCAGATCGGGTGGGAGCGGAGTCGACTCTCGCACCACCTGGGACGCATGGAACGACGCGGGCTGATCCGTCGCGAGGAGTGCGCGACCGTCCCGCGCGGGGCGGAGGTGATCCTCACCCCGGCCGGGGCCGAGGCGTTCCAGCGGTCCACCTACCCGCACCTGCGCACCATCCGGGAGCTGTTCGTCGACGCTCTCACGCCGGACCAGCTCCGCGCGGCCGGCGACATCGCGCGGGCGCTGCGCGAGCATCTCGGGCCGCGCGCCGACGAGTAGTCGGCGCATGGAGAGCGGCACATCGGGTACGCGCCTGCGGCCGTCGAGTCCGACGAGCGCCGCGCAGCCCGAGGAGCAGGACATGTCGATCGCGGGGCGGGTACGACTCGCGCCGAACGTCTCCCTGGTGCTGCTGGCGTCGATCCTCGTGTCGTTCCTGGCCGCCTCGGCGGCCCCGACCCCGCTCTACGGGATCTACCAGGAGCGCTGGCACTTCTCGTCGGTCACGACCACCGTGGTGTTCGCGGTCTACGCGCTCGCGGTGCTGGCATCGCTGCTCACCTTCGGCAAGCTCTCCGACCACGTCGGCCGGCGTCCGGTCCTGGCCGCCGCGATCGCCGTACAGATCCTGTCGCTGCTGGTGTTCATCCTCGCCAACGGCGTACCCGCGCTGCTGGCCGCCCGCCTCGTGCAGGGGCTCGCGGCGGGCGCGGCGACGGGCGCCGTCGGCGCGGCCATGCTGGACATCGACCGCGCTCGCGGGACGCTCGCCAACTCGATCGCACCCGGCCTCGGCACCGGCAGCGGGGCGCTGCTCTCGGCGCTGTTCATCCGCTACCTGCCCGCGCCGACCCGCCTGGTGTACGTCGTCCTCGTCGCGGTCCTGCTCATCCAGGCCGTCGGGGTCGCGCTGATGCCGGAGACCGTCACCCGGATGCCGGGCGCGCGGCGCAGCCTGCGACCGGAGATCAGGCTGCCGCGCCCGGTACGCGGGCCGGTGCTGGTCGTCGCTCCGGTGCTGTTCGCGGTCTGGGCGCTGGCCGGCTTCTTCGGCGCGCTCGGCCCGGCGCTCGTGCGCAGCCTCATGGACACGTCGATCGTGGTCGCCGGTCTGGTGCTCTTCGTCTTCGCGCTCTTCGGGTCGGTCGCCGTCCTGCTGTTGCGCGACACCGCCGCGCGGACGGTCATCCTGACCGGGATCGTCGCCCTCATCCTGGGCATGGTCGTCACGGTGGTCTCGGTCATGGCCGACTCCGTACCCGGGTTCTTCGTCGGTCTCGCGCTCGGCGGCGTCGGCTTCGGCGGCGGGTTCCAGGGCAGCCTCAAGACGATCATGCCGCTGGTCGAGGCGCACGAACGCGCCAGCGTGCTGTCGCTGCTCTACGTCGTCTGCTACGTCGGTTTCGGCCTTCCCACCGTGATCGCCGGCTTCCTCGTGGTGTACGCCGGGGGCCTCCCGCGGACCGCCGACGAGTATTCCGTCGCCGTCATCCTGCTCGCGCTTGTCGCCCTGTTCGGGCTGCGCCGGGCGACGAGGGCGGCGCCGGGCTGATGCCCCGAACGCCGCACCTCACCGGCGCGTAGGACGTAGCGTGGTCGTCGACGGTGGGGCGAGGAACCCAGGAGGTCGCGATGAGTCCGAACGCCGGTGAGGGCGATCTGACGTCGTATCGGTCGGCGACCGACCTGGCGGACGCGCTGCGGCGCGCGGCGGCGGCCCACGACGAGCACGAGAAGCGCACCGGCCAGCGGGACGACAACTGGCCCGACTGGTACGCGAGGTACCTGGTGGCCGAGAAGTCCGGGGCGACGCTGCCCGAGTGAGCGACACCCAGCCGCGCCCGCCGGTCCACTGAGGCCGACGCGGGCGCAGCTGCCGCAATCATCCGATGTATACGCGGCGGGTGGCCTGACCCGCACCGTCGTCATGCGCGCCGATCCGCGCCACGACCACCGGTGATCGACACGACATCGCTGATATGGGGCTGACCGGGCGGCGGGGTGCCCCCACATGGCCGCACTGGCGTCGATCATGGTCGGTGCGCAGGGCGGCAGCGATGATCGCGCAAGCAATCGACCGTTGCCTATTGCGTGACACCGGAGTAATCTTCCCGAAACACATCGGACGTTTGGTCGTCCACCGGGTCTGCCTACGACCTGCGCAGCATGGTCGGTGTCACCGCGCGGATCCACCATCGGGGGTCGTCGTTGTCGCGCTTGGGTGGCCACATCGGTCACCGTTTGGAGGATCGATGTCAGACCTGACCCGGCGGCAGGCCCTCAAGATCGGTGCGGCCGGCGCGGGTGGCGCCCTGCTGCCGCTGCCGTGGACGGCGACCGCCAACGCCGACTCCGTCGCGCCGCCGCAGGTGCTCGCGGCCAACGACCTCGCCCTCTGGTACGACGAGGGCGCCGGGACGGACTGGCTGCGGGCCCTACCGATCGGCAACGGCCGGCTCGGCGCCATGGTGTTCGGCAACGTCGACACCGAGCGACTTCAGCTCAACGAGGACACCGTCTGGGCCGGCGGCCCGCACGACCCCAGCAACACCCGGGGCGCGGCGGCCCTGCCGGAGATCCGGCGGCTGGTCAACGCCAACCAGTGGACCCAGGCCCAGGACCTGATCAACCAGACCATGATGGGCAACCCCGGCGGGCAGTTGGCGTACCAGACCGTCGGCAACCTCCGGCTCGCCTTCGGGTCGGCCAGCGGAGCGTCCCAGCACAACCGCACGCTCGACGTCACCACCGCGACGGCCACGACCTCGTACGTCCTGAACGGCATCCGCTACCAGCGTGAGGTCTTCGCCAGCGCGCCGGACCAGGTCATCGCGATGCGGCTGACGGCCGACCGCGCCACCTCGATCAGCTTCACCGCCACCTTCGACAGCCCGCAGCGGACGACGGTGTCCAGTCCGGACGGCACGACGATCGGCCTCGACGGCATCTCCGGGAGCATGGAGGGCGTCACCGGGCAGGTCCGCTTCCTCGCCCTGGCCAACGCCACCGTCACCGGCGGCAGCGTGTCCAGCTCGGGCGGCACCCTGCGGGTCACCAACGCCACCAGCGTCGTCCTGCTGATCTCGATCGGCTCCAGCTACGTCAACTACCGCAACGTCGGTGGCGACTACGGGGGCATCGCCCGGCAGCGCCTCAGCGCGGTGCGCGCCTACAGCTACGACCAGTTGCGCACCCGGCACGTCGCCGACTACCAGGCGCTGTTCGGACGGGTGACCCTCGACCTGGGCCGCACCTCCGCCGCCGACCAGACGACCGACGTGCGCATCGCCCAGCACAACAGCGTCAACGACCCGCAGTTCTCCGCGCTGCTGTTCCAGTTCGGGCGGTACCTGCTGATCTCGTCGTCGCGGCCCGGCACCCAACCGGCGAACCTGCAGGGCATCTGGAACGACTCGCTGACCCCCTCCTGGGACTCGAAGTACACGATCAACGCCAACCTGCCGATGAACTACTGGCCGGCCAACACGACCAACCTGGCCGAGTGCCACAACCCGGTCTTCGACATGGTCCGGGAACTCGCCGTCACCGGCGCGCGCACCGCCCAGGTGCAGTACGGCTCCGCGAGTGGCTGGGTCACCCACCACAACACCGACGCGTGGCGGGCCACCGCGGTCGTCGACGGCGCGTTCTGGGGCATGTGGCAGACCGGCGGCGCGTGGCTGTCCACGTTGATCTGGGACCACTACCAGTTCAACGGCGACATCGAGTTCCTGCGGACGAACTACCCGGCCATGAAGGGCGCGGCGCAGTTCTTCCTCAACACCCTGGTGACCGAGCCGACCCTCGGTTACCTGGTGACCAACCCGTCGAACTCACCGGAACTCAGCCACCACTCGAACGCCAGCGTCTGCGCCGGTCCCACGATGGACAACCAGATCCTGCGGGACCTCTTCGACGGCGTCGCCCGCGCGAGCGAGATCCTCGACGTGGACAGCACCTTCCGGGCGCAGGTACGCGCCACCCGGGACCGCCTTCCACCGATGAAGGTCGGCTCGCGCGGCAACATCATGGAGTGGCTCTACGACTGGGTGGAGACCGAGCCCAACCACCGGCACATCTCGCACCTGTACGGGCTCGCGCCCAGCAACCAGATCACCAAGCGCGGCACCCCACAGTTGTTCGAGGCCGCCCGGCGGACCCTGGCGCTGCGCGGCGACGACGGCACCGGCTGGTCGCTGGCCTGGAAAATCAACTTCTGGGCGCGGATGGAGGAGGGCAAGCGGGCTCACGACCTGATCCGCTACCTCGCCACCACCGCCCGGCTCGCCCCGAACATGTTCGACCTGCACCCGCCCTTCCAGATCGACGGCAACTTCGGCGCCACCGCCGGCATCGCCGAGATGCTGCTCCAGAGCCACATCGGTGAGCTGCACATCCTGCCCGCGCTGCCGCCGGCCTGGCCCAGCGGCCGGGTGACCGGCCTGCGGGGTCGCGGTGGGCACACGGTCAGCATCACCTGGGCCAGCGGCGCCGCCACCGAGGTGCTGGTGCGACCCGACCGCGCCGGCACCGTCCGCCTGCGGTCGCGGTTCCTGACCGGCACCGTCAGCGTCGTCGACACCGCCGACGGCACGTCGCCCCGGGTCACCCGGGTCGAGTCCGACCTGGTCGAGGTCACCGTGCAGGCCGGGCGCACCTACCGGGTCACCAGCACGGGCGCCACCACGCCGACGTTGGAGCAGAGCTTCACCAACGCGGGCATCACCAACGACAGCAACACCAACGTCGGCAACTTCGACGGCAACGGGGCCACCCTGTCGGCGCAGGCCCTGGCGCAGGCCGGCGCGAGCCCGGGCGGCACGGTGAGCCGCAACGGGGTGAACTTCCGCTGGCCCAACGTCAGTCCCGGCACGGCCGACAACGCCATCGCCTCGGGTCAGACCCTCGGTATCAGCGGCACCGGCAGCACGCTCGGCTTCCTGATTACCGGCACCTACGGCGCGGTCTCGGGGACCGGCACGGTGGTGTACGCGGACGGGACCCGCCAGACGTTCACCCTGAGCACGCCCGACTGGTACGGCGGCCCGGCGTCCGGCGCGACCGCCGCCATCGTGTCCGCGTACCAGAACCGGCCCAACAACGGCCGACAGGCCACGGCGGCGTGCGTCTACTACGTGGGCGTCGCGCTGCAGAACAAGGCGGTGACCCAGGTCGTGCTGCCCAACATCAGCGCACGGGCGGCGGCGAACGTGCCGACGATGCACGTCTTCGCCATCGCGATCGGGTCCTGACATCGGCTCGCGTCGCGCCGCCGGTGACGGCACGGTCACCGGCGGCGCGGCGTGACAAGTCCCGACTCGTACGCCCACACGACCAGCTGGGCGCGGTCCCGGCAGTGCAGCTTCGTCATGGCCCGGTTCACGTGCGTCTTGGCGGTCAACGGGCTGATCACCATGCGCTGGGCGATCTCGTCGTTGGTCAGCCCTCGCGCCACCAGCTCGACGATCTCCTGCTCCCGGGCGGTCAGCACATCCCGACCGGCCGTCGGCACGGCCGGCGGTGGCCCGGCCGCGAACTCGCTGATCAGCGTGCGGGTCACGGCCGGCGCGAGCAGCGCGTCGCCACCGGCCACGACGGCGACGGCCTGCAACAGGTCGGCGGGATCGGCGTCCTTGAGGAGGAAACCGCTCGCGCCCGCGCGCAGGGCGGCGAAGACGTACGAGTCGAGCCCGTAGTTGGTGAGGATGAGCACGCGGGTGGCGGCGAGGTCCGGATCGGCGGCGATGCGCCGGGTCGCCTCGATCCCGTCGAGGCCGGGCATCTGCACGTCCATCAACACGACGTCCGGGCGGAGACGTCGGGCGAGCTGCACGGCCGAGGCGCCGTCGGTGGCCTCGCCCACGACCTCCAGGTCGTCCTCGGCGGCCAGCAGGGCCCGGAAGCCGGCCCGCATCAGCGCCTGGTCGTCGGCGAGCAGAACCCGGATCATCGGTGCGACCGTCCGGTCATGCCGGCTCGTCCAGCGGGAACGTGGCCCGCACCGTGAACCCCTGGTCGTCGTTGGCGGCGGCCAGCAGGGTGCCGCCCAGTCCGGTGACCCGCTCACGCATCCCGCGCAGTCCCACCCCCGGCGTCGGGGGACGGGCCGGCGACGCCTGCCCGTCGTCGCTCACCGCGACGGTCAGTCCGGCCGGCGCGTACTCGACGTGCACGCGTGCGGTCGCGGCACCGGCGTGACGGGCCACGTTGGTCAGGGCCTCCTGGACGACCCGGTAACCGGCCTGGTCGACCTCGTCCGGCAGACGCCGTGGCCGGCCGGTGACGGTCACCTGGACCGGCACGCCGACCGCACGGGTCCGTTCGGCGAGTTCGTCGACGCGGGCCAGCCCGACACGGTCGTCGTCGGGCGCGCGCAGGACGTCGAGGGTGGTGCGCAGTTCGCGCATCGCGGCGGCGCTGGCCTCCTGGATCGCCAGTAGCGTGGCCGAGGGCTCGTCGCCCTGCTTGCGGGCCAGGTGAACGGCGATCCCGGCCTGCACCTTGATCACCGAAATGCTGTGCGTCAGGGAGTCGTGCAGGTCGCGGGCGATGCGCAGCCGCTCTTCGCCGGCCCGCCGCAACGCCATCTCCTCGCGGGTGCGTTCGGCCTCGACGGCCCGCTGCTCGACCTGCTCCAGGTAGGCGCGGCGTTGCCGGCCGACCAGCCCGGCCACGTTCGCCGCCACGAACCATCCCAGCAGCAGGGCCGTCCGCTCGGCGATCAACTGGTTGGGACGGTCGACCGGGGCCACCGAGACGTCGCGGGCCAGAAAGCCACCGAGGAAGACGACGCTGGCCACGGCGGCCGCCGCCCGGTGCCCCCGCCAGGCGGTCACGTAGACCACGCCGAGGACGGGGAAGGCGGCCGACACCCCCGAGTGCACCCGGACGTGCAGGGCCAGCATGGCGACGGTCACCACGCCCAGCGCGAGCACCGGATGCCGCCGGCACACCCCGAGCGCCGCGGCCATGACGAGGACCAGAGCGACGTCGAGCGCCCCGACCGTCGCGGCGTCCGGTGCGAGCGCGGCGTTGCCGAGCAGGAGACCGCCGAGGGCGAGGCCGCTGAGGACGTACGGCAGGTCGCGGCGCATGGTCGCACTGTAGAACGGCCGTCGTTGGTGGAGCATCCCGCGCGCGCGGTAGATCCGGCGTACCACGGTCGTGGTATCCCGGCGGCGCGAAGTGTCTGCGCCGGCACGACGTCTTTGGCGGCCGTCGCCACGAGCATCGACCGCATGACATACCGCTTCTTCACCCCCGTACCCACGAGGGCGGCCACCGGCCGCACCGCGGAGGTCTACCAGCAGCTACGCGAGGACTTCCTCGGACCGCTGCCCACCTTCCAGGCGCTCTCGGCCGTGCCCGAGGTGCTGGCCGCGACCTGGTCGCTGATGCGCGAGGCCCTGCTCGCCGGCGACACGTCCCGGGTCGACCGCGAACTCGTCGCGGCGGTGGTGTCCCGGGCCAACGGCTGTCAGTTCTGCCTCGACGCCCACGTGCTGCTGCTGCACGCCCTGGGCGAGCACGGGTTGGCCGAGGTCGTCGCCCGGGGCGAGACACCCGCCGACCCGAGGCACGCCGAACTCGACCGCTGGGCCCGGGCCAGCCGCAGCCCCCGCACCGGCGAGTGGACCAGCCCGTACGGCCCCGAGGTCACCGGCACCCTGCTCGCGTTCCACTTCGTCAACCGGGTCGTCTCGGCGCTGCTCGACCCCGACCTGCTCCCCGGCGGCCTGCAACGCGCCCCGATGGTGCGGTCGGTCGGTGGCCGGCTGTACGCCAGATCCGCCCGGGAACCGAAGGCGCCCGGACGCAGCATCGGGCTGCTGCCCACCGGTACGACCCCGCCGCCGGCCTGGGCGGGGGACAGCCCGGTCGGGGTCGCGTACGCGTTGTTGCGGGACGCCGCCACCCGGGGCGGCGACCTGCTGGGTGACGTCGCCCGCCAGACCGTGACGGCCACCGTGCGCTGGGAGGACGGGCGGTTCCCGACCCGGCCCGCGGACTGGGCCGTCGACCTGGTCCGGGACGTGCCCGGCCGGGACCGGGTCGGAACGCGGATCGCGTTGCTGGCGGCGTTCTCGCCCAGCGCGGTCAGCCCGGGCGACGTCGCCCTCTGGCGGCTGTCGCACCCCGCCGACGCCGACCTCGTCCGGATCGTCGCGTACGGCGCGATCACCGCCACCGACCACGTCGCCCAGGCGTTGACCTCGGCGCAGCTCTAAGGAGCCCAGCATGCGAAAGGCCTTCGTCATCAGCAGCGGCGTGCTCCTCACCGCGTTCGCCCTCCAGTTCGTCTTCGCCGCCGTCGGCGCGTTCACCAAGCCCGCCGAGGACGGCGCGTACGCCCTGCACAGCGTGAACGGCATGGCGGTCATCCCCGTCCTCACCCTGCTCACCGTCCTGTTCGCGGCGCTGGCCAGGGCGCCCGGTCGGCTCGTCGGGCTGGCGGTCCTGCCGCTGGGCCTGGTCGTCGTGCAGGCGCTGCTCGCCATGCTCGCCAACGCCGGCACCGACGCCGTCGGCGTCAGCACGCCGTTCGGCCTGGTCATCGGCGGGCTGCACGCGGTCAACGGCATCGTCGCGGTACACGTCGTGGTCGGCGTCATCCGGGGAGCGCGCCGGCTGGCCGCCGAGACGCCATCGGGCGACGCGCCGGTGGTCGTACCCCAGGGGGAGCCGGCATGACCACCGCCTCGCTGCTCGCGGCGGACCTCCTGCTGGCGGTCCTGGCCGCCGCCGGCTGGCTGGGTGGCGGGGTCGCGGCGGCCGCCCGGCGGCGGCCGCTGGCGCTCGCGCTGGCCACCGTCGCGCTGCTCGCCACGCTCGCCCGCGCGACGACCGTGCTCGCGCTCGCGCGCGTCGGCTGGTGGTTCGCCGCGGAGAAGGTCGTCGTCGCCGCGCCGCTGTCGCTCGCGGCGGTCGTCGTCGCCGGGCCGCGGCTGCTGCGGGCCGCGGGCGACATCCGGTCCGTCGCGCTGCCGCTCCTCTTCGCGGGGTACGCCCTGAGCGCCGCCCTGCTCGTCACGGTCCTGCACGGCTACCCGGTGTCGGCGTCGGTGGGGCTGCTCGCGGTCGCCGGGGTCGTCGCGGCGACCGCCCTCTCGTGGCGTCTGCTCGACGCGCGCCCGTCCCGGGCGGTGTCCCGGGCGGCGGTGGCGGTGGCGGTGGCGGCGCTGCTGGCCGGCACCGGGTTGGCCGTCACCCCGGGCCCGGCGCCCGCCGCACCGCATGATCACCGGTACCCGCAGGCCCGGATCTCCGACGAGCCCACCCGGCGGTTCACCCTGACGGCCGGTACCGCCACGGTGCGCGTCGGTGGCCACGACGTCGCGGCGTGGGCGTTCGACGGGCAGGTACCCGGGCCGGAGCTGACCGCCACCGTCGGCGACGTCGTGCAGGTGACGCTGCGCAACCGGGACATCGGCCGGGGTGTCACCCTGCACTGGCACGGGTACGACGTGCCGAACAGCCAGGACGGGGTCCCCGGGGTGACGCAGCCGGCGGTGCTGCCGGGCCAGGAGTTCGTCTACCGGTTCCGGGCCGACCAGGCCGGCACGTACTGGTACCACACCCACTCGGTGTCCGACGTCGGTGTGCGGATGGGCCTCTACGGCGTCCTCGTGGTGCGTCCCGGGCCGACGAGCGGCCTCGACGTGACGGTGCCGGTGCACACCCTCGGGGGGCGTCCGCTACCGGACGCGCGGGTGGAGCAGGTCGAGGCCGGCGTTCCGGTCCGGCTGCGGTTGATCAACACGGACAGCACCACGCACCGCTACGCGCTGGCCGGAACCGACTTCCGGGTCGCCGCGATCGACGGCTACGACCTGGGCGGGCCGACGCCGCTGCGGGACACCGCCGTGCTGATCCCGGCCGGAGGTCGCTACGACCTGGTGTTCAGTGCCCCGGCCACACCGGTGGCGCTGTACGTCGACGGACGTCGGGTCTACTCGACCGGCGCGCAGTCGACGGCGACCGACAGGTGGCCCGTACTGGACCCGCTCAGCTACGGCCGGCCGGTCCCGACGCCCTGGTCCCGGTTCGACCGGACGTTCACGCTCGTCCTCGATCGCGGTCTCGACCTGCGTGGACTGCTTCCGCGCTACGCCCACACCGTCAACGGCGCGGCCGATCCGGACATCCCGCCGCAGGTCGTCCACCCCGGCGACGTCGTCCGGTTCACGATCGTCAACCGGTCGCAGACCGTGCACCCGTGGCATCTGCACGGCCATCACGTGCTCGTGCTGTCCCGCGACCGGCGGCCGGCCACCGGAAGCCCACTCTGGTTGGACTCGTTCGACGTCCGGCCCGGTGAGGTGTGGGAGGTGGCGTTCCGGGCCGACAACCCGGGGATGTGGGCCAACCACTGCCACAACCTGGGGCACGCCGACGCCGGGATGATGCTGCACCTCGTGTACTCGTGAGGACCCGGGCAGGGCCCGGCCCCCGTCGCGTGGCGGCGGGGGCCGGTACGTGGTGCGGTGGTGCGGGTCAGCTCGTGCGACAGCTGATCGTCGGCCAGGTCCAGTTGCCGTTGGCCATGATCGTGATCCCGAAGTTGTTGCCGTTGCCGTTCGGTCGGGCGGTCACCGTCCCGCTGGTGCCGCTGACGGACGCGTTCCAACTGTTCTGGATGGACTGACCGCCGTTGAGGTTGAGGCTGACGATCCAGTTGTTGGTGCCGCTGACCGCGACGTTCAGGTTGAACCGGTCACCCCACTGCTGGCCGGCGGAGAGCGTCGCGTTGCAGTTGCCGCCACCCGGGTTGCCGGTGGTGGGCCCGGAGGTCGGCCCCGAGGTCGGGTTGCCGCCGCTGCCCTCGGACACGGTGACGTCGGAGCTGCCGGCGCTCTGGTAGCCCTCGGTCGCCATGATCTGGTACGCGTGGTTGGTGCCGAGGTTCAGGCCGGCGCGGGCCCAGGCGTCGAAGTGGTTGGCCGTGGTGATGGTGCCACTCGAGCGCTTGTTCTGACGGACGCTCCAGTACTGGTAGAACGTCTGGTTGCCGTCGATCGACGGGGCGTTGACCCGCTGGCTGCGCAGGATGTCGTAGGTGCCGCCGTCGGTGGTGACCGTGCCCAGCCGCTGGGCGCCGTTGCTCGGGTTGTAGCTACCGAAGTTCTCCACCACGTAGTACTCGATGAGCGGGTTGCGCGTCCACCCGTACAGGGCGAGGTAGGTGTTGTTGTTCCCCGGGTTGTAGTTGGCCGAGTAGCTGACCGTCCGCCGCGAGCCGGTGGCCCAGCCCTTGCCGCCGACCCAGTTGTTGGTGCTCCGGTCCCAGCTGCTGGAGTACCGGCCGTTCTCGCGCAGCGTCATGCTGGCGTTGCCGCCGTCCTTCCAGAAGGAGAAGTAGTAGCCGTTGTGCGTGCCGGTCAGGCTCGAGGTGAGCGTCCGGTCGGCCTCGGCGTACGCGCTGGTGGCCGTGACCGCGACCGTGCCCGTGACGGCCAGGACGACCGCACAGGCGGCGCCGAGGAGCAGCCGTATCCGGCCGCGCCGCGGTGCTGCGGTGGGAGTGTGGTCGGTGTCGATCATGTAGGTGTTTCCTCCTCGTCACGGCTGGCACAGGGCCAGCGGTGCGGTGCGACCCGGCGGACTGTCGGCCACGGAGTCGTACCGCGTGGTGGTGGTAGACCGGTTGTCCCGCACGACGACCGGAGGCGGCAGTCGCGGCGCGGGTGGTGACGGCAATTGAGTGTCGTCGATGGGGACGGTATTGAGCCGGTCGTCCACTTGTCAACATTTTCCGGAAGGTCTGCGGCGGCGACCAGCGCGTCGCCATGCTCGAAAGGGTGCGCATCTTCCGAGGTCAGTAATCGATCAGGGGTGGCGACGGCGAGGGTGGTGACCGATCGATCGCCGGACAACATCCGACGAATACCGGCCGGAACTTCCGGAGACTTTCCGGACCCTCGGGCGGCACGCCGAGGCGCGGGATCGGGGAAAACTTGATCCGTTCCAAAAAAGTGAGCTAGTGTGCAGCGCGTGATGTCCGACCTCGAAGCGCAGCTGAGAGGGGTCTCGTTACGAGTGACGCGACCCCGGCTGGCCGTGCTCGCGGTGCTGCGGGATCACCCCCACGTCGACACCGACACGGTGATCGCGCTGGTCCGGGCGGACCACCCCACCATCTCCCACCAGGCGGTGTACGACGTGCTGCGCGCGCTCACCGACGCGGGTCTGGTGCGGCGCATCCAGCCGGCCCGCGCGACCGCCCGCTACGAGTCACGGGTGGGGGACAACCACCACCACGTCGTGTGCCGCTCCTGCGGCGCCATCGCCGACGTCGAGTGCGCCGTCGGCCACGCACCCTGTCTCACCGCCTCGAACGACCACGGCTTCGTGGTCGACGAGGCGGAGGTCGTCTACTGGGGCACCTGCCCCGGTTGCGCGGCCGACCGCATCTCCCAGCGATCCGCCAGTTCGGAAGGAAGTACATGAGCGACACCCAGGACAACGTCCCCACCAGCGCGCAGGGCGTGGACCAGAAGGCTGCGGCCGGTTGCCCGGTCGCGCACGACTCGGTGACCGCCCAGGGCAGCGAGAGCGAGAACCCGGCGATCGACTCGCCGACCCCGAAGACCGGTGGTCGTCCGCGCACCAACCGGGACTGGTGGCCGAACCAGCTCGACCTCTCGGTGCTGCACGCCCACTCGCACAAGGGCAACCCGCTCGGGCCGGACTTCAGCTACGCCAAGGAGTTCGCCAAGCTCGACGTCGAGGCCCTCAAGCGGGACATCACCGAGGTCCTCACCACCTCGCAGGACTGGTGGCCGGCCGACTTCGGCCACTACGGCGGCCTGATGATCCGCATGAGCTGGCACGCCGCGGGCACCTACCGCATCGAGGACGGCCGTGGCGGCGCCGGTGACGGTGGTCAGCGGTTCGCCCCGCTCAACAGCTGGCCGGACAACGCCAACCTGGACAAGGCCCGCCGCCTGCTGTGGCCGGTCAAGCAGAAGTACGGCCAGCAGATCTCCTGGGCGGACCTGCTGGTGCTCGCCGGTAACGTGGCCCTGGAGTCGATGGGGTTCAAGACCTTCGGCTTCGGCTTCGGTCGTGAGGACGTGTGGGAGCCCGAGGAGATCTTCTGGGGCCCGGAGGACACCTGGCTCGGCGACGAGCGCTACGCCTCCGAGAAGGAGATGGCGGCCGGCGTCGGCTCGACCGAGATGGGCCTCATCTACGTCAACCCGGAGGGCCCCCGCGGCAACGCGGACCCGGCCGCTGCGGCGCACTTCATCCGGGAGACCTTCGGCCGGATGGCGATGAATGACGAGGAGACCGTCGCCCTCATCGCCGGTGGCCACACCTTCGGCAAGACCCACGGCGCCGGTGTCGCGGACAACCACGTGGGCCCGGAGCCCGAGGGCGCCCCGATCGAGGCGCAGGGCCTCGGCTGGCTGAGCACCCACGGCAGCGGCAAGGGCAGCGACACGATCACCAGCGGTCTCGAGGTGACCTGGACCGACGTGCCGACGCAGTGGAGCAACCGCTTCTTCGAGATCCTGTTCGGCTACGAGTGGGAGCTGACCACCAGCCCGGGTGGCGCGAAGCAGTGGGTCGCGAAGGACGCCGAGGAGATCATCCCGGACCCGTTCGACCCGTCGAAGAAGTACCGGCCGACGATGCTCACGACCGACCTGTCGCTGCGCGTCGACCCGGCGTACGAGAAGATCTCGCGCCGTTTCCTGGAGAACCCCGACCAGTTCGCGCTGGCCTTCGCCAAGGCCTGGTACAAGCTGCTGCACCGCGACATGGGTCCGATCGAGCGCTTCCTCGGGCCGTGGGTCGCCGAGCCGCAGCTGTGGCAGGACCCGGTGCCGGCCGTCGACCACGCGCTGGTGGGTGACGCCGACATCGCCGCTCTCAAGGCGAAGGTCCTCGACTCGGGCCTCACGGTCGAGCAGCTCGTCTCCACCGCCTGGGCCTCCGCCGCGAGCTTCCGCAACACCGACAAGCGCGGTGGCGCCAACGGCGCGCGCATCCGCCTGGAGCCGCAGCGCAACTGGGAGGTCAACCAACCCGAGCAGCTCGCGACGGTGCTGAGCGCGCTGGAGGGCATCCAGCAGGAGTTCAACGCCGCCGGTGGGGCGAAGATCTCGCTCGCCGACCTGATCGTGCTGGCCGGTTCGGCCGCCGTCGAGAAGGCGGCGCGCGACGGGGGCGTCGAGGTGACCGTGCCGTTCCGGCCGGGCCGCACCGACGCCACCCAGGAGCAGACCGACGTCGACTCCTTCCGGGTCCTCGAGCCGCGCGCGGACGGTTTCCGTAACTACCTGCGCGCCGGCGAGAAGACCCAGCCGGAGGTGCTGCTCATCGACCGCGCCTACATGCTGAACCTGAGCGCGCCGGAGATGACCGTCCTCGTCGGCGGCCTGCGCGCCCTCGGGAACAACGTCGGAGGCGCGTCGCACGGCGTCCTCACCGACCGGCCGGGCGTGCTCACCGGTGACTTCTTCGCCAACCTGCTCTCCCCGGGCACCCGGTGGAAGGCGTCGGAGACCGACGAGCACGTGTACGAGATCCGCGACCTGGCCACCGACGAGGTGAAGTGGACCGCCACCGCGGTCGACCTCATCTTCGGCTCGAACTCCCAGCTGCGCGCCCTCGCCGAGGTCTACGCCAGCCAGGACGCGCGCGAGAAGTTCGTGCGTGACTTCGTGGCCGCCTGGACGAAGGTCATGGAGCTCGACCGGTTCGACATCGCCTGATCCCGCTTGACCCGACGAGCCCCGGCCGATCGGCCGGGGCTCGTCCGCGTCCCGGGCGGGTGGGCGTCGCGGCGCGGATCAGCCGGCGGGGCGTGAACGCAGAGGGCGGTAACCGTCGTACGAGTTTGCGATGCTGTGCCCGTCTATGAGCCCGACAGCACCTCACGTGAAGGAGCACCGCGATGGCGAAGGTCATCTCCACGCTGTTCATCTCGGCCGACGGCGTGGCCGAGATCGACCCGGACTGGCACTTCCCGTACTTCGACGAGAACATGGGTCGCGCCGTCACCGAGGACTACGACACGTCCGACGTGCTGCTGATCGGCCGGGTGACCTACGACAGCTTCGCCGGGGCCTGGCCCGACCGGGAGGCCGCCGGCGGCGAGGACGCCGGGTTCGCCAAGCAGCTCGGTGACGTCCGTAAGGTCGTCGTCTCCCGCCAGCCGGTGGACTTCACGTGGCGCAACTCGGAGCTCGTCGCCGGCGATCTCCCCGAGGCCGTCGCCGCGCTCAAGGCCGACCCCGGGATCAAGGGCATCCTCATCCCCGGGTCGATCTCGGTCGTCCAGCAGCTCCTCGCCGCCGGGCTGGTCGACGAGCTGCGTCTGCTGGTACACCCGGTGGCGGCCCGCAAGGGGCGCCGGCTCTTCGACGACGGCGACACGCCGTACCACCTGCGGGTCACCGCGACCGAGGTGTTCCCGACGGGCGTGCTCCGCGTGATCTACGCGCCGACGGCGGCGCCCGGCGCGGTCGGCTACGACGAGGTCGTCGACCAGGTGCCGTCCGGGAACTGAATCGGGCCGGCCCCGCCGCCGTGGGCGACGGGGCCGGCTCGACCTGGTCGGAACGGTTCGCTGTCGGTCAGGCGATCGCGCAGGTCGCGCCGTTGAGGGTGAACGCACCTGGCCGGGCGGTGTTGCCGGTGTGCGTGGCCTGGAAGCCGATGGTCAACGATCCGTTCGGCGGGATGCTGGCGTTGTAGGCGGCGTTGCGGGCTGTCACCTGGCCGGACGTGGGCGAGTAGGTCGCGTTCCAGCCCGAGGTGATGCTCTGACCGCCGGGCAGGGTGAAGACGAGCGACCAGCCGTTGACGGCGCTGGTTCCGGTGTTGGTGATGGTGATGTTCTCGGTCAGCCCGTTGTTCCAGGCGTTGATCGCGACGCCGACCCGGCACGCGCCCGAACTCGGCGGCGGGGTGGTCGGGTTCGGCGGCGGGGTGGTCGGGTTCGGCGGCGGGGTGGTCGGGTTGGGCGGCGGGGTCGTCGGGTTCGGCGGCGGGGTCGTCGGGTTCGGCGGGGCGGTCAGGCCGAAGAACGCGACGGCGGCGGCGGCCATGCCACCGGCCGGCAGGCTGTGCCCCGCGCCCTGGATGCTGTACGCCTCGACCTGGACGGTCCCGCTGGCGTCGGCGTACCGGCGGCGGTTCCAGTTGGTCTGCGGCGTGTCGGTGGAGGTGGGTGTCTGGCTGAGCCCGAACACGTTGGTCCACTGCTCGATCGTCTCCTGCAGCAGCGAGAACGGAACGAGCGTGTCGCTGGTGCCGTGCCACAACTGCACCCGTGGGCGGGGACCGGTATAGCCGGGATACGCCCCGCGCACCGCGTCACCCCACTGCTGCGGGGTCCGGTTCATGTTCCCGCCGGTGCACTGGCTGCTGCCCGGCGGGTAGTCGGCCGCGTTGGCGAAGCAGTTGTAGGGGACACCCATGAACGCCGCGCCGGCCTTGAAGACGTCAGGGTAGAGGGCCAGCATGTGGTTGGTCATCATGCCGCCGGACGAGCTGCCGGTGGCGTACACCCGGTCGGGGTCGCCCCCGTACTGCTGCTGCGCGTAGCGGATCATCGAGATGATCGACACGGGGTCGCTGCCACCGCCACGGCGCTTGGCGGCGTCCGACCAGGTGTCGAAGCAGTTGCCGAAGCCGGCCTGCTGGGTCGCCGACGGGTAGATCACGATGAACCCGTACCGGTCGGCCTGGGCGGCGAACTCGCTCCCGGAGTAGAAGCCGGGGCCCGACCCGCCGCAGCCGTGCATGGCCACGACGATCGCCGGCCTGGTCGGGCGGGTGTCCGGCACGTAGACGTGCATGCGCATCCGGCCCGGGTTGTCGCCGAACGTGGTCACCTCGGTGAGGGAGGCGGCGTACGCGGGTTGGAGCGCGGGGGCCACCAGGCCGGCCGCCACCAGTGACGTGACCAGGCCGAGCAGCAGTTTCCTTCGGATTTTCACGGGGATGGCTCCTTCGATCACCTGTGCGGGGTGGGTGTGGGGTCGCGCGCTGTGCGGTCACGGGTGCGCCCGACTCCCGTGGTGATCGCGCCTCGCCCACTACGTGTGCTCGCCCTGTGCCCGGCTGCGTACGGCGTCGCGTAGCAGATAGTGTTCCTCGCGGTCGCTGAAGTGTCAATCGATGCACCTCGATCGAATGGCGTTGGTGCCGACGCCGCCGCCCGGGTGGCGGCGTCTACAGTCGGTGCACCGTCCCTGAGTCGAGCCGGGAGCGCCTGTGGCAAACCCCTTCCCGATCGAGGAGATCTATCCCGACGACGGGGACGAGCCGCCGCGACTGCCCCGGCGGCAGGCCGGCAGCTCCCCGCAGGACCTCGCGGTGACCCTGCTGGCCGACTACACGCTGCGGACCCGGGCGCGGGTTCCGTCCGCAGCCCTCGTCGCGCTGCTCGCCGAGTCCGGTGTGAGTACGGCCGGCGCGCGTGCCGCGATCAGCCGGTTGGCCCGGCGCGGTGTGCTGGAGGGCAGCCGGGAGGGTCGACGCAGCTCCTACCGGCTCAGCCGGGCCGCCGCCGCGAACCTGTCCAGCGGCGGGAGTTGGATCCTGGCCGCGACCACCGAGGTGGTCGCGTGGGACGGCTGCTGGACCATCGTCGCCTTCTCCCTGCCCCAGGACCGTGGCGCGCAGCGGCGGGCCCTGCGCGGCCAACTCCGCTGGCTCGGGTACGCGCCCCTGTACGACGGGCTGTGGATCTCGCCGTACGAGCTGAGCCCGCAGGGCAGAGCCCAGATCGCCCGGTTCACCCGGGGCGCCGTCACGGTGTTCCGGGGACGGCAGGCCGACCTTGACGCCATCGCCCAGCGCTCTCCGATCGACGCCTGGGACATCGAGGCGATCGGCCGGCACTACGAGGAGTTCCTTCGGCGGTGGACGCCTCTGGTGCCGCAGGCGCGGTCGGAGCGCGTCGACGGCGCGGCGGCCGTGCGAACGCGTACCGAGGTCATGGACACCTTCCGCCGCTTTCCGACCCTCGACCCGCGGCTGCCCCTGGACCTCCTGCCGGCCGGATGGCTCCGGCGGCCGGCGCGGGAACTCTTCGAGGCCATCTACGACGGCCTCGCCGCGCCCGCCGAGCGGCACGTCCGAGCGGTCGTCGCCCGGTTCGCCGAGGAGGCGCAGTCCGGCATCCGGGCGCACACCGCCGCCGACATCCTCGCCGGGGTACGCGGCGTCGAGCCGGCCGAGGCAGGCGAGGGCTGCGCCTCCTGAGCGCGGCGTCGGCGGGCATTCGCCTCGCCGCCGAGGTGTGTACCTTGTGGAGGATGCGCAGCGATGGGGGAGGCCGGATGACATCGCACGGCGGACACCCGGCGGCCACCGACCGGATCGACACCTCGGTCGCGCACCCGGCGCGCAGGTACAACTACCTGCTGGGCGGCAAGGACAACTTCGCTGCCGACCGGGCGTCCGGTGACGCCCTCGCGGCGGCGATGCCCACCATCCGGCTCGCCGCGATCGAGAATCGGATGTTCCTGCAACGCGCGGTGCGCTTCCTGGCCCAGCGCGGTGTCCGGCAGTTCCTGGACATCGGGACCGGCATCCCGACCGCCGACAACACCCACGAGGTCGCGCAGGCCGTCGACCCGTCGGCGCGTGTCGTCTACGTCGACAATGACCCGATCGTCCTCGCCCACGCCCGCGCGCTGTTGTCCAGCACGCCCGAGGGGCGGACGGCGTACCTCGACGCCGACCTGCGCGCGCCGGCCGGGATCCTCGCCCATCCCGACCTGCGCGCGACGTTGGACCTGGCGCAGCCCGTCGCGTTGATGCTGGTGGCCATCCTGCACTTCGTCCGCGACGACGAGGACCCCAAGGGCATCCTGGATCAGCTCGTTGCCGCGCTGCCGTCCGGCAGCTACGTGGTCGCCTCACACGTCACCTGGGAGCATCTGCCGCCTGCGGTCACCGCCGGGTTGGCCGCCAACAATCGCGACGGCCGCTTCCAGGCGCGCAGCACCGAGCAGTTCGCGGCCCTGTTGGACGGGCTGGAACTCGTCGAGCCGGGCATCGTCTCGGTGGCGCGGTGGCACGCCGACGACGCGCCGCAGCCGCGTCCGTCCGCGCAGGACGTGTCGTTCAACGGCGCGGTCGCCCGCGTCCGCTGACGGCCAGCGTCACCGTCGCCGACGAGGCGACCGCTCAGCGGGTCTTTTTGGTCGGCCTCTTGCGGGGCGGGGTCAGCAGGTCGGCTATCGCCGCGATCGCCGAGGGCACGATGCGGTAATAGGCCCAGACCCCACGCTTCTCCCGCTCGATCAGGCCGGCCTCGGTGAGAATCCGCAGGTGATGGCTCACGGTCGGCTGAGAGAGGTTGAGCGGCGCGGTGAGGTCGGTGACCGAGGCCTCGCCCTCCGGGGCGGCCTGGATCAGGCTGAGCAGGCGCAGTCGGGCCGGATCGGCGAACGCCTTCAGCACCCCGGCGAGCCGTTCGGCGTCGGCGCGCTTGATCGGCTCACCGGCGAGGGGCGAGATGGCAGGCATGGCGGTATTGGCAGTTCCCACGACAGTCATCGTTCCACCAATTTGTCGGTTCGAGCGGCTGAACCGGACAAATCGCCGAACCGATGATGTGCTTCGCGCGACACCGACGGGGTGGCCACCGCCGATGCGCTCTCCGGCACGGCCACCGGAGAGCGCATCGCCCCGCTGCGGCGTCCGGGTCGCGGAGCCGTGCCGGCCGCAGCGCGCCGGCGCGACGGCTCAGGCCGCCGCGAGCCGCTCGCGGTGGTCGTGCGCGAACTCGGCGAAGGTTCGCGGCGGTCGGCCGGTCACCCGGGCGACGTGGTCGTTGGTGAAGTCGCCCCAGCCGCTGCCGTAGGCGACCCGGTACTCGGTGAGGACCTCCGCCGACCACTGGTCCAGACCGGCCGCGAGGAGCCCGTCACGCGTCTGCTCGGGGCTCTGCGGGAGGTACCGGACCGGGCGGTCGATCGTCCGGCTGATGTCCTGCGCCGCCTGGTCCAGCGTGATGCTCTCCGGGCCGGTGGGCGTGTAGATCATGCCCTCGTGCGGCCGCGGCGCGGCGAGGATCGCGGCCCCGACGGCGGCGATGTCCCGCGCGTCCACGAGGCCGACCCGCGCCGCGCCGAAGAGTCCGTAGAGCTGCTCGCCGGCCAGCGACCCAAGCAGGTTCTGCATGAAGTAACTCGGTCGCAGGATCGTCCAGGGGATGCCGGACGCCTGTACCTCGGCGTCGGACAGCGCGTGCAGGCGGCCGTTGCGGGTGGGGGCGTCGTGCGCGGCGCCGATCGCGGAGAGCCGGACGATGTGCTGCACGCCGGCCTGCCGCGCGGCCCAGACCGCGTTCATGCTCTGACTGGGCGCGATCGGACCCATCGGAGTGAGCAGCCACAGGGTGCGTACGCCCTCGAACGCCGGCGTCAGCGTCGAGGGGCGGTCCAGGTCGCCGACGACGTACTCGACGCCGTCGAGCGCGGATGCTCGCGACGGGTCCCGCACGAGCGCCCGTACCTGCTCGCTGCCGGCGAGTTCGCGCAGCACCTCCCGCGAGACCGTGCCGGTCGCTCCGGTGATCAGAATGGTCATGGTCGTCCTCCGGATTCGCGCGGACCCGGACGGGCCCGCTGGTCACCGGTGAGACGTTATAGTCCAAAACTTGTACCGTCCAATGATTGGACCAAAATATGAAGCGCAGCACACGTAAGGAGCAGGATCCCGACCTCGGCATCCTGGCCGTGCAGCTCTCCGGGCGCGTCCAGCGGGAGATCTTCACGCGCGCCGCCGAGGACGGCTTCGACGACGTGCGACCCCGCCACGGCGCCGTCCTGGCCTACCTGGATCCGGAGGGGACGCGCCCCGGCGAGCTGGCGCGACTGGCCGGGCGGAACAAGCAGACGATGGGCGCGATCCTCGACGAGCTGGAACGGCTCGGCTACGTGCGACGTACGCCAGACCCGGCCGACCGCCGGGCGAAACTGATCGTGCCGACCGAGCGGGGGCTCCGGCTCATGGAGGCGTCCGACGACTTCGTGGCGGCGATCGAACGGCAGCTCTCCGACGCGCTCGGCCCCGACCGGTACGCGGAGTTCCGCACCGCCCTGCGCGGCAGCCTGGCGGCCCTTCCGAACGGCGGCGACGACACCGAAGGCTGAAGGCCCCCGGAGGCCGGGGCCGGCCCGACCCACTCGGGTCCGACGGGTCAGCTCCCGGCCGGCGCCGGGGAGACGGGCATGGCGTCGGGACGCCGACGCCGGGACACCACGCCCGCGACGACGTCGACGACTCCGAAGGCGAGCAGGCTGAGGCCGAACAGGGGTAGGGCCCAACCCACCGCCACGGTCGCCGCCGCGCCGAGCAGCACCGCCCACCAGGGCAGCCGGCGTACGCCTCCACGGGCCGGCGGTGCGCCGACGAGCGCGCGACGGTCGGCGCGGGTCGGCCGGCGCTGCCACCACATGCGGTAACCCCAGACGACGACGCAGAGCAGCCCGAGGGCCAGCGCGGCGAGCAGGATCTGGTTGACCGGGCCGAAGAGGACACCCATGTGGGCCTGGGTGCCGAGGCCGCTCAGTTTCGCCAGGAGAGGCCAGTCGGCGAAGTCGCTGCGGGCGGTGATCATCGCGCTGGTGGGGTCGACGGCGACCCGGTCCTTCGCGACCGGCCAGGTGTTGTCGATCTGCGTGACGGTCCACGCGGTGCCCGCCTCTGCCGGGGTCATCTCGACCGGGCCGGAGAGGTCGGCCGTACGAGCAGCCGTCAGGACCCGGTCGAAGGCCGCCGGGTCGACGACCCCTTCCGCCGGGGCGTCCCCGTGGTGGTGGCCGCCGCCGCTCTCGGCGGGGACGGCGGTGAGGCTGGTGGAGATCTCGGGGGAGCGGGCGTCGAGGGCGTCGAGGCCGGCGCCGAAGTTGGCTCCGGCGTAGCGGGACCAGGTCAGGCCGGTCACCGAGAGGAACAGCAGGCCGACGACCAGCCAGACGCCGGTCGTGGCGTGCCATCCCCGGGTACGGCGGACACCCCTGCCGGTGGACAGGTTCGGCACGAACAGGTGCCGGGCGGCGGACCGGGAGGCGCTGCGTCGTCGCCACCACAGGAGCAGGCCGCCGAGGGCCAGCACCCAGAGCCAACTCGCCGCCAGCTCCGAGTAGTGCCGGCCCACCACGCCGAGGTGCAGGTTGCGGTGCAGGTCGTCCAGCCAGGTGGTGGCCGGCGTGGAGCCGAACCAGGTGGTGAGCTGACCTCGGACCTCGGCGGTGTACGGGTCGACGTAGACGGTGTGCACCTTCTCGCCGAGCTCGGGCAGGGAGAACGCCACCCGGGTGGTCCGGTCGCCGTCCCCGGGCTGGACGGTGGCGATGGTGCCGGTGGGGTGCGCGGCGCGGGCGGCGGCGATCTGGTCGGCGAGGGGGAGTGGACGGTCACCCCGCGCGGCCACGGTCAACTGGTCGCCGTAGAGCGCGCCGTCCAGTTGCGGCGCGACCGTGTAGGCGAGCCCGGTCAGCGCGGCGACCACGAGGAACGGCGCGACGAGGATGCCGGCGTAGAAGTGCAGCCGGACCAGCAGCGCACCGAACGGCGAGGTGCGCCGGGTCGGCTGGGTCGGGGGTTCCGCCGGGATGGACTCCTCCGGCGTCGGCGTGCCGGACAGCTCGGTCAGTGACATGTCTGGTAGTCGCGACATCGGCCGGTGTGGTTCCCGCCACTTCCGGATCGGACCGGGGTCGCGGCGGCGGCGTGGGCCGCGGTCAGGGGACGTGTCCCGCGTGGCGCTGCCGTGGCCGCCACGCGGGACGCGTCCGGGGTGTCAGCCGGCGCTACAGGAGCGGATCTGTGGTCGGGCGCTGCTGTTGCCGTTGAACATCGTGGTGAAGCCGAAGGTGTTGCCGCTGCCGTTGGACCGCACGGTCATCACCGTGCCGCTGCTGTCCCAGCTGGCGTTGCCGTTCCAGACGGTGGAGACGCGCTGCGGCGAGGTGAGGGCGATGACCACGGTCCAGGTGTTGCTGCCGCTGACCGTCACCGAGGTGTTGTACCGGTCGCCCCACACGTTGGGGGTCGACGCGGTGGCGGTGCAGGATCCGCCGCTGGGCGGTGGGGTCGTCGCGCTGGGGGGCGGCGTGGTGCCGCTCGGCGGCGGGGTGGCCCCGTCGGGCGCGACCGCCCGGCCGGTGGACGGCGAGATCATGCCCGGGCAGAGGTTGCGGCTGGTCAGGTTGGCCATGATCTGCCCGATGGCGTCCCGGGTGTTCTGGATGCCGTCGTGCATGAGGATGACCTGACCAGCCTGGAGGCGGCTGGCGTTCGACACGATCTGGCTGACGCTGGCGCCGTTCCAGTCCTGGGAGTCGACGTCCCAGATCACCTGCCGCATCCCGAGCGAGGAGGCGACCGACTGAAGGGTGGAGTTGGTCTCCCCGTACGGAGGCCGGAACAACTGGGGTCGGACGCCGGTCGCCGACTGGATGGCCGAACTCGTCTGGGACAGGTCGGACTGCATCTGGGACTGACTCATCGACGTCATGTGGGCGTGGTTCCAGCTGTGGTTACCGACCCACATGCCGGCGGACACCTGCGCCTGCGCCGCCGACCGGTTGTTCTGCACGTTCTGCCCGACGTTGAACATGGTGGCCCGTACGCCGTTGGCCCGCAGCACATTCAGCAGAGCGCTGGTGCTGCCGGTCGGGCCGTCATCGAAGGTGAGGCCGACGTAGCCGTTGCAGGTGGCGGCGTTCGACGGGGTGGCGGTGGCCGCGACGACGGCGCACGCCGCGGCGGCGGTGACGAGGATGGACAGCGCCGCCCGTAGTGGCCTGGACCGTACGAGCGTGCCAGCGGAGACAGTGCTCATCTGTGCCCCTTCTACCGGCCCGGTCCCGTCCCGGTGTGGAAGGAGAGCACGGTCCGGACGTGGTTGGTGGTGGGTGGGAGATCGACGGCTACCCCACGGACACCGGGTGCATCGATCACGGTGGATCGGAGTATCGCAGCGCAAATTCGAGGCCGTCAATAAGTTCCGGAAGTCCTCCGATAGCGCCGCAGGGCCGTCGCAGCGCGGTCATCCTGGTGCCGAGCAGTGGCGATCCACCTGCGGCGATGCGCGGACCGCAGGCGCGTCGGCTGCCGAAGGCCGAGCGTCGATCACGGTGATCCGGAAATTCATCGGAACTATCGGCGTCAATCAGATCGCCTGGCGAGGTTCTGCAACGTCGGTTGTGAGTTCAATCTCCTGGCCAGTGTCAGGGCCAGCGAAGACGGCTATTGGTTGGCACCCGCGTGCCGTCTGACCTTTCGCAAACTTTCCGAGAAACGTTGACATCGCAGTTCCGCCGTACCAATACTTTCGCCACCGACGGACCTCGATGAGCGTCGATCAAGGTCGTCCACGGCGACCCGAGCGCCGGCCGCTGTTGGCGGGGCGGGTCGGCCGACGCCATCGCGGCGCACGACGTCGGTACGCGCAGGGATCCATCCGCCGGGAGGCCCGCCCGGTCGGGTGGAGACTGCGCTGCGGGGCCGCCCGGAGCGGCGGACCGGGCGGTCCGGCTCGGCGCCGACAGGCGCTGGTGGCGCGGCGGTTGCTGGGCCGCCGCGCCACGCCGCGCCGCCATGCCGGCCCACCACACCACGCCGCCGCGAGCAGGCCCCGCCACGCCGCACCGCCGCACGGGCCTCGCCACACCGTGTCGCTACACCATTACGCCGCATGAAGGCCGATCCGTGGAGAGCCGGCTTTGTTGACGCGGTTTGTCCTCGATCGAACGAGATCGTTGACATGTGTCGGGAATCCATCTTTGATGGTCGATGTTGCCTTCTCGTCGGTCTGGTCGGGCGCTGGGTCGCCCGGCGTCGGGTCGGGCCGGTCGATGCCCCGACCTTGGAGGACGGATGAGCATTTTCGCGCGGCTCAGACCACGACGGCTCCTGCCGCCGGTGACCGTGGCGGTGCTGGTGGCCGTGACGCTCGGCGTGCCGGCGTCGGCGGCCGGTCCGTCGACGATCGTCGGCGCGGCGTCCGGCCGATGCCTGGACGTGGTGGGCGGCGGCCGGACCGCCGGCACCGGGATCAATATCTATGACTGCGGCGGACAGGCCAACCAGGCGTGGACCCTCACCGCGGCCGGCGAGTTGCGGGTCTACGACGCGACGATGTGCCTGGACGTCGTCGGGCAGGACACCACCGCGCCGGCTGCCGTGCAGATCTACGGCTGCACCGGCGGGGCGAACCAGCGCTGGCAGATCAACACCAACGGGACCATCGTCGGCGTCCAGTCGGGACTCTGCCTGGACGTGACGGGTGGCGGCACCGCCAACAGCACGATGGTCGGCCTCTGGACCTGTAACGGGCAGGCCAACCAGCGCTGGACGTCGTCGTTCGGCAGCGCCGACAGTCAGCCACCCACGCCGCCCGGCAACGCCCGGGTCAGCGGTCTGACCTGCAACTCGGTGACGTTCGCCTGGAACGCCTCGACGGACAACGTGGCGGTGGCGTACTACGACATCTACCACGACGGCCAGCTGATGACGTCGGTGAGCGCAAGCACCCTGTCCGCCAACCTCACCGTCGTGCCCGGCGCGACCTGGGGCCTCTACGTCAACGCGCGGGACGCCGCCGGCAACGTGTCGCAGGCTAGCTCCACCGTGACGATCACCCCGCCGCAGTGCCAGGCCGACACGGTGCCGCCGAGCACGCCGACGCAGCTCACGGGCAGCGCCTCGGGCACCACCGTCACCCTGCGCTGGACCGCGTCCAGCGACAACGTCGGGGTCCGGGCGTACGACATCTACCGCGGTGGCGTGAAGATCGGCGCCGTGACGGGCGCTCCGCCGGTGACCACCTTCACCGACAGCGGCCTGGCGGCGAACACCACCTACCAGTACCAGGTAGCGGCCCGCGACGGGCAGGACAACGCCTCCTCGCGCAGCGCCTCCGTCGCGGTGAGCACCGGTGCCACCTGCGCCAACCCGGTGTGCACGGTGCGCCAGGTCACGACCGACAGCGACGTTCCGTGGGGGCTGGTGACGCTGCCGGACGGGACCGTCCTGTACAACCGCCGCGACGCGCACGACATCATCCAGCTCGACCCGGCCACGGGGGCGAAGACCACCGTCGGCACCGTGCCGAACGTGCAGAGCACCGACGGCGAGGGTGGACTGATGGGCCTCGCGATCTCGTCGAGCTTCGCCAGCGACCGGTGGCTCTACATCATGCACACCTCGCCGAGCGACAACCGGATCGTGCGGATCAAGCTGGAGAACGGCAGGCTCACCACGGCCGGCGAACAGGTCCTGCTGAGCGGGATCCGGCGTAACAAGTACCACAACGGCGGCCGGTTGCGGTTCGGCCCGGACGGCAAGCTCTACGCGAGCACCGGCGACGCGCAGAACGGCGCGTACGCCCAGGATCGTGCCGCTCTGGAGGGCAAGATCCTTCGCCTCAACCCGGACGGCAGCGTCCCGAGTGACAACCCGTTCGGCAACCACGTGTGGAGCTACGGGCACCGCAATCCGCAGGGGCTCGCGTTCGACTCGCAGGGCCGCCTGTGGGAGCAGGAGTTCGGTAACTCGATCATGGACGAGACGAACCTGATCACCAAGGGTGGGAACTACGGCTGGCCGGCCTGCGAGGGCACCAGCGGCACCTGCGGCACCGCCGGTTACCTCGCGCCGGCGCGCACCTACCCGACCGCCGAGGGCTCCTGCTCCGGCATCACGATCGTGCGCGACGCCCTCTACGTCGCCTGCGCTCGTGGCGCGCGGATGTACCGCGCCGTGATCAGCGGCAGCAGCCTGACGAACGTGCAGACGTACTTCAGCGGCACCTACGGTCGGCTGCGCACGGTGGAGCCGGCCCCGGGCGGGGGTCTGTGGCTGACCACCACCAACACCGGTGACAAGGACAGCACCCCGAACAACAGCAACGAGCGCGTCCTGCACGTCACCCTCGGCGGTTAGCCGTGGGGCGTTCGCCGACGGTCACCGCATCGACAGGATGGCCGTCGGCGAACGGCAGGTGCTTCTGAGGTTCGGCGAGCGTTCACGTTCCGCACGCGGCGAGGTCATCGGGGCCGACCGTCTCCCACCTAGCGTGGCCAGCGCATCTGCACCTGAAGAGCTGAGGTTCTCGTACCATGTCCCTGCGTCACATTCTGGCGGGCCTCGTCGTCCTGCCCGCGCTCGCCGTTCCGGTGGCCGCGCACGCGTCGACCGTCGACAGTGCCAACGCGCTGCTCCCGCAGAAGACCCACTTCGACCTCCAGGCGCACCGCGGTGGCATCGGCATGACCACCGAGGAGTCGCTGGAGGGCTTCGCCAAGGCCCTGCGCCTCGGTGCCACCACCTTGGAGATGGACACCCAGATCACCAAGGACCAGAAGGTCGTGGTCAACCACGACCGCCAGGTCAGCGCGCAGAAGTGCGCCGACACCGCGCCGGTCACGGCCGGCGACCCGATGTACCCGTACGTCGGCAAGTACCTCAAGGACCTCACCCTCGCCCAGGTCAAGACCATGGACTGCGGCTACCAGCAGCTCCCGGGCTTTCCCGAGCAGGAGCAGGTCAAGGGCTTCCGGATGGTCGAGTTGAGGGACGTCCTCGACCTCGTCAAGAGCTACCGGGCGAAGCAGGTCACCCTCAACATCGAGACGAAGGTCGAGGCGGGAGCACCCGAGCAGACCGCGCCCCGAGAGCTGTTCGTCCGGCGCGTCTTCGAGGAGATCCACGCCTCCGGCCTCGAGAAGCAGGTCACCATCCAGTCGTTCGACTGGGGCGCGTTGAAGGAAATGCACCGGCTCGCGCCGAAGTGGCCGCTGGTGGCCCTGACGAACTACGACTTCCTCCAGGTAGGCAAGCCCGGCGCGTCCCCCTGGCTCGGTGGGATCGACGCCGACGACTACGACGGTGACTTCGTCAAGGCGGCCGCCGCCATCCCCGGCGTCACCGCCCTGTCGCCGAACTACGGTTTCCCGCAGAACGGCACCATCGCCGACCCGAACTTCCGCTTCTACCCCGACGCCACCATGATCGCGGAGGCGCACGCCCGTGGCCTGAAGGTCATCCCGTGGACCTGCGACGACCCGGCCACCGTGTCCGCGCTGATGGACATGGGTGTCGACGGGATCATCACCAACTATCCCAACCGGGTGCGGGCGATCATGGCCGAGCGCGGCATGCGCCTGCCCAAGAGCTACCAGCCCCGCCACTGATCGGGTCTGCCCCGATCCGCGAACCGCCACCGGGTCGGGGCATCCCACTCTGTGACAGGTGACATCACGGAGAAGGGACCCCCATACGTGTCATCGCCGGAACCCGCCTGGACCTGCTCGCGGTGAGCCCGCAGGGTCACCCACGAGCGCCGGTCAGGCTGGATGCTCGATGAGCCTCCTCGACGTCCGCTGCGCCGGGACACCGGCCGGACGGCCCGCGTCCACCTCTGCCGTCCACGGGGGCTGCGCGTCGGGAGTCCGCCACCGGGCGACCCGCGCCTCCGGCGCAGCCGCCGAGTCCGCGTGCTGCCCGGTGTCGGCGCCCGTCCCCGGGCAGCCCGCCGGGGCGATGCCCAGCTCCCGCATCCGCTCGACGTACGTGCGGTAGCGGCGTTGCGCCTCGCCGTGCCGCCCGGCCGAGCGCAGCACCTGCACCAACTCCAGGTGGGCGTCCTCGTCGTACGGGTCGCGGTGCACCAGCCGCATCAGGTAGACGAGCTTCTGGTCGGTGTCCGGGGTGTGCTGGGCCAGGGCCCGCAGCACACTGGTGTGGGCGGCCTGCGCCTCCTCCCGCAGCGGCTGGGCCCAGTCCTCGTACGGGTCGTCGGAGAGGAAGTCCCCGCCGTACAACTCGTCGGCGCGCATCAGCGCGCGGGACGTGTCGGGGTGCCCGGCCCGTAGGGCGGCCTGTGCCTCCTCGGCCGCGGTGAGGAACGTCTCGACGTCCACGTCGATCACGTCGAGGTCGATCGCCACCGAACCCCGGTCGGCCAGGACCGCCCCCCGACCGCTGGTGCGATGACCGGTGCTGAGCACCCGACGCAGCGTGGACAGCAGCACCGACAGTCGGTTCGCGGTGCGCGACGGTGACTCGTCCGGCCAGAGCAGCTCCATCAGCCGGGCCCGGGGCACGGCGCGGCCCCGGTGCGCGACGAGGATCTTCAGCAGGTCCCGGGCCTTCTTGGACTGCCACTCGCCGTACGGGACGACGGCGCCGGCCCGGAACACCCGGAAGTCGCCGAGGGTGTGGATGACCACCGCCGGTACGCGCAGTGTGATCGCGCTGAGCCCGTCGGCGACGCCCGGGTCGAGGCGTACCCCGCAGCGGCGCAGTTTCTGTTCGGCGCCCTCGGCGCCGCGACGGGCCTGCCGACCCTGCAGGCGTGCGGCGATCAGCCGGACGGTGGCCTCCTCGGCCGGGTCGCCCAGCTCTCGGCAGAGCGCCGCCGCGTCGTCGAGCAGCCCGGCGGACGCGCGTGGGTCGTCCGCCGCGAGCACGGTGAGCTGAAGCGCCTCGATGAGGGTGGCGCGTCGCCGCCCGACGGTGGCCCCGGTACGGGCTTCGGCGGCGTCGAAGTGGGCGGCGGCGGTGTCGCCCCGCAGCAGCGCCACCCAGCCGCGCGCCAGCAGGGCGTACGGCCGTTCGAGCTCCCGGGCCAGGGTGACCGCCCGGTCGGCGAGGTCCTGCGCGGCGGCCAGGTCGTCGGCGGCGCGGATCCGCGCCAGCTCGGCGAGCACCCAGGCCGGCGAGGTGGGGCGTGACGGAGACGTGGCCATGGCGCTCAGGGCGCCCTCCAACGCCTGCCGGGCCTGGCGTGGCTCGCGCCGTCGGCGGTGCACCATGCCGAGGGCGGCCAGCGAGAACGCCTCGTCGGCGGTGACGCCCGCCAGCTCCCGCAGGCGAAGCCCGGCGGCGCCGTCGGCGAGCGCCTCCTCCAACCGTCCGAGCTGGCACTTCGCCACGGCGGCCAGGGTCAGCGCGTACGGCTCGTAGCCGGAGTCACCCGCCACCTCGGTCAGTCGTACGGCGGCCTCGGCCTGCCGCAGCGCGTCGGCGGCGTCGCCGGCCCGCAGCAGGTGGCCGGCCAGGTCCAGGTGGACCATCAGCCGGAACAGGTTGGCGTCGGCGCGGCGCAGCCCGTCGGTCGCCTCCGCCCGCCCGAGGGTCGCCGTCGGGTCGCCGGTGGCGGCGGCGAGCAGCACGACCACCCGGGCGTACGCCTGGTGGGCGGTCGGTACGCCGCACGCGTGGGCGGCGCGGGCCGCCTCCTCGACGTCGGCGCTGGCCCGCTCGATGTCGTCGTCGAGCAGGTGGTGCACCGCGGCGTGGCAGTACATCTGCACGGCGTGCGGCCCGGTCGCGCCGATCGGCGCGGTCGCCAGGAGGGCTGTCGCCAGGTGTGGTTCCCCGGCGAGGTGGTGCCGCAGCGCCGTGCGCCAGATCTGGGCGACCGGGACGTCGGCGTCTTCAGGGCGTACGGCGAGCAGGTCGGTCTGGGTGGCGAGCCACAGGTGCGCCGCCCTGCGGTCACCGGCGGCGGCGAGGTGGCGCAGCGTCCGCCCCGGATCACCACTCGTGGGTTGTCGTTCTGCTGTCGATGCGTCGCCTCCACCTTCGCTGCGAGCCGGCGGCGACGCGCGCCAGGCATGGTTGACAAGGTCTCCGGACATGCACCGCTCCTGTGTTCTCTCGTGGAGGCTCAGGCGAGCGAAGAGACAACCGGGCCCTGCGAGTCGTCACCCGGCGTGGCTTCCCCCCGGCACGATCATTGCCTTCATCGAGCGGCATCGCCATAACCAAAAGAGTCGGTGTACTTACTGACTGCAATGCGCTATCGGCATAAAGCCGCGCTCAGGTTTCCCTCAGGTCGCCGCAACGGCACCCGAACTGTCCGTACAAGCAACTGGCACGGGCGCGGGCCAGACTCTCGGTCATTGCGTGTCACCCGCCGATCGGAGCTGAGATCCGATGACCGAACAGACAATTCTTCCTGTCCTTTCCGCCTTCTGGGAGCGGCAGCTCGCCGCCCTCCCGGACCCGCCGGACCTGCCCTTCCCGCCGACGGCAGACCCGCCCGGCGACGCCCGAGTTGACCTGGGCGAGGAGGTCGAGCCGCAGGTCAGCGTGTTGGCCGGCCTGTTCGCGCTGCTGCACCGCTGGGTCGGTGGTCGGGATCTGCTCGCCGCGACGCCGGCCGCCCCGACCGACGGTGGACGCTGGCTGCCGGTCCGGGTTCGGCTGCCCGAGGATCCCACCTGGACCGAGCTGCGGGACCTGGTCCGAACGGCGCTACGTGAAGCCCGGGCGCATGACAGGGAATTGCCCGAAACTCCTCTCGGCTATCGGCCGGTGGTATCGATTGGCTCCGATCAACCGCCGCCCGGTAATCGTGGTGTGTTGCGGCTGCTGATCGACGACGCCGACGAACGGCCGACGGCCACGGTGGCCGGACACCCGCACGTCGCGTCGATCGCGGCGGCCCTTGCCGTCCTGCTCGACCGGGCGCGGGAACGCCCCGGGGCGCGGCTGTCCGACCTACCGCTGCTCGACCCGGCGACCGAACGGCGGGTGGTGCGTGACTGGAACGCCACCGACACCGCCTATCCGCGCGAGTCGTCGGTGCCCGCGCTGTTCGCCGAGTGGGCCCGGCGAACCCCGGACGCGCCCGCGCTGCGCGACGACAACCAGAGGCTCGACTACCGCGAGGTGGACCGGCGCGCCAACCACCTGGCCGGGCGTCTGCTCCGGCGCGGCATCGGCGCCGAGACGATCGTCGGGATCTGCCTCGCCGACACCACGACCTGGGTGGTCGCCGCCCTGGCGACGCTCAAGGTGGGCGCCGCGTACCTGCCGCTGGACCCGGGTTACCCGCCGGAGCGGCTGGCGCTGATGTGCCAGGACGCCGCGCCGGGCGTCATCCTGCACGCCGCCGCGCTGGCCGACCGGCTTCCCGACGACGGCACGCCCCGGATCGCTGTGGACCGCCTGCCGACCGACGACGGCCCGGCCCAGCCCCCGGCGGTGACGGTTCACCCCGACCAACTCGCGTACGTCATGTACACGTCGGGATCCACCGGCCGCCCCAAGGGCACCGGCGTCAGCCACCGCAACATCGTCCGGCTGGTCCGCGACACCACCTTCATCGACGTGCGCCCCGACGACGTGATGGGGCAGGCCGCCACGATGTCGTTCGACGCGGCCACGCTGGAGGTCTGGGGCGCGCTGCTCAACGGCGCCTGCCTCGCGGACCTGGACATCAACGACGTGATCGTGCCGGACCGGCTCCGCGCCCGGCTGCGCGACACCGGCGTGACGATGATGTTCCTGGCCACCTCCGTGGCCCGGCAGGTGGCGACCGAGGCGCCGGACGCCCTGGCCGCGCTGCGCTACCTGACCTTCGGTGGCGAACAGGCCGACCGGACCGCCGTGGAGCGGCTGCGGGCGGCGTGCCCGGACACGACGCTCGTCAACGGGTACGGCCCGACCGAGGCGACCACCTACAGCACCACGTACGACTGCGCCCGGCTCACCGCCGCGGACCCGGTCGTGCCGATCGGCGGTCCGATCGCCAACACCCGGGTGTACGTGCTGGACCGTCTCCTGCGACCGGTACCGCCCGGCGTGCTGGGCGAGCTGTTCATCGGCGGCGACGGGGTGGCCCGTGGTTACCTCGGCCGCCCCGACGCGACGGCCGAGACGTTCGTGCCCGACCCGTTCGGCCCCCGCGCCGGGGGCCGGCTCTACCGCACCGGGGACGTGGTCCGGCAGCGCCCGGACGGGTTGATCGAGTTCGTCGGCCGGTCCGACCACCAGGTGAAGATTCGTGGGTACCGGGTCGAGCCGGGGGAGGTGACCGAGGCGCTGCGCCGCGGCGGGCTGGTTCGCGACGCGATCGTGCGCGCCGATCGCGACGCCGCCGGTGACGCCCGGCTGGTCGCGTACGTCGTGCCCGACGAGGAAGTGGGCGTCGAGGCGATCCGGGAACGGGCCCGCGAGCAACTGCCCGACCACCTGGTGCCGGCCGTGTTCGTGGTGCTGCCCCGGCTGCCGCTCAACCGCAACGGCAAGGTGGACGTCGCGGCGCTGCCCGCCCCCGACGCCACCCCGGCAGCCGACGACGACGCTCCCCGTACGCCCACCGAGCGGGCGGTGACCGAGATCTGGCAGGACGTCCTCGGCGTGCCGGTGCGCCGCCGCGCCGACGACTTCTTCGACCTGGGTGGACGGTCCCTCAAGGCGACCCGGGTCCGCTCCCGGCTCGCCGCCGCGATCGGCGCGGAGGTGCCGTTGCGGCTGATCTTCGACCACCCGACGGTTGCCGGGCTGGCCGCCGCGTTGGACGAGATCGGTGGCACGCCCGCCGAGTCCGCCGATCCGGTCGCGCCGGTCGTGCTGGACGGGCCGCCCCCCGCCGATCTCGCGGGCCTGCTCGACCAGCTCGAACAGGACGCCGCCCGATGATCGGCGCGCTCACCCCCGCCCAGTTGCGCCAGCGCGTGGAGGCCCTGCCACCCGAGCGGCGGCGGACGTTCCTCGCGGCGATCCGCGCGGACGGCGACCGGTACGGCATCCACCCGCTCACCGCCGCCCAGGAGTGGATGCTCCTGCTGGCCCAGCTCCGACCGGACAGCCCCGCCTACCACGTGCCGTACCGGGTGGACCTGCGCGGTGACCTGGACGTGGCCGCGTTACGCGGCGCGCTCGACGAGATCGTGGCGCGGCACGAGGCGCTGCGCACGGTCTTCGTGCCGCTGGACGGCCAGTCGTACCAGCTGGTCCTGCCGGCGACCGGTCTGCCGCTCACGGTGGTGGACGTCGCGCCGGAGCGGATCGACGGGTACGCCGCCGCCGAGGCGGTACGCCCGTTCGACCTGTCCCGGGGGCCACTGGTGCGCGCCACCCTGTGCCGCACCGGCCCGGATGACTTCTCGCTGCTGCTCACCCTGCACCACGTGGTCTGCGACGGCTGGAGCATGGGTCTGCTCTTCGAGGAGTTGTCGGCGGCGTACGCGGCCCTGCGGGACGGCCGTGCCGTGGCGTTGCCGACGGTCCCCCGGGACGTGCCGGCGGCGCTGGCCCAGGACCGGCTGCTCGGCCCGACCGAGCTGGCCCGGCGGCTCGACTGGTGGCGTGACGCGCTGGCCGGCGCGCCGCCCGGTCTCGACCTGCCCACCGACCGGCCCCGTCCGGTGGAGCTGGAGGACGCCGGCCACGAGATCGAATTCTCCTGGCCTCCCGCGTTGGCCGACCGGGTGGCCGAGGCGCAACGACGCACCGGCGCGACCCCGTACATGATCTTCGCGGCGGCCTGGGCGGCGTTGCTGCACCGGCGCAGCCAGCAGTCGGACCTGCTCATCGCCACGCCGGTGGCCAACCGTCAGACGATCGACAGCGAGACCGCCGTCGGTTTCTTCGTCAACACGCTGGTGCTGCGCAGTCGGGTCGACGGTGGACTGACGTTCGCCGCGCTGCTGGACCGGCTCCGCGACTCGGCGCTGACCGCGCTGACCGATCCGGTGCCCTTCGACGCCCTGGTGCAGGAGCTGCGCCCGGTCCGCGATCCCGGCCGTCATCCCCTCGCTCAGGTCATGTTCGCCGTCGAGGACGGCTGGGAACAGCGGCTGACGTTGCCCGGGGTGACCGTGCTGACCAGCGGCGAGACGCACACCGGTACGTCCATGTTCGACCTGACGTTGACCGTCGTCGCACACGAGGGGCGAATCGACGGGCGGATCGAGTACCGGATGAGACTCTTCGACGAGTCCACCGCCCGCGCGCTCGCCGACCAGCTCGACACCCTGCTCATGGCCGCGCTCGCCGCCCCGGACACCCCGGTCGACCGGCTGCCGCTGCTCGACCCGGCCGCCGGTCGGGACCTGGTCGACCGCTGGGCCGCCGCCGCGCCCGCGTCACCCGAGCAGCCGAGCCTGGGCGAACTGGTCGCCCGCCAGGCGAGGACGAACCCGGACGCGGTGGCGGTGGCGTACCGCGATCAGGCTGTCACCTACCGGGACCTGGACGCCCGGGCCGACCGCCTGGCCCGGACCTTCGCCGCCCGGGGTGTGCGGGACGAGACGACCGTCGGCGTCTGCCTGCCCGCCGGCCCCGACTGGGTGGTCACCTTCTTGGCCGTACTCCGATCGGGTGGGATGTACCTGCCCCTGGACCCGCAGCTACCGGCGGCCCGGCTGGCGCACCTGCTCGCCGACTCGGCCGCCGCGCTGGTGGTCACCACCGCCGACGCGCAGTTGGCGCTGCCGACCACCGACGTGCCGCTGCTGCGCCTCGACGAGCAACCGCCGGCCGTCGACGCCACGCTCCCGGCGGCCGTCCACCCCGACGCCGCCGCCTACCTGATCTACACGTCCGGTTCGACCGGGCTGCCGAAGGGCGTCATCGGCACCCACCGGGGGCTGGCCAACCTCGCCGAGGCGCAGGCCCGGCTGGTCGGCGTCCAGGCCGGCGACCGGGTCCTGCAGTTCCACTCGATCGGGTTCGACGTCGCGCTGTCCGACGTGGTCACCACGCTCACCGTCGGCGCGACCCTGCGCCTGCTCGGCCCGGACGAGCGCACACCCGGCCCCGACCTGGCCGCCGCGCTCGTCCGGCACCGCGTCACGGTCGCCGACCTGCCGCCGGTGGTCCTCGACGCGTTGGACCCCACCGCCCTGCCCGACCTGCGGGTACTCACCGTGGGTGGGGAACCCTGCGCGCCGGACGTCGCCGCCGCCTGGTCGCGCGGCCGGCTCCTGATCAACGGGTACGGCCCCACCGAGGCCACCGTCACCGCCACGGCCGCCCACTGCGCGCCCACCGACAGCGAGCTGCCGATCGGTCGCCCGCTGACCGGGGTACGCGCCTACGTCCTCGACACCGAGCTGCGGCCGGTACCGCCCGGGGTGCCCGGCGAGCTGCATCTCGGCGGCCTCGGCGTGGCCCGCGGCTACCACGGCGACGCCGCGCTCACGGCCGGACGCTTCCTGCCCGACCCGTACGCGCCGACGCCGGGGGCGCGCATGTACGCCACCGGTGACCTGGTCCGCTGGCGTGCCGACGGACAACTCGTCTTCCTCGGCCGGGCGGACAACCAAGTCAAGATCAACGGTTTCCGGATCGAGCTGGGTGAGGTGGAAGCCCACCTGCGGCAGCACCCGGGCGTACGCCGCGCCGCCGCCGTGGTGCGGACCGACTCGCCCGGTGGCCGACGACTCGTCGGCTACCTCGTGGGCGACGGGTTGGCGGTGGACGAGCTACGCCAGAGCCTGCTCCGGCGGCTGCCCCGCTACCTCGTGCCGAGCGCGTTCGTGGTGGTGCCCGACCTGCCGTTCACGTCCAGCGGCAAACTCGACGCGTCCCGCCTGCCGGCCCCCGCCGTGGCCCGCGCCGATCTCGGCGCCGCGTACGTGGCGCCCGACGGGGCCGTCGAACGGGCCATCGCCGACACCTGGCGACAGGTGCTCGGGCTGGACGACGTCGGTGCGGACGACAACTTCTTCGACCTCGGGGGCACGTCCCTGCTGCTGGCACGGGTGCAGACCCGCCTCGCCGACCGGCTGGGCCGACCGGTTCCGGCGGTGGAGCTGTTCCGCTACCCGACCGTCGCGCAGCTGGCCCGCTTCCTCGACGGCGGGTCCGCGCCCACGGCGACGCCGACCGGCGGCCGCCGACGGGACGAACGCAAGCAGGCGCTGGCCGACCGGGCCCGCCGGGCCCGCCCGGTGCCGGCGGGGGAGGGACGAGCGTGAGCGAGCAGGAGACCGGACTGGAGATCGCCATCGTCGGGATGGCCGGCCGCTTTCCGGGCGCGGCCGACGTCGACGAACTGTGGCGTCGGGTCCTCGCCGGACAGGAGACCATCACCCGGTTCACGGACGCGGAGTTGGCCGCCAACGGGCTGAGCGAACAGGAGCGGCGGCACCCCGACCACGTGCCGGCGCACGGCGCGCTGCCGGACGTCGACCGCTTCGACGCCGGCTTCTTCGGCTACTCGCCCCGCGACGCACGGCTGCTCGACCCGCAACAGCGGCTCTTCCTCCAAACGGCCTGGACCGCCCTGGAACGCGCCGGTCACCTCGCCGGGGACCCCGACCGGCTGGTCGGCGTGTACGCCGCCGCGGCGGCCAGCGGCTACCTCCTGCACCACCTGTTCCGCAATCCACGGCTCGACTCGGTCTCCGAGTACGAGCTGATGCTCGCCAACGACAAGGACTCGCTGCCCACCCGGGTGGCGTACCACCTGGACCTGCGGGGACCCGCCGTGGCCGTGCAGACGGCCTGCTCGTCGTCGCTCGTCGCCGTACACCTCGCCGCGCAGGCGCTGCTCGCCCGCGAATGCGACGTCGCGCTCGCCGGCGCGGCGCACATCCTGCTGCCCACCGGCACCGGCTACCGCCACGAGGTCGGCGGCATCATGTCCCGCGACGGGCACTGCCGGCCCTTCGACGTACGCGCCACCGGAACGGTGGGAGGCGACGGCGCCGCCGTGGTCGTCCTGCGCCGGCTGGCGGACGCCCGCGACGACGGCGACACGGTGTACGCCGTCATCCGGGGCTCCGCCATCAACAACGACGGCCGGGTGAAGGTCGGGTTCACCGCGCCCGGGGTGGACGGTCAGGTGGCCGCGATCCGGGCCGCCCAGGAGGTGGCCGAGGTCGACCCCGCCACCATCGGCTACGTCGAGGCGCACGGCACCGGCACCGAGCTGGGCGACCAGATCGAGCTACGCGCCCTGACCGAGGCGTTCCAGCACGCGGTCGGGGGTCGGGGCGCTGAGGGTCGGGGCGCTGGCGGGGGTCGGTGTGCGCTCGGCTCGGTCAAGTCGATCGTCGGTCACCTCGACGTCGCCGCCGGCGTCACCGGGCTGATCAAGGCCGCGTTGGCGCTGCACCACCGGGTGGTACCACCCAGCCCGTACTGCACCGAGCCGCACCCCGAGCTGGCCGGCGGCCCGTTCCGGGTGCCCACCGCGCCGCAGCCCTGGCCCGACCTGGGCGGACCGCCCCGCGCGGCGGTCAGCTCCTTCGGCATCGGGGGCACCAACGCCCATGTCGTGCTCCAGGCCGCCGAACCGGCGCGGCAACTCCCCGACGACGAGCGGTCCGCGCACGTGCTGGTGCTCTCCGCCCGGGACGCCGACGGGCTCGCTGAGGCCCGTAGCCAGCTCGCCACCCACCTGGAGGGGAACCCGGACGTGCCGCTGGCCGACGCCGCGTACACCCTGGCCCACACGCGACGGGCGTTCGGTCACCGCCTGGTCGCCGTCGCCCCGGACGCCCGCACCGCCGCCGCCCGGCTCGCCGACCGCGGCTCGTCGCTGGTCCGCACCGGCGTCGCCACCGGTACGCCGGCCGGTGTGGCGCTGCTCTTCCCCGGCCAGGGCGCGCAGTACGCGGGGATGGGCCGCACCCTGTACCGCGCCGAGCCGGTCTACCGGGCGGCCTTCGACCGCTGCGCCGAACTGCTGCGCCCGCACCTCGACGTGGACCTGCGCACGCTGCTCTGCCCACCCGGCGAACCGGTCCCGCCCGTACCGGAGCTGGATGAGACCCGACTCACCCAGCCGGCCCTGTTCGCTGTCGAGTACGCCCTCGCCGAGCTGCTGCGGCACCGTGGCGTACGTCCGGTCGCGATGGCGGGACACAGCCTCGGCGAGTACGTGGCCGCCTGCCTGGCCGGCGTTTTCACGCTGCCCGACGCGCTCGCCACCGTCGCCGTACGCGGTCGGCTCATGCAGGCGCAGAGCCCCGGCTCGATGCTGTCGGTGGCGCTCGGCGTCGACGAGGTGACGGCGCTGCTGCCCGACGGCGTGGAGGTGGCCGCCGCCAACGCGCCGCGCCTCGTCACCGTCTCCGGCGCGACGGCCGCCGTCGCCGCGTTCGCCGCCGACCTGCGGGGGCGCGGAGTGGCCTGCCGCGAGGTGCGTACCTCGCACGCGTTCCACTCGGCCATGATGGAGCCCGCCCTGGCCGGCTTCGCCGCGCACCTGCGCGAGGTTCCGCTCAGCCCGCCCGCCGTGCCGATCGTGTCGAACGTGACCGGACGCTGGCTCACCGACGACGAGGCCACCGACCCCGCCTACTGGGTGCGGCAGCTCCGCCGCCCGGTCAACTTCGCCGCCACCGCCGAACTGCTGCTGGGCGAGCGGTACGCGCTGCTGGAGGCCGGACCGGGCCGCACCCTGGCCACCCTCGTCCGTCAGCACGGGGCGGCCCGCGGTACGACGGTGCTGACCAGCCTGCCCGCCGACCGCACCCCGGCCGGGGAGGACGAGACGGTCGCGCTGGCCGTCGGTCGGCTCTGGCTCGCCGGGGCGCCCGTCGACTGGCCCACCGGACGACGGCGGGTGCCCCTGCCCACGTACCCGTTCGCCCGCGAGCGGCACTGGGTCGACGCGTACCGGCCCGGTCCGGTCACGCTCGACGAGAGCGCGCCGGTCACCGCCGCCCCACCACCGACCACCCCGGACACTGCCGTCGCGCCAACCGACGATCCGTACGAGGTGGTGCGGCGGATCTGGGTGGACCTGCTCGGGGTGGACGAGGTCGGTCCCGACGACGACTTCTTCGAGCTGGGCGGCCACTCGCTGCTCGGCACCCGGGTGGTGGCGCGGCTGCGCGACGCGTTCGGCGTCGACCTGCCGCCCGCCGCGATCTTCGAGTCACCCACCCCCGCCGCGCTGGCGCGTACCGTCGCCGACCTGGCCCGGCCGGCTCCCGCCGTACCGGACGGGGACCTCACCGACCTGCTCGCGGAGATCCGGGCGCTCTCGCCCGAGAGTCTCGCCCGTGAGCTGCACCTGGCCCGACACGAGGAAGGCAACCCTGATGGCTGACGAACACCGCGTGGTGGTCAACGACGAGGAGCAGTACGCCCTGTGGCCCCGGCACAGGGAGGCGCCGGACGGATGGCGGGACGCGGGCTGCGCCGGCAGCCGCCAGGAGTGCCTGGACTTCGTCACGCGCACCTGGACCGACATGCGCCCCCGCAGCGTCCGCGAACACCTCGCCGCGAGCTGACGGCCGGTCACCGCCTCGCCGCGCGAAGCCGTCCGCCAGCCCGACGCTGGCCCGGCCTCAGCGCTGGCTCAGTCTCGGCGTTGGTCTGGCGGACGGCTTGGGCGGTGAGCCCGGTCGACGGAGGTAAGTGTCCGTGCTGCCTGTCGAGCTGCCCCAGAAGTGGGGCAGCCCCACAGCCCCATGTGGTACCAGAAGTAGGGCAGCCGGCCAGCGTTCGGTCGGCCTGAGGGTGGGGCAGCTCGCCAGCGTTCGGCCGTCCCAGAAATGGGGCAGCTCGACAGCGTCGTCGGATAGTGGGGGCCACCCCGCCCGCCCGGGAAACCGTGGCAACAGGCAGCTGTCCGGCCGGGACCGCAGATCGCAGACCGCGACTCGCCGGAGCCCTGCACTGCCGCACCCTCGCAACGTCGAGCTGTCAATGTAATGTTGACACGGTGACGACGCCGCTGGCCGGTCTGGCTGAGGTCCGTGCCGCTCGTACCCGCCTGGATGAGCGCGAGGCCGAGCTGATCGACCGGGCCCGTCACGATGGCGTCACCTGGGCGCAGATCGCGACGGCCCTGGGCCTCGGCAGCCGGCAGGCGGCCGAGCAGCGCCGGCAGCGCCTGGCCGTGGCGCGGCGTGCGCGGCGGCAGGACCTGGACCGGGGCTACTCGCCGCAGATCGCGGCGTTGCGGGCCGCGGTGGCCGAGTTGGGGCGGTGGATCGCGACGGACCGGCGGTGGGATTCCCGCTTCCGTCGGGCGACACTGGTGCGGAGCACGGTCGACGCGGCTCTGGACGCCGACCCGGGGTCGCTCTACGCGCTGGCCCTGCATCTGCGCGCCGACCTCGACCAGGCGGGCGACCGACTGCCGCAGCCGGTGCACACGGTGGCGGACGCCCTCGACACCGCCTTGTCAATGTTGCATTGACACCGCACTGCCAGCATTGCCTGATCGAGGCTCAACCCAACAGGATGTGAGTGAACTCGGCTCAACCTGGAGGGTTGAATGCGGCGCAACGCCTACCTGTTCGTGGCGATCTCCATGCTGTCCGGCTTCGGCAGCAGCGCCATGTCGCTGGTGGCCGGCCTCTGGGTCCTCGACCTCACCGGCTCGACCGCCGTCGCCGCGCTCACCGGGCTCTGCGTGTACGCCCCGGTCCTCGCCGGCCCGTGGCTCGGCGGCCTACTCGACCGGGCGTCCCGGCGACCACTGGTGATCGCCGTCAACCTCGCGCTGGCCGCCGCCCTGTTCTCGCTCCTCGCCGTCCGTGGGCCGGGGCAGACCTGGCTCGTCTTCGCCGTCTCGTGCGCCTACGGTGTCAGCTACGTACTCATCGACGCGGGCGAGACGGCGCTGCTGCCGTCCGCGCTGTCGGCAGCGGAACTCGGCGACGTCAACGGGTGGCGCTCCAGCGCCCAGGAGGGCATGAAGCTCGTCGCGCCGCTGGTCGGCGCGGGCCTCTACGCCTGGCAGGGCGGGCACGCGGTGGCCGCGCTGAGCGCGGTGATGCCGATTCTGGTCGCCCTCCTCTACCTGGTGGTCCGCCTGAACCGGCCGCCATCCGGGCGACCGACGAGGCGGGCTCACAGCCTCCGTACCGGACTGGCAGTCCTGGCCGGACAGCGGACCATCCGCGTTCCGGTCCTGCTCGCCGGAGTGTCGATCGCCATGTCCGGCTTCGTGACCGCCGCTCTCTACGCGATCGTCGTCACGGAACTGCGCCTGCCAACGAGCTTTCTGGGGGTGCTTGCCAGCGCCCAGGGCGCCGGCTCCATCCTGGGCGGACTCGTCGTCGGTCGGCTCCTCACCCGACGGGGTCCCGTGGCCGTCGGGGTCGCTGGAACGGTGCTGTTCGCGACGGGTTGTCTGGCCCGGTGTCTGCCCTGGTGGCCGGTCACGGTGGCGGGCGCGGTGACCGTCGGCGTCGGACTGCCGTGGACCGTGGTCGCGGCGGTGACCGCCGTGCAGACGCACACCCCTGCGGCACTGCTCGGCCGGGTCGCCGCGACGGCCAACACCGCGATGTTCGGGCCGCTCGTCCTGGCGATCCCGCTCGGCTCGGCGGCCGTCCACCTGGGCGGACGTCCACCCCTGCTCGGCGCCGCCGCGCTGTGCGTGCTTGCCACCACCGCCGCCGCTCGTGATCGTTGGCGGCTCAGCATCACGACACGCCGTCCACGCCGCTGCTCGGCGGCCAACGATCACGACCGGCAGACCTGCGTGACCGGCTGACCGGCGGGCTCCACGGACAGCGAGATCGATTCGTGGCCGTACCGTCGTCGGTCAGGTACCCGCCGGAATTAGCCTTTCGCCATGCGCCCAGCCCTGTCACCGCACCCCCCGTCGGTTGACCCACCGCCCAGGGCCTCGCGTACGGGATGGATCGTCGCGGGCGCCATCATCTTCGGGTGCCTGGCGGCGCTCGCCGTGCCGGTCGGCGGCTTTCTCCTGTGGATGTACGCCGGACCGGACGTGGACGAGCCGCGCGCGGCGGCCGACCAGTTCGTCCATCGGCTGGAGCGCAACGACGACGCCGCCGCCCACGAATCCCTGTGCCAGGAGATCAGGGAGCGGACCGACCTGGCGGCGTTCACCTCGGCGGTGCAGCGCCTCGGCCGGCCCGTGTCGCACACCATGGGCCGGGCCGCCTTCACCAACGAGGCCGGCAACAGCGCCTCGGTGACCGTCGAACTGACCGGCCGGAACGGTCAGACCTTGCGGCTCGACCTGCGGCTGGAGTCGGAGGTCGGCTGGCAGGTGTGCGACGAGAAGCTCTTCGGCTGACCGGCGCGTCACTCCTCGGCGAGGTGGTCGGGGGACTCCAGGGCGGCCTTCACCGCCTGCAGGAAGGCGACCGCCTCCCGTCCGTTGACGACCCGGTGGTCGTAGACGGCGCTCAGGTTGACGAACCGGCGGGTCACCACCTGACCGTCCGCGTCCAGCGCCAGCTCGTCCTGGGTCCCGCCGATCGCCACCACGCAGGTCTGACCGGGAAAGACGATCGGCCCGGCGAGCACCACGTCGGGATCGGTGTGCAGGGACACGACGATGGTCCCGCCGGCCAGCTCGCCGGCCCGGAAGCCCTCGCCGCCGGCCCGGCTGCGGAAGTCCATCAGCGTCTCGGCGATCTCCGCGCAGGTCAGCTCCTCGACGTCGCGGACCACCGGGATGAACAGGCCCGTCCCGACGTCGATGGTGACGCCGACGTGGGCCGCCTCGGCCAGCCGTACGCTGCTGCCGTCGCCGGGGGAGGCGAACAGCAACGGGTGGTCCTCGCGCAGCCCGCCGATCACCTTGACCAGCAGTTCCGGCAGACCGACCAGGGTGCGGGTGGCGCGGGTGAGCTGCCGGGCGACCGCGAGGGCGGCGTCGGCCCGTACCTTGATCACCGCGAGCGCCGCCGGCACCTCGCGGTGCGACTCGGTGACCACGGCAGCCACCGCGCGCTGGGCGCGGGAGAGCGTGTGCACCGGGCGCGGGTCGTCCGGCTCCGGGCCGTCGCCGGCCGCCAGCGCGGCGGCCGCGGCCACCACCACCGGCTCGGTCGCGGCCGTGGGCGCCGCCGACCGGTCGGCCAGCAGGCGTTCCACGTCGGTACGCCGCACGACCGCCTTGCCGAGCCCGCGCAACTCGTCGTCGCCCAGGCCGTGCGCGGTGGCGAGTTCCCGGGCCGAGTCGGTGAGTACGGGCCCACCCGGTCGGGTGTCGGGCGTCGGGGCGGCCGCGGTGACCGCTGCGGCGAGGAACCGCTGCCGCGCCTCCTCGTCGTCGAAGACGTGCCCGATGACGTCGCCCGGGGCGCACTCCTGGTTGACCTCGACGAGCCGGTGCAGCACGCCGTCGCCGTCGCTGAGCAGCTCCTCGGCCGCCTTGGACGTCTCCACCTCGGCGATCGGCTCGCCGGCGCGGATCCGCTCGCCGTCCTCGGCCAGCCAGTCGAGCAGGACGTACGTCGTGTCGTTGTTGTTGAGCTTGGGGACGACCAGGTCAGTCACCACTGACGACCTCCTTCACGGCCTGGTGGATGTCGGCGTCCTGCACCAGCACGGTGCGTTCGAGGTGCGCGGCGGTCGGGATGACGCTGTCCGCGGAGTGCACGAGACGTACCGGCGCGCGCAGCGATCCCCAGAGCCGCCGGTGCACGACCTGCGCCAGTTCCGCGCCCCAGGTGCCGCCGGCGGTGCTCTCCTCGGCCACCACGACCCGTCCGGCCCGCGCGATCGGCGGCAGCAGGGCGTCGGTGTCCAGCGGCCAGAGCCGCGAGGGCACCAGCACCTGGCAGACGACGTCGTCGCGCAGCAGCAGCTCCCGGGCCACCGACACGGCCCGCGCGGCCAACCCGCCGGGTACGACAAGCACGCAGTCGGCCTGCTCCTCCTCGTCCACCCGAACCCGGGCGACGTCGGCGTCCGGGCCGATCAGGTCGTAGCGGAACAGCTCGTCCACCACGCCGTCGGCGTACATGCGGGTGGTGTAGAGGACCTTGTCCTCGAAGAGCAGTCCCGGCCGGCCGGAGGCGAGCATCCCGGCGAGCACCGCCCGGTTGTCGTGGAAGGGCGACACCTCGTGCACGCTCAGGCCGGGGATGCCGATGAAGTGCTTCAGCGGGCTCTGGCTGTGCGTCGGGCCGTACCCGCGGTTGCCACCGCTGGGGCAGCGCACCACGAGCCGCATCGGCACCCGCCGGCCGTACATGGCGGTGGACTTGCTGGCGAAGTTGAGGATCTGGTCGAACGCCAGCGCCACGAAGTCACTGAACATGATCTCGACGATCGCGCTCTGCCCGGCCAGGGCCAGCCCACCGGCCACGCCGACGATCCCGCCCTCGCTCAGCGGGGTGGACAGCACCCGATCCGGCCAGCGCGCCGACAGTCCCCGGGTCACCTTGAACGCCCCGCCGTACGGGTCGACGAGGTCCTCGCCGAGCACGCTCAGCGTGGGGTCGTCGGCCAGCAGCGCGTGCAGGGCCTGGTTGAGGTTCTCCACCACCCGCTCAGCCACGGTTCTCCTCCGTCCAGCGGCTCGCCGGGCGGCCGGCGACGTCCGCGACGACCTGGGCCACGTACGCCCGTTGGCGTTCGTCGCGCGCGTCGAACTGCTCCGGGTACGCCCGCGCGTAACGCGCGTACCAGTCGTGCGCCCGCGCGTGCGCGATCTCCTCGGGGCGACGGCTGTCGTCCCCCTTGCTGTGCGGCCCCACCCGGTGGGTGAGCAGCTCCACCACGTACGGCGTGGACCGCTCGCGGACCCGGCGCAGCGCCGGTGTCAGCGCGGCGCGGACGACCTCGGTGTCGGTGGAGGTGATCCGGAGGTGGTCCACCCCGAAGGCCCGCGCCCGGCCGCCGATGCTGCCGGCGAGCTGCGCGGTCGTCGGCGTGGACTGGGCGATGCCGTTGTTCTCCACGACCAGCACCAGCGGCAGGCCCCACAGCGCGGCCATGTTCAGCGCCTCGTAGACGGCGCCCTCGCCCCACGTGCCGTCGCCCAGGTAGACCAGCGCCAGGCGGCCGGGTTCGGTGCGCTTGAGGTGCAGCGCGACCCCGGCGGCCACCGGCGCGCTCTCGCCCTGCACCCCGGTCGACAGGTAGCGCTCGCGCAGGATGTGCTGGCTGCCGCCGACACCGTGGCACACCGCGCCGTCGCGGCCCATCACCTCGGCGAGCAGGCCGTGCGGGTCGTCGAACCGGGCCAGGTAGTGGCCGTGGCCCCGGTGGTTGCTGAACACGAAGTCGTCGTCGTCGAGCAGCGGGCGCAGCGCCACCGGCACGTACTCCTGGCCCAGGCAGGTGTGCGTGGTGCCGTGCAGCTCGCCCCGGCCGAACATGTCCAGCAGCGCCAGCTCGAAGTGCCGGATGAGCAGCAGCAGGTCCAGGTCGGCGTCGGTGAGCCGGGTCGGCGCGGTGGGCGCCGCCTCGGTGCGGGTGGCGGTCACCGGACGACCCCGTCCCGCTCGGCGGCGACCAGGTCGACCAGCTCGCCGACGGCGGTCACCGCCAGGTACGCCCGCAGGTCCAGGCGTACGCCGAGGTCGTCCTCCAGCGCCGAGAGCAGCCGCAGCGCCTCCAGGCTGGTCCAGTGGGCCAACGACGCGAACCGGACGTCGGGCGTGATCTCCTCGGCCGGTACGTCCGCGACCTGCTCGATGAGGCCCGCGACGGTGGTGAACAGGTCAGGCACGGATGTCTCCCTCCTCCAGGGCGATCCACGCCGGCAGCAGCCGGGGCGGGGGGTGCAGTGGCAGCACGTGCCGGGTGGTGCCGTCCTCGACGGAGGCCACGGTGAAGCCGGCGGACGGCCAGACGGCCCCGCCGGGCTTGTTGCGGGCGGTGGGCCGGAACAGCGCCTCCAGCCGGGTCGCGCCGGCCGAGCGGGCCAGCTCCGTCACCCGGTGCAGGGCCGCCTGCTCAACGCCCCGGGAGAACACCCGGCAGCTCAGCACGAAGTTCTCGATCACCCAGGCGTCCGGATCGGTCCGGTCCAGCCACAGGCCGCCGACCAGCCCCTCCGCGCCGAACCGGTCGGCCACCTCGACGGTGAGCACCAGGTGGTCGGGGGAGTCGGCGCGGGCCCGGGTCTGCGCCTCGGTGTGCGCCCGTTCGGCCATCGTGAACTGGTTGGTGCGTAGCCCGAGCTGCGCGACCCGGGGCAGGCTGTGCGCGTCGACGTCCCGGACGCTGACCCGCAACTTCAGCTCGTGCAGGTAGTCGGCCGCGGAGTCGAACGTGGCGGCGAACCGCTCCCGCCCGGCGCGGGCCCGGTACAGCTCGGTGCGTTCCCGGTCGGTTGCGCCGGTGGCCAGTACGGTGAAGTGCCCCTCGGTGAGCAGCCGCGTGGAGAAGCCGGCCGGGTCGCCGGCCAGCTCCACCACCCGTACGCTCGGCAGCTCGTGGCGTACCAGCTCGCACTCGAACGGGCTGTCGTCGGCGAACACGACGGCGTCCAGGCCCAGGTTGAGGCTGGTGGCGAGCTGGCGCAGGTTCTCGTCCTTGCGCCCCCAGTTGACCGCCTGCGCGACGAAGTCGTCGGCGCGCAGCAGCAGGTCCGGATGTTGCGCGAACGCCTCGGTCACCAGGTCCGGGTCGTTCTTGCTGCACACCGCGAGCAGCACGCCCTGCCGGCGCAGCGCCAGGGCGCGACGTTGCACGTCCCGGTGGCAGTTGCCCGGGTAGTCGGCGCCGAGTCGGATGCCGGTGAGCCCGTCGTCGCCGAGCACGCCCGCCCAGAGCGTGTTGTCCAGGTCCAGCACGAGCACCTTGGCCGTCCGGCCGAGGGCCGCCCGGCAGAAGGTGGCCGCCTCGTGGGCGTACCGGCGTTCCACGGTGGGCGTCCACGCCATGCTGGCGAACCGGTACAGGCGCTCGTCGCGCACCGGACCGTCGTGGTCCACCAGCAGCGCTTCCAGGTCCAGGGTGTACGTCGTGTCCCGTCCACCCAGCTCCAGGAGCTGGGCGTTCAGCTCCCGCCAGAGGAGGCCCAGCTCGGCCCGCCCCCGGAAGCTGACCAGACTGCGGTGTTCCAACGGCGACAGCGGCACGGTGTGCAGCAGCACCGCGCCGTCGGTGCGGGTGGCGTACCCGCGCAGCGCGGCGGTGAGCACGCCGGCCCGTTCGCGCAGCACGTCGGCGAGGCCGGCCAGGTCGCCGGGGTCCCACTCGGCGGGCAGGAACCAGCCGTCGTGCAGCAGGCAGAGCGTGACGTCCGGCCGGAACTCGGCGAGTGCCGAGCCGGGGTCGCTGAGGTCGAGCACGAGCTGGTCGAAGCCGGAGACGTGGATCTCGGCGGCGATGCCGATCCGCAGCAGCGCCACCCGCAGCAGCGGTTCCAGCGTGCCGGGCGTGAACGTGCCGGTGACCGCGACCCGCAGCGGGCGCAGCGGGAAGTCGGGGCTGGCCAGCTTCTCGACGGGTACGTCGGCGAGCAGCCGACCGGCGGACGCGACGGCGGTGACCGCCGCGTCGTCCAGGTGGACCAGGCCGGGCGCCAGCTCCGGGTCGGCGGCCGCGCCTGGTCGGCGCAGCCGGCGGATCCGGTGCAGGACCTCCTCGACTCTCATGTTCGGTGTTCCTTCCCGTGGGTGGGTGCGGCGGCCGGTCAGACCCGCAGCAGGGTGCAGACCCAGTGCATGCCGCTGCCGGTGCTGGTCAGGGCGACCAGGTCGCCGGTGGCCACCTCGCCGCTGTCGAGGTGGCGCTCCAGGCTGATGAGTTGGTCGGCGCAGCCGATGTGACCGTGCGCGAGGGCCAGCTCGACGTTCGTGCGTTCCAGCTCCACGCCGAGGTCCTTGGCCAGCTCGGCGAACTGCCGGGCGTTGTCGTGGAAGTGCACGAAGCGGCGGACGTCGGCGAGCGTGACGCCGGCCCGGTCGCAGGCCGCCTGGACCACCTGCCGGTTGCGCTCCCGGATGGTCGCGACGAACCGGAACATCCGCCGTACGTCCCCGGCGAAGAACTCGTTGAGCCGGTCCGCCGGGTCACCGACGCGGGGGGTGCCGGCGTCCGGGGTGAACGGCTGGGCGGCGCCGCCGACGGGCATCCGCATGAAGCCCGCGTACCGGCCGTCGGTGATGGTCTCGGTGGCCAGCCAGCGGCACCGGTCGTGGTCACGGACCAGCACGGCCGCCGCCGCGCCGTCGGAGAAGACGCTGGTGTTCACCTCCATCCGGTTCCAGTAGGGCTCGCACACCCGGTTCGCGCCGATCACCAGCGCCGTCCGGTAGTCGGGATGGGTGGCGAACCGCCCGGCCACCGTGTCGAACGCGGCCACCCCGCCGCCGCACGCCTGGTTGAGCAGCACCGCCTCGGCCCGGTGCGCGCCGAGGCGGGCCTGGGTGTGCGCGGCCGGGTCCCAGTAGAGGTATTCGGCCAGGTCGGGGATGGCCAGCACCACGAGGTCCACGTCGGCGGCGGACAGCCCGGCCCGGTCCAGGGCCGTGCCGCCGGCCACCACCGCCAGGTCGGTCACCCCGACGGTGGGACCGGCCCGGTGGAAGGTCCGGTACTCCCAGGACCGCAGACGATCAAGATCCTTGGTGTACGCGGCCGCGGCCGCCGCCACGTCGACCGGCTCGCCGAGGACGTGGGCCAGGGCGGCCACCCCGACGCCGACCGGCGGCGCGCTCATGGCCGTACCCCCGTGGTCCGGTCGTCGCTCGCGTGGATGGCGCGTAGCCGGACCCGAGGATCGGCGGGCGCGAGACTGTCCACCTCGGACAGGAAGCGCCGGGCGGTGCCGTTGCGGCCCGTGTCGGTCCACCGGACGACCACCTCGTCCGCGCCGGCCGCGCCGGCCCGGCGGGTCACCTCCCGCAGCACGGCCGCCTCGACGCCCTTGCCCAGCACGGGACAGGAGAGCGAGAAGACGTCGACGGTCCAGCGGTCGGCGCCGCGGTCCAGCGCGACGAGGCCCGAGGTGCCGTAGTCGCCCAGCCGGTCGCGGACCCGGATGGCCACGAGATCGGCGGCCCGCTGGGCCAACGCGGCGGCCGGTGGGGCCGGGGCGAGGGCGAAGTCGTGCGCGCGGGCCACCACCTCGGCGACCTCGCCGACGCCGTCCGCGACGACGGGCCGGTAGTCGACCTGAACGTCCAGGCCGGCCACGAAGTCGTCCAGGGACAGTTCGGCGGGCGCGGCGAGGGGTCCGGTCCCGCCGCCCATCCACCGTCGCTCCGGCAGCCGGTCGGTCAACCGCGCCGCCCGCAGCTCGTCCGGCCACGCCGTCGGGTCGGCCCCGAGCAGCACGCGCCGCGGCGGCCCCTCGACCGCCGGCCCGTCGCCGGTCGGCTCATCGCCGGTCGGCCTTTCGCTGGTCGGCCTTTCGCTGGTCGACCGCTCGCTGGTCGGCCCTTCGCTGGGCGGCCCTGCACTGGGCGGCCCAGCACTGGGCGGCTTGAGCTGGGCCGCGTCGACGCCGGCCAGGACGAGCTGCGCCGGTGCCACGTCCAGCGCCTCGGCGATCTCGGCGAGCTGTGCGCCGATCGGCCGGTCGTCGGTGACCCAGCCGTCGAGCACGCCCAGCAGGTCGACGGCATCGCCGTCCGACCAGCACCCGTCGCCGGTGGCCCGCAGCGCCACCCGTACGCCGGCGGCGCGCAGTTCGCGCAGCGCCGGCAGCAGGTGCGCCGCGCCGGTCAGCCCGTCGCCGTCGACGACCAGCGCCCGGCAGCCCGTGCCGAACCAGGACGCCACCAGCGTGGCGGCGGTCGCCCCGAGCCGGGCGAAGACCTCCTCGGTGTACGGCACCTTGGCGAGGCGGAACAGCACCGGGTGGTGCGCCCGCTCGTCGCCGACGGCGCGTACCGCCTCGTCGGCGTCGACGAGCAGCACCCACGGGTCGCCGGCCAGCCGGTCGCGCAGGCGTTGCCGTACGACGGTGGCGCTGGCGGCCACCCCGTCGGCGTGCATCGCGTCGGCCGGCCCGGACGGGCGGGCCGCGGGGATCGCCGGCAGCACGTACACCAGCAGGGCGCCGTGCCGACGTGCGGCGGTGACGGCCGCCTCGGCCCCGGCCAGCAGCTCCGTCGCCCAGGCGTCGCCGCCCGCGCCGGGTTCGCCCGCTTCCTCAAGGCGTTGCGCCACCACCAGCACGTCCGGCCGGACCTCGGCGAGGAAGCCGTCGGTGGCCAGGCACTGCTGCACGACCTGCTGGAACGGGCCGACGGTGAGCGTGGCGGAAAGGCCGCGCTCGTGCAGGTCCAGGCCCAGGTACGGCACCAGCGGGTCCGCCGTGTAGCTGGCCAGCAGGGCGACGCGCAGCGTCGGGGCCGGTCGCCGGCGGGTGAGTGCCTGCCAGCGGGCGCGTCGGGTGAACAGGACGGTGCTCATCGCGTCTCCGTGCCCTTGGCGCGCAGCACCGTCCGCAGTTCGCCGACGCTGCGCACGTCGCGGATCTCGTCGAAGGCGAAGGAGAGCCCGTAGACCTCCTCCAGGGTCACCACCAGTTGCAGGTGGCGCAGGCTGGTCCAGGTGCCGATGGTCTCCGGCCCGGACTCGTCGGTCACCTCGGCCGGGTCGACCTCCAGGACCCCGGCCACCACCTCGGTCAGCGTCACTTCGCCACCACCGCGCGGTCGTCGGTCAGCTCATCGGTGCCGGTCGGCGAGGGCAGCGGGGCCGGCGGGTCGGTCGGCTCGTCGTAGTCGGGCAGGTCGGTCTCCATCCGGCGGATGCTCGGCGAGGCGAACCCGGCGGCTGCCACGCCGATGCCGAACAGGCCGACGATCACGAAGATCAGGCCCATTCCGGCGCCCGGTCCGCTGCCGACCAGCCACCCGAAGTACGGCACGCCGGGGCCACCCTCGCGCATCATCGGCTCAAACCAGCGGTCCGCGGCGATACCGGCCAGGGCGGTGCCGCCGGGGTACGCCAGGTCCTCGATGAACTGGCGGGCGGCGAAGACCCGGCCCTGGTGGGACGGCTCGACCTTCTCCTGCCACACCGACTGGGCGTACCCGTCGATGAAGGGGATGGACAGGTGCAGGAAGAGCAGGGCGACGGACCAGACGATGATGCTGTCCCCGACGCCGTAGACGATCCGGCCGAGGACGCTGAAGACCAGGATGGCGACGAGCATCCGGCGGATCTTGTGGCGGGTGTTGGGCAGCAGCCCGAGCAGGAGCGCGCCGGCCACGCCGCCCACCGCGCCGATGGTCTGCACCAGACCGACCGCGTTGGTGCTGCTGTCGGTGCGGGCCAGGATCTGCGGCACCAGCAGGGCGAAGCCGACGGCGGCGAGCACGTTGATGGCGAACATGATCGCCTCCAGCCCGGTGAACGCCCGGCTGGCCAGGATGTAGCGGAAGCCGTAGATCGTGTCGTACCAGAAGCCGCCCTCGTCCGGCTGGGTCGAGCGGGGCCGGGGTGGGAGCTGCACCAGCAGCACCGCCCCGATCGCCACCACGTAGGAGAGCGCGTCGACGAGCAGGATGACCTTGATGTCCATGAAGCCCAGCAGGGCGGCGGCGAAGCCGGGAGCGAAGATCACCGGAATGGTCCGGACCGCGAACATCATCGCGTTGGCCCTCGGGTACTGGCCCTTCTCCATCATCACCGTGATGGTCGCCTGGTACGCGGGGAGCTGGAACGCGAGGAACGCCCCGGTCACCAGGTTGACCAGGTAGAGGTGCCACACCTCGACCGAGCCGCTGAGGAACAACAGCAGCACGACGGCGGTGGTGAGCGCCGAGCCGATGTCACTGAGCACGATGGTCAGTCGTCGGCCCCACCGGTCGACCAGCGCGCCGGCGATCGGGCTGAAGATGACTGTCGCGCCGAACGCGAACGCCATCAGCATGGTCAGGTCGAAGGCCCGGCCGGTGGCGTCCCACACCCAGATGCTCAGGGCGAAGTTCGTCATCCGGGTGCCGAGCGCCGACAGCAGCTGGCCGAACCAGATCGTGGTGAACCCGGCGAACCGGGACGGGCGTCGGAACGCCATGGGGGTCTCCTCCTACTGCCGTGGCGGTTGCCCGGGGCGTCCGGCCAGGCGCAACAGGCCTTGTCGGATGCCGTCGAGCAGGTTCTGGGCGGTCTCCGGCCGGAAGGCCGGAGTGGCATAGCTCAGATCGACGCGCAGCGTGGGGCCGGTGAGCGACCCCGTCACGTCGAAGGGGAAGGGCCAGTGCCCGTCGGGGTCCTCGGTCGGTCCGAACGGCGCCGCGCAGACGTCGAGGAGCTGGTTGGCCGGGGCGACGTCGTCGAAGCCGTACCCGCCCATGTAGTTGACCGCCACCATCGGCGCGGCGGTGGCGGCCAGCCGGGCGCGCACCTCGTCGTCCGGGCAGAGGTGACGCAGCAGCGCGTAGCCGATGCCGTTGTCCGGAACCCGGCCGAGCTGGCGGATCACCGAGCGGACCGAGCGGGTCGCGTCGGCGGTCGCGGGCAGCTCCAGGCGCAACGGGTAGAGCACCTGGAACCAGCCCGTCGTACGGCTCACGTCGACGTCGTCGAAGAGCGGTTCCCGGCCGTGGCCGGTCGTGGCGACGGTGACCGCGCCGCCGGTACGCCCCGCGACGGTGTCCACCACCGCCCACACGAGCAGGTCCCGCACGCTGGCGCGCAGTCGACGGGCGGCGGCGTGCAGTCCCCGGGTCGCGGCCTCGTCCAGGGTCACGGTGGCCAGGCCCAGGTCACCGAGGCGGAACGGCGTGGCGGACGGCTCGTCGGCCAACCGGGACAGCACCCCCTCGTCGGCCTGGGCCAGCCAGAACGGCACCTGCTCGCGCAGTTCCGGCGAATCCGCGTACCCGGCCAGTCGCCGCGCCCAGTCCCGGTACGACGTGGTCTTGGCCGGCAGCGTCGGCTCGACACCACGTTCGAGCTGGTCGCAGAGCGTCTCCAGATCAGCCAGCAGGACCCCCCGGGAGACCGCGTCGACGACGAGATGGTGGTTGACGAGCAGCAGCCGGTCGGGCAGTTCCGGGCCGAGCCGGAAGTGCGCCACCCGGGCCAGCGGGCCGGATTCGAGGTCCAGCGCGGTCTGCGCCTCGGCGCAGTGGGCCTCGACCGCCGCCTTCCGCTCGTCGACGGCGAGCCCGGTCAGGTCGTGGCTGACGAACGGCACGGCGTCGGCCGGGTCGCCGTGGCGCTGACGCCAGCTCCCGTCCGCCTGCCGGGTCAGGCGCAGCCGCAGCGCGTCGTGCTGGGCCACCAGCCGACGTACCGCCTCGCGGACCAGGCCGGCCGGGAGCGGCCGGGCCAGCTCGAGGTAGTAGGGGTGGTTGAACAGGGCGGGCCGACCCATGGAGGGGGCGATGACGTCGGTGAACCAGCGCTGCGCGCCGGTCAGCGGGGCGTCGCCGTGCACCTCGCCCTGCTCGGCGTTCGGCGTCGCGGTGGCCTCCCCGAGGCTGGCGGCCAGCTCGGCCACCGTGGGGTGGCGGACGAGCTGTCGCGGGGTGAGGTGGATGTCGGCGGCCGCGCAGCGGGCCACGAGCTGCATCGCGAGCAGCGAGTCGCCGCCGGAGGCGAAGAAGTCGTCGGTGATGCCGAGCTGGTTGGTCCGCAGCAGCTCCGACCAGATCGCCACGAGCTGGCGTTCCCGGTCGGTGCGCGGCGCGGCGGCGGCCCGGTCGGCCGAGCGCCGGTACCCGTCGGTGACCGCGCCGCGCACCGCCGCCGCATCGGCCAACTCGGTGGCGACCTCGGCCAGCAGGCCGGCGGGGATCCGGTCGACGGGCGCGTTCCCGTCCACGGTGGTCCCGGCGTCGAGCGACCAGAGACCCCGTAGCAGCTCCACCGGCCCGACCCGCTCGTCGACGGGCAGCGCCGGGACGTCCGGCGGCGCGGGTGTGCTGGCCGGATGCAGGAGCAGGGTGGCCGCGTCGGTGGGAGGCGTCGGGGCGTACCCGATGATCCCGGCGGTGACCAGCGCGGACAGCTCGGCGCGCTGCGGCGTCGTGGTGAGCAGCACCTCGCGCCCGGCGTGGGCCTGGGCGGCGAGCAGCCGTGCCAGCTCCGCCTGCCGGTGCGCCGGGCCGGCCGGCACGACCAGCCGGCGCAGCGCGGGATGCCGCACCGCCCGCCGCACCAGCAGCGTCGCGGTGACCGCCGCCAGCTCCGGCGACCAGGCGTCGCCGGGCAGCTCCGGCACCCGGTAGCGCCGCGCCCACGCCGCCACGGAGACGACGTCGACGTCCGGCCGGGCCTGGGCCAGCCGCGCGGTCAGCTCCGCGAAGACGGCGGTGTACGGCGACGTCCGGTACGGCGGCGACGGCGGGCAGATGGCGATCGTCAGCGCCGCCACGCTGTGCGCCCGGTGCACGTCCAGCGCCGCCAGCAGCTCGGCGAGGAAGTCGCGCAGCCCGACGATGCCCGCCGCGAGCGGGCCGGGTGTGAGCCGGTCCTCCCAGCGCAGGACCAGCGCGTTGCGGTCGCGCCGGCCGGTCGCCAGGCCGGCGGCCGGGTCGCGCAGCAGCCGCAGCAGCGCGCCGGGCGCGAGCTGTTCGAGGGTGTGCGGCAGGTTGAGCAGCCCGGCCCAGAAGCGGACGGCCTGGGCAAGCCGCGGAACCTCGACGGTGCCGCCGACCACCAGCCGGGGCGCGGGCGGTGTCGACCGCCGCGAGACGGGCGCACGTCGACCCGCGCCGATCGGCGTGTCCGGTCGACGCACCCCGTCGTCGAGCACCTTCGCCAGCCCGGTCAACAGCCGGACCATCCGCTCCGGGGTGAACAGGTCGGCCCGGTACGCCAGGTCGGCGTGCAGGTCGTCGCCCTGCCAGGTGACGCTGAGGAAGAGGTCGAAGTCGACACCGACGCTCGGCACCTCGACCGGCGTGGCGGTCAGCCCGGCGAACTCCGGCAGCTCGTCGGCGCCGTCGAGGACGTTGAGCACGCACTGGAACAGCGGGTGGTACGCGGCCTGCCGGGGTAGCCGCAGCGCCTCCACGATGGTCGCGAACGGCAGCCCCTGGTGCCGGTACGCCTCCCGGGCCGTGCGGTGGGCCCGGGTCACGAGCTGCCGGAACGTGGGCCGTCCCGCCACGTCCATCCGCAACGGCAGCAGGTCGGCGAAGCACCCGATCAGCGGTGCGAGTTCGGCGCGTTCCCGGCCGGCGGTGGGCGTGCCGAGCACCAGGTCCGGTTGCCCGCTCTCGGTGTGCAGCAGGGCCGCGAAACCGGCCAGCAGGACGGCGAACGGGGTGACCCCCTCGGCCCGGGCCAGCTCCCGCACGGCCGCGCCGAGCCCGACGCCCAGCCGCTGGGCCTGGTACCCGGCGACGTCCGAGCGCTCGTCGGGGCGGGGCTGGTCGGTGGGCAGGTCCAGCAGCGGCGGCGCGTCGGCCAGCCGCTTGCGCCAGTACGTCAGGTGCGGCTCGACGGCGGCCGACGCCAGCCAGTCGCGCTGGTGTCGGGCGTGGTCGGTGAACTGCACGGGCAGCGGCGGCAGTGGCCGGTCGACGCCGGTGGCGTGGTGGGCGTACCGGGCGGCGAGCTCGTCGAGCAGGATGCTCCACGAGGTGTTGTCACAGACGATGTGGTGCATGCCGAGCAGCAGGTGCCAGCGCTGGTCGGGCAGCCGCAGCAGGCGGGCCCGCACCAGCGGGCCGGTCCCCAGGTCGTACCGGTGCGCGGCCAGCTCGGCGGCCGCCCGGCGCAGCGCACGGGCGTGCTTCGCCGCCGGCAGCGCGGTCAGATCCAGCGTCTCCAGCCACGGGTCGACGTGCGGGTGCACGACGGGTTCGGGTTCGCCGTCACGGCCCCGGAAGGTGGTCCGCAGCACCTCGTGTCGGGCCAGCACGTCCTCGAACGCCCGGCGCAGCGAGGTCGTGTCGAGGTCGCCGCGCAGCTCGACGGCGGCCGTGGTGTTGTGCCGGACCACGTCGTCGCCGAGCTGGTCGAGCGCCCAGAGCCGTTCCTGCGCCGACGACGCCACGGCCGGCGTACCCGCCGGGGCGGGGGTGAGCGGGGCGAGCGCGGTGGCGTCCTCATCGGCATCCAGCACGGCGGCGAGCCCGGCCACCGTCGGGTTGGTGAACAGGGTGTAGAGCGACACCTCCCGGCCGAACTCGGCCTGTACCTGCGACAGCAGCCCGGTGGCGAGCAGCGAGTGTCCACCGAGGCCGAAGAAGTCGCTAGTCACGCCGACCTGTTCGACGCCGAGCGCGGTGGCCCAGAGGCCGGCGAGCCGCTCCTCGGTGGCGGTGCGCGGCGCGACCACCTCGCCGTCGTCCGTCGTGGCGGCGCGCGCTGGACGGCTCCGCTCGGCGACCGCTGCGGCGTTGCTCAGCTCCTCGACGACGTACGCGGCCCGCTCCGATCCGATCGTCGTGCACAGCTCATTCGGGCCGGCGCTCGCCAGCGGCGGGTCCAGCGCCCAGACGTGGGCGAGCTGCCGGCGCAGGTCCGCTGCGCCGGTGGGCACGGCCAACGCCAGCACGCCCGGGTATGCGTCGCGCAGCGCCGCCACGGCCTGCGGGTCGGTGTCCAGGACCATCGTGGTGGCCGGATCGGCGGCGGCCAGCGCCTCCGCCGCGTACGCCCGCACCTCGTGACCGGGCAGCGCGTCGGCGAGCCGGTCGACCGGCAACCGCTCGTCGTCGACGAGCACGAGCCGGCGCGGCTGACCGGCGAGCCGCCGCAGCTCACGCAGCACGATCGTGCCCAACGCCGCGAAGTACTCGCCCGTGTACGGCACATGGCCCAACTCGTCCGCGCGCTCGTCGCTGATCTCGCTCACCGGGTAGGCGCTGACGTGGTCGGCGGCCCAGGCCGCGTGGACCCCCGGCGTACGGGCGGCCAACGCGGCCAGCCGGTCGTCGAGGCGGCCGGACCGCTCGCCGAGCCGGTCGGCGGCGCGCGGCGACGCGGGGCACACCACAAGCAGCAGTGGTGCGTCGGTCCGTCGCCGGTACGCCGCCACCGCCGCGTCGAGGTCGTCCATCGCCGCGTCGAGGGCCCCGGCGGTGTTCTCCTGCCGGCGCAGCCAGTCCTCGAACCGCAGTAGGCACACCGTGGCGTCGGCCGTCGGCCCGGCCAGCAGGTGGGCCACCAGCTGGCCGTACCCGACCAGCTCCACCGACGCGGGTACGCGCAGGAAGCGCAGCCAGAACTCCACCGGGTCGCGCAGCGGATCCACGGTGAAGGTGGCCGCCAGGGCGATCCGGTGCCGGCGCAGGCCGGGCACCTGCGACAGCGGGCGGTCCGGGTCGTCCACCATGGCGCGCAGCAGCTCCGGCAGCCGGCCCACGGTCGCGGCGATCGTCTCGTCGAGGTACAGGTCGGCGTTGAAGTCGACCGCGCCGTCGATCCGGTCACCCTCGACGGTCAGGCTGACGAACAGGTCGAAGTCGGTGAGGCCGCTCTCCGCCGGCACCGGACGGAACGTCGCACCGGCCGCCTGCCGCTGCCGTACGCCGCCGTCGGTCATCGTCGCCAGCACCTGGAAGAGCGGGTTCACGCTGGGGTCGCGGACCGGGCGGACCTCCTCCACCACCCGCGCGTACGGGGCCTCCTGGTGGGCGTACGCCTCGCTGACCGTCCGGTGCACCCGGCGGACGAGGTCGCGGACGCTCGGGTCACCGGTGGTGTCCACGCGCAGCACCAGCATGGTGGCGAAGCAGCCGATCAGCGGCTCCAGATCGGTGCTCGCCCGCCCGGCGGCGGGCATCCCGAGCAGCAGGTCGTCCTGGCCGGTGGCCTGGCGCAGCAGGGCGGTCAGCCCGGCGAGGACCACCGCGTTGACGGTGGCTCCGGCGCGGCGGGCCAACCCGCCGAGGGCGTCGGTCAGCTCGGCGTCGACGGTGAACGGCAGGCTCCGGCCCCGGTGGGTCTGCACCGGCGGCCGGGGCCGGTCCGGCGGCAGCGTGGACCGGGCCGGCGCCGAGGCGAGTCGTTCCCGCCAGTGCGCCAGGTGACCCGCCAGCTCCCGCTCGGCCTCCGGCCGGCGGCGGGCGGCGACGTGCGCGACGAACCGGGTGGGCAGCGCGGGCAACCCGGCCGGGGCGTCCCCGGCGAACTCGCCGTACCAGCGCACCAGCTCCTCGACGAACACACCCGCCGACCAGGCGTCGAAGACGATGTGGTGCGCGGTCACCAGCAACAGGTGCTCGTGGTCCGCGAGGGCGACCAGCCGTGCCGCGAGCAGGGGCCCGCTGGTCAGGTCGAAGCGGACCGCCGCGTGCGCCGCGATCTCCCGCTCGGCCGCCGCCTCCCGATCCGACGCGGGGAGCCCGGTCAGGTCGAGCAGCGGCAACGGCAGCTCCAGCGCGTCCGACACCTGCTGGGTGACGACGCCGTCGACGGTCGCGAAGACGACCCGCAGCGCGTCGTGCCGGGCCACCACCGCGTTGACCGCCCGGTGCAGCGCCGCGACGTCGAGCGGACCGGTGATCCGCTCGGCGAAGGGCACGTTGTAGACCGGCGTGCCGGGCTCCAACCGGTCCAGGAACCAGAGCTGCTCCTGGGTGAAGGAGAGCGGGTAGGCCGCCGTCGCGGGAGTCGGTGTCGGATCGGCGCGACCGGCGCGGGCCTGGCCGGCTTGGCTCTGGCCGGCGCGGCTCTGGCGCAGCCGCAGGGCCAGCAGCTCCCGCTGCTCGGGGGTGAGGTCGGCGAGGTCCGGGTGCAGGTCCTGGGTCATCGGGTGGCCCCTTCGACGTACGCGCGGTCGGCGGCCGGCCCGCCGTCGAGCAGGCGGGACAGCGGGGGAGGCGTGTCGTGCAGGTAGAGGTGGCCTCCCGGGACGACGGTCAGCGAGAAACCGGCCGCGGTGCAGGCCGCCCAGCCGGCCACCTCGTCCGGGGCGACCAGGGGATCGTCGGCGGCCGCCACCGCGTCCACGGGCAGCGGCAGCGGCGGCACGGTCGTCGGGCGGTAGGACGCGACCACGCTCAGGTCGGCCCGCACGGTCGGCAGGATCAGTTCCAGCAGACCGGGGTCGGTGAGCACCTCGTCGGGTATCCCGCCGAGGTCGTGCAGCCAGCGGGTCAGCGCCGCGTCGTCGAGGCGGTGTGCCGTGCCGAGCGGCGCGGCGTCGCGCGGCGGACGTGCCGCCGAGACCACCAGCCGCTGTGGTACCGGGCCGCCCCGGGCGACCAGGCGGGCCGCCACCTCGTACCCGATCAGGCCGCCCATGCTGTGCCCGAAGATCGCGAACGGGGCCGGCACCCGCGCGACGATCGCGTCGACCAGCGGCGTCGCCACCTCGTCCATCGTGCTCAGCGGCGGGTCGGCCAGCCGACGCTCACGGCCGGGCAACTGCGCGGCCCACACCTCCACGTCGTCGCCCAGCAGCGCGGCCCACGGCCGGTACGCGCCGCCGCCGGCACCGGCGTACGGGAGGCACACGAGCCGCAGCCGGGCGGCCGGGCGGGGCGCGACGCAGGTCAGCCAGGAGGTGACGTCGGCGGTCGTCGGCGGGGATACGGGTGGTGTCGCCATGCCCGCACACGTTAGGAACGGGCCGTGAGAGCGGTCTTAGCGTCGGCTGAGGGTTCCTGGCGGTGTCCGCTGCGCGCGACGCGTGAGGTGGATTTGAACGTCAACGAATACGGCGGCAACGAGAAGCGGGCAGGGCTTCAGAACCTCGCTCGCGGCCTGGCCGTCAACTGCGCCGACCGCAACAACCACCCCGATCCAAGAGGCGGCAAGAACAGCCGAGCGACTACGACTCAGCGCACAATCTGGTCGGCTGTGCGCCCTCGACCCCTCCGCCACAGCCTACGAAGGCTGACCTGACGGGTACCTGGTGCGGATCCTCCGGCGACCAGATCGATCTGCGCGAGGACGGGTCGGCGCGGCTGGACGCGATCTCGGACGCCTACCTCTTTCACGTCGTCAGGGCCTCCGGGTGGACGTGGACCGACGAACACATCTGGTGCACCTACTTCGACGGCCGCCGGCCCGCTTCCGGTCAGCCACGATGGCAACGTGTTCGAGCTGTTGGCCCTCGACGGGATGCCGGACGAGGGATGGTCGAGCCGCTTCGCCCCCTGCGCCGCGCCGCCAGTGGAACGAGAAATCCGCCGTTCGGTACTGGTCAGCTGACGTCGAGGGTGGTCAGGGGTTCCGTGGGTGGGGATGCTCGGTGAAGGCGGTGGCGTGGTCCGTGACCCACTGGCGGAACGTTCGCGGTGGTGTTCCGAGGATGTCGAATATCGTGGACGTGATGTATGCCGGGTGTCCCGTCGTGGCGTCCCACGCGGCGAGGAGCATGTCCACTGCCGCGCGCGCGGCTTCCGGAGTCTCGCGCCGGAAGTCGTCGGGCGACAGTTCCTCGAACGCGATCGGGCGCCCCAGCGTGTCACCGATGATGCTTACCTGTTGAGCTTGACTGAGTGATTCGGGGCCGGTCAGGACGTAGTCACCGCCAGCGTGCCCGTCCTCGTACAGGGTGCGCGCGACGACCTCGGCCACATCTCGGTCGTCAACGGGGGCTGTCTCGGCCGCGCCGTACGGCCACCGGACCACGCCGTTGCCACGGATGGCGGCGGCCCACCAGAGGAGGGCGTTCGACGCGAACATCCCTGGTCGGATGATCGTCGAGTCGAGCCCGGCGGCCGAGATGAGCCGCTCGATCTCCGCGTGCAACGCCGCCATCGGGTTCGGTTGCTGGAAGAACGGGTGCGGGGTCTGGTGTGGTGCGGACAGGTAGACGACCCGCTGCGCCTGGGCGGCCAGCCGGTCCACGACCGCCGCCGCGGTCTGCGCCGGAGCGGTCCAGACCAGGAAGACCGTGCTGACGGCGTGCAGTGCGTCGTCGAGCGATTCGGGCACGGTGAGATCGCCGGTGACGATCTCGACGTTGGCGGGCAGTGTCGCCGCCGTCTCGGAGCGGCGCACGAGGGCACGGACCGGCACACCCGCATCGGTCAGCAGATCGACGACGCTGCGCCCGATGCGGCCGGTCGCCCCAGTGACAAGTACCGGAGGTACTCCTAGTGGTGTCGCGGCGACCTCGCCCTGGTTGACGGAGTGCTTCGGGGTGTCTACCTGTTCCATGGCTTCCATGAAACCGTTACCGAGTTAAAAAAGCAACTCGGTAACGAATGTTAGTCTGACACGGTGATGGAGCCTGTCGGGCTACGCGCCCGCAAGAAGCTGCGTACGCGGGACGCGATCGCCGACGCGGCGATCTCGCTGTTCCTGGCGCGCGGGTTCGAGCAGGTATCGGTCTCCGACATCGCCGTCGCGGCCGAGGTGTCGAAACCGACCCTCTTCCGCTACTTCGCCACCAAGGAAGACCTGGTCCTGCACCGTTTCGCGGACCACAACGGCGAGGCCGCACGTGTGGTGCGCGACCGTCGGCCCGACATCGCGCCGATGACAGCCCTGCACCGGCATTTCCGAGCCGGTCTCGATCGCTTCGAGCCGGTCACCGGCCTCAATGATCATCCCGAGGTGGTGGCGTTTCATCGGCTGGTGTTCACCACCCCGAGCCTGGCGGGACGGCTCACGCAGTACCTGCTCGACGATGAGGAGGCGCTGGCTGCGGCCCTCGGCCCGGGCATCGACGCCCTACTGCAGGCCGCCCAGGTGATCGCGGTTCACCGCGTCCTGGCCCGGACCAACTGGCAGAGGATCGCCGATGGGCGAACCGCACACGACGTGCAACCCGAGGCGATCGCCGACGCAGACCGAGCCTTCGCCCAACTGCGCCATGGAACGGGCGTCTCCTAGCCCGCCGCGCAGCGGCACACAGAACAGCCCCGCAATGCGTCCAGGCGGCTGGCCGACCGGCGATCCGGTCGCCTCGCCGCATTTCCCGACACGGCTGAGGAGGCGCCGTACGCTCACCCGTCGATGGTGACCGCCGCGATGGCGAAGTGCGGCCGATGGGCGCCACCGTCGGGGCGCTCCAAACGCTCGACCTCGGTGAAGCCGGCGCGCGCCAGCCGCGCGGCGATCTCGTCGACCGGCCAACGGTAGGCGGTCATGACCTTGTGGTCGAAGGCGTCGACCTCGTCGCCGGAGAAGAGGCCCAGCACCAACCTCCCGGACGGGGCCAGGGCACGCCGGAACGTGGTCAGCACGCCGTCGAGGCGCTCCGGCGGCAGGTGGATCAGTGAGTACCAGGCCAGGATGCCGGCGACGGAGTGGTCGGCCACGTCGAGGTCGCCCAACGACCCGAGGCGGTAGTTGCCGCTCGGATACGTCGCACGGGCGTGGGCGACGAACTCGGGGACCACGTCGATGCCCGTGGCGTCGACGCCCGACGACCGCAGGTAGTCGGTGAGGTGGCCGGGGCCGCAACCCAGGTCGAGCACCTTCCCGGGTCGACCCGCCAGGTGCCGGCCGATGAGGGCGAGGTCGTCGGGGTCGACCTGCTCACGCGTGCCGAACAGTTCGATGTAGAGATCCGCGACCGAGGCGTACGCCTGCCGTACCCGTTCCATGCTCACCGCGCGACTATAGAGACCACCGGGATCAGGGTTGCTCGGTGGAAGACCTGAGGCGGAAACCGGGGCCGTACCGGGGCTGCGCCCGGAGGCTGGACGGGTGTGGACGGCCAGATGATGGTGATCATGAGACGCGCCGCATTCTTCGTGATCACCGGTCCGGCCTGCATCGTGGGCTACGGGCTCGTCCGCCTGTGGGGTAGGTCCGACGGGACGTATGGTCCCGGGTTCGACTGGCAGGCCGCGCACCTGGTCGGCCTCGCCGGCATGGTGTTGTTCGTGCCGGTGGTGCTGGCGCTGGCCGGCCTGCTACGCCCCGGTCCGTGGCGTACGTCGGTCGTGGCCGTCACGCTGGTCGGGCTCGCCGCCACGATGGTGCAGTTCGGCGCCGACATCGTCGAGGGTCTGCTGGCCGCCGACCGGGCGGAGATGTCGGCGCTCGGCGCGGACTTCAAGGACGTGCCCGGCGTCGAGGTGCTGTTCTACGACGTCGTACCGCAGTTGTTCTTCCTCGGTCTGCTCGTCCTCGCGGGCATGCTCGCGGCGCACCGGCGGCTGCCCTGGTGGAGCGTGGCCCTGCTGCTCGTCGGCATCGTCCTACCGGCCGTCACGCTCGACCTGCTGCCGCTCGGCGGCCTGTGCATGGCGGTGGCGCTCGCGCCGACGCTGCCGGCCCTGCGCCGGGACGACGCGCGGGACCGCGCGGAAACCGTAATCTGATCTTTCTTGCCGCAGTCGCCCTGACCTGCCGAGATAACGCTCTCTCGGATAGTGCGGAAGTCCTTGACGAGGTGGTAATCGACCCGTAACGATGCATGCACACCACCACCGGCGTGATCGGCGCACGTCGTCCCGCGAAAGGACCAATCCGTGCGCAGATCCCCGAGAGCATGGCTCGGCGCTGTGTTGAGCGCGATCCTCGTCTTGGGCGGCGTCGTCGCCACGCCACCCGCGGCCAGCGCCGCCCCGTTCACCGTCCTGGTCTTCAGCAAGACCGCCGGATTCCGGCACGGCTCGATCACCCCCGGCATCACGGCGATCCAGCAACTCGGCGCGGCCAACGGCTTCACCGTCGAGGCCACCGAGGACGCCGGCCAGTTCACCGACGCCAACCTGGCCCGGTTCGCGGCGGTGATCTGGCTGTCCACCACCGGTGACGTGCTCAACGCCACCCAGCAGGCGGCCTTCGAGCGCTACATCACGGCCGGCGGCGGGTACGTGGGCGTGCACTCCGCCTCCGACACCGAGTACGACTGGCCCTGGTACGGCGGGCTCGTCGGCGCGTACTTCGCCTCGCACCCGGCCGAGCAGACCGCCACCGTGACGGTCGCCGACCAGGTGCACCCGTCCACCAAGGGGCTGCCGCAGCGGTGGAGCCGCTTCGACGAGCTGTACAACTACCGCGCCAACCCCCGGGGCACCGTGCACGTGCTGGCCACCCTCGACGAGAGCACCTACACCGGCGGCAGCATGGGGTACGACCACCCGATCTCCTGGTGCCAGAACTACTCCGGCGGCCGGGCCTGGTACACCGGCCTCGGCCACACCGACGCCTCGTACACCGACGCGGCCTTCCGGCAGCACCTGCTCGGCGGCATCCAGACCGCCGCCGGGGCGGTCACCGCCGACTGCGGCCCGACGGTCACCACGGGATTCCAGCAGGTGGCGCTGGCCAAGGGCGCGGCCGAGACCGGCGAGCCGATGAGCCTGACCGTCCTGCCCGACCGGGGTGTGCTGCACACCTCCCGCGATGGCGTGATCCGGCACACCGACGCCGCCGGCAACACCAAGGTCGCCGGCACCCTCGCCGTCTACAGCGGCGACGAGGAGGGGCTCCAGGGCATCAAGGCCGACCCCAACTTCGCCACCAACCGCTGGGTGTACGCGTACTACGCGCCCCCGTTGAGCACCCCCGGGGGCGGGGCGCCGGCCACCGGCACGCCGGCCGACTTCGCCGTCTGGGACGGGGTCAACCGGTTGTCCCGCTTCACCGTGAACGCCGACAACACCATCAACCTGGCCAGCGAGACCCTGATCCTCAACGTGCCCACCAGCCGGGGCATGTGCTGCCACGTCGGCGGCGACATGGACTTCGACGCGGCCGGCAACCTCTACCTGTCCACCGGGGACGACACCAACCCGTTCGACTCGGCCGGCTTCACCCCGATCGACGAGCGGTCCGGCCGCAACCCGGCCTTCGACGCGCAGCGCACGGCCGGCAACAGCAACGACCTACGCGGCAAGGTGCTGCGCATCAAGCCGAGCGCGGCGGGCGGCTACACCATCCCGGCCGGGAACATGTTCGCGCCCGGCACGGCCCGGACCCGCCCGGAGATCTACGCCATGGGCTTCCGCAACCCGTTCCGGATGAGCGTGGACAAGGCCACCGGCATCGTCTACCTCGGTGACTACGGACCCGACGCGGGCACCGCCGACCCGAACCGGGGTCCGGCGGGCAACGTCGAGTTCGCCCGGATCGACCGGCCCGGCTTCTACGGCTGGCCGTACTGCACCGCCCGCAACGACGCCTACAACGACTACACCTTCCCGTCCGGGCCGTCCGGGGCGAAGTTCAACTGCGCCGGCGGGCCCGTCAACAACTCGCCCAACAACACCGGCATCACCCAGCTCCCGCCGGCGATCCCGGCCTGGCTGCCGTACGGCGGTTCCGGCTCGCCGCCCGAGTTCACCGGCGGTGGCCTGTCGCCGATGGCCGGCCCGGTCTACCGGTACGACCCGAACAACACCTCGCCCGTGGCGTTCCCCCAGTACTACGACGGCACCTTCTTCGCAGGCGAGTTCGGCCGCCGCTGGATCAAGAACGTCAAGCTCGACTCCAGCGGTCAGCCACTGAAGATCAACCCGTTCCCGTGGACCGGCACCCAGGTCATGGACATGGAGTTCGGCCCGGACGGCGCGCTCTACGTGCTCGACTACGGCACCGGCTGGTTCAACGGCGACGCCAACTCGGCGCTCTACCGCATCGAATACGCCCGCGGCGGCCGCGCGCCCGTGCCGAAGGTCACCGCCACCCCCACCAGCGGCACCGCGCCGCTGACCGTGGCCTTCTCCTCGGCCGGCACCCTCGACCCGGACGGTGACCCGTTCACCTACGCCTGGGACTTCGACAACAACGGCACCACCGACTCGACCGCCGCGAACCCCAGCTTCACGTACACCACCAACGGCACCCGCAGCCCGACGCTGACCGTGCGGGACACCACCGGCAAGACCGCCACCGCGAGCGTGGTCGTCACCGTCGGCAACAGCGCCCCGGTGGTCACCGTGAACACCCCGTTGAACGGGCAGACCTTCACCTTCGGAGACGCGATCCCGTTCTCCGTCACGGTCACCGACGCCCAGGACGGCACCATCAACTGCGCCCGGGTCAAGGTGAACTACGTCCTCGGGCACGACTCGCACGGCCACCAGCTCGCCAGCGCGCAGGGCTGCACCGGGGTCATCCAGACCTCGGCCGACGGCGAGCACGACACCGCGGCGAACATCTTCGGCATCATCGACGCCGAGTACACCGACCTGGGCGGAGGCGGCCAGCCGGCGCTGACCACGCACACCCAGGCGGTGCTGCAACCCCGCATCCGCCAGGCCGAGCACTTCGGTGACTCGTCCGGCGTCCAGATCGTCGCCGGGGCGGCCGGGCACGGCGGTGCCGCCGTCGGCTACATCGACAACAACGACTGGATCTCGTTCCGTCCGTACAACCTGACCGGCATCCAGTCGTTCAGCGCCCGGGTCGGCGCGCCGGCCGGCGGCGGCGGGACGCTGGAGCTGCGCGTCGACTCACCCACCGGGCAGTTGGTCGGCTCGGCGACCGTCACCTCCACCGGCGGGTACGCCAACTTCGCCACGGTCACCGGCGGGGTCACCGCGCCGACCGGCACCCGCACCCTGTACCTGGTCTTCAAGGGTGCCGGGCCGTGGTTCGACATCGACGAGTTCACCCTCTCCACCAGCCCCGGCGGTCCCGGCCCGGACCCGGACCCGGATCCCGGCACGGGCACCAACCTGGCCAGGGGCAAGCCGGCGCGGGCCTCCAGCTTCGAGGGCGCCTTCGTCGCGGCGAACGCGTTCGACGGTGTGGCCGGCACCCGCTGGGGCAGCGCCTTCGGTGACCCACAGTGGATCGACGTGGACCTGGGCGCGACGTACGCCCTCAGCCGGGTCAAGCTGACCTGGGAGGCCGCGTACGGCAGCGCGTACCAGATCCAGACCTCGACCGACGGCGTCACCTTCACCACGATCCGCACGGTGACCGGCGGCGACGGAGGGGTGGACGACCTGACCGGGCTCACCGGCTCCGGCCGGTACGTCCGGCTCCTCGGCACCGGCCGCGGCACGGCGTGGGGCTACTCGCTCTACGAGTTCGAGGTGTACGGCGGCACCGGCACCCCGACCGGCGGCAACCTGCTGTTGAACAAGCCGACGACGACGTCCAGCAGCGAGGGGGCCGACGTGACCGGCGCGCAGGCCGTCGACGGCAACCTCGCCACCCGCTGGTCGAGCGCGTTCTCCGACCCGCAGTGGATCCGCGTCGACCTGGGCAGCCCGACCGCGATCGGACGGGTCAAGCTGGCCTGGGAGGCGGCGTACAGCAGCGCGTACCAGATCCAGACCTCCAACGACGGCACCACCTGGACCACCGTGAAGACGGTGACCGGCGCCGACGGTGGCGTGGACGAGCACAGCGGCCTCGGCACGAACGGCCGCTACCTGCGCATCTACGGCACGGCCCGGGGGACCGGCTACGGCCATTCCCTCTGGGAGGTGGAGGCGTACACGAGCTGAACCACCACCACGACGTGGCCGGCACGGTTCTCCGTGCCGGCCACGCCGCTGGCTCCGTCAGTCGTCGGCGACGGCCACCGGTTCGGTGCCGATGCAGCGGACCTTCAACTCGTGCCGTCCGGCCGAACCCTCGAACGTGACCTCGACGTCGTCGTCCGGGCCCCGGTCCACCTCGTGCACCCGGTAACCCTGCGCGGGCGCCCACGACACCAGGCGTACCCCGTCGGGGCCGCACTCGGCCACGGCGGTGCCGCCGCCGGTGGCGAAACTCCGGCGGACCCCGGCGCTGGCGCTCGGTGCGGCGCTCGCCGTGGACGGCCCGCCCGGCGCGGTGCCCACGGTGCCACTCGGCCCCGGCTCCGGCGCGGCGAGCGCCCGCTCGATCTCCGCCTCGCTGCGCACCCCGCCCGGTGTGCCGGTGATGCTCTCACCCACCAGCCGGATCGCGCCCAACCCGATCAGGGTCGCCACGGCGACGGTGGCCACCCACCCGGCGGCGACGAGGACCGAACGACGGCTCATGCCACCGACTATCCCCGATCCACGGTTGTCGCCGGCACATCCGGAGGCTAAGGCACGGTTAACGTGGGCCCCGCCGGCAGTGACAGCGGCTAGCCTGCCTGCTGTGGCCCGCCTGCTGCTCATCGAGGACGACCTGACGATCCGTACCCCGCTGATCCGTGCCCTGCGGGAACGCGGCCACGCGGTCGCCGCGGCCTCGACCGCGATGGCGGGCCTGCGCGACGCCCTCGACGACCGGCCCGACCTGGTGGTGCTCGACCTGGGCCTGCCCGACCTGGACGGACGTGAGCTGCTGCGGATGCTGCGCGCGGTCAGCTCGGTGCCGGTCATCGTGGCCACGGCGCGTGACGACGAGACCGAGATCGTCCGGGTCCTCGACGCGGGCGCCGACGACTACGTGGTCAAGCCGTTCACCGCCGCGCAGCTCGACGCCCGCGCCCGCGCGGTGCTGCGGCGGGGCCCCGCCGGTGTCGACGCGCCGGACCCGGCCCTCGTCGTCGGCGGTCTGCGCGTCGATCCCCGGTCCCGGCAGGTCACCCTGGACGACACGCCGGTGGAGCTGACGCCGCGCGAGTTCGACCTGCTGCACCACCTGGCCGGGCGACCCGGTCAGGTGGTCACCAAACGCGAGCTGCTCACCGAGGTCTGGCAGATCCCGTACGGCGGGGCCGACAAGACCGTCGACGTGCACCTGTCCTGGTTGCGCCGCAAGCTGGGGGAGACCGCCCAGCAACCCCGCTACCTGCACACCGTGCGCGGCGTCGGCGTACGTCTCGAAGCGCCCTCGGCCCGCCCGTGAGGGCGCGTCTGGCGCTGCTGGTAGCCGCGGTCAGCGTCCTCACGCTCGTCGCGTTCCTGGTGCCGCTGGCGTTGCTGGTGCGCACCGTCGCGCAGGACCGGGCGACCGTACGGGCCACCGCCGACGCGCAGAGCCTCGTGCCGGTGGTCGGTACCGCCGACGCGCCCACCATCCGGCTCACCGTCGAGCAGTTGGCGGCGGAGTCCGGCCGTCCGGTGAGTGTGTTTCTGCCCGACGGCACGGTGCTCGGCGCCCAGGCGCCCCGTACGCCCGCGGTGGCCCTGGCCGCACGAGGGCAGAGCCTCACCGGCGAGTCGGCGGCCGGACGGGAGGTGGTCATCGCCGTGCAGGGCCGGGCGGACGGCACGGGCGTCATCCGGATCGTGGTGCCCCGCCAGGAGTTGACCGCCGGGGTGACCCGGGCCTGGCTGGTGCTGGCGCTGCTCGGTGTGGTGCTGGTGCTGATCGGGTTGGCGGTCGCCGACCGGCTGGCGCGCACGCTGGTCCGGCCGATCAGCGACCTGTCCGCCGTGTCGCACCGCCTGGCGAACGCCGAGCTGGACGCCCGGGTCGTACCCGCCGGCCCGGCCGAGCTGCGGGAGGTCGCCGGGGCGCTCAACCACCTGGCCAGCCGGATCCAGGTCCTCCTGCTCCAGGAGCGCGAGCAGGTCGCGGACCTGTCCCACCGGCTGCGGACACCCCTGACGGCGCTGCGGTTGGAGGCGGAGTCACTGCGCGACCCGGACGACGCGGTCCGGATCGCGGCCGCCGCCGACGGGCTCGAACGGGCGGTCACCGGGCTGATCGAGCAGGCCCGCTGGCGTCGCGCTCCGGTGCCGGGCGCCGTCGCCTCCGATGCCGCGGCGATCGTCGCCGACCGGGTCGCGTTCTGGTCGGTGCTCGCCGAGGACACCGGCCGGGCCGTCCACCTCGACCTGGCCCCCGGCCCGCTGACCGTCGGGGTGGCCGCCGACGACCTGACGGCCGCCGTGGACGCCCTGCTCGGCAATGTCTTCGCGCACACCCCCGACGGCACGCCGTTCACGGTCCGCCTCGTGTCCGACGGCGGCGAGGTGCTGCTCACCGTCGCCGACGAGGGCCCCGGAATGCCGCCGGGCGCCGTGAAGCGAGGGGCCAGCGCGGCCGGCTCGACCGGGCTCGGCCTGGACATCGCCCGGCGGGCCGCCCAGGCCGGCGGCGGCCGGCTGGAGTTGCGCTCCGGCCCGCATGGTGGGGCGCAGGTGCTGCTGCGGCTCGGCCCGCCACCGCAGCGCCAGGCATAGCCGCTGCGCTGCCGGGTAGCTGCCACCCATGGCGCGGTATACGAAACCCGAGCTCAGAGAGCAGATCAAGGAAGAGATCAAGGCGTCCGACAAGGGCGGAAAGCCCGGTCAGTGGTCGGCGCGCAAGTCACAGCTGGTGACGCAGGAGTACAAGCGGCGCGGCGGTGCGTTCCTGGGCGAAAAGGACGATCGGCAGAAGGCGTTGCAGCGCTGGGGCAACGAGAAGTGGCAGACGAAGGAGGGCGACGCCCGGGCCCGCAAGGACGGCACGACGAGCCGTTACCTGCCCAAGAAGGCCTGGGACGAGATGTCCGAGAGCCAGAAACGCGCGACCGACACCAAGAAGCGGGAGGCGTCCCGGACCGGCCGGCAGTACGTCGCCAACACCGGCCCCGCCAAGAAGGCACGACGCGACGCCACCACCTCCGGCCGGATGTCGGAGATGTCGGTGGCCGAGGCCAGCAAACTCGTCCGTGGCCTCGACACGCGACAGCTCCGGACCGCCCTGCGCAACGAGCACGCCGGCAAGGACCGCAAGACCCTCGTCCAGCGGCTGGAGGCGGAACTCAACCGGCGTGGCTAGCCGCCAGCAGGCCCGGAGATCGCCCTGCGGTCCCGAAGCCGGTCGCGGTGACCCGCTCGTCATCCCGGCGACGCAGGATCCGCACCTCGGTGGTGGCCCCGGTGCCGGTCAACGGCAGCACCGCCACCGGAGGAGGCGTCACGGCGGTGATGCTCGCCGGTGCGATCGTCACCCCGAGGCCGGCCGCGACCAGGTGCACCACCGTGGTCCAGTTGCCGGCGTCCTGGACGATGCTCGGCGTGTAGCCGGCTTCCAGGCACGGCCGGAGATTGCGCTGGTAGGCCCGCTCGCCGGCCATTCGCGGGATGAAGACGAACGGGTCGTCCCGCAGCACCGCCGCGTTGATCGCGCGGCTTCGGGCGTGCGGGTGGTCGGCCGGCAGGACGGCGACGAAGGACTCGGTGGCGAAGGTGACGCCGACCAGGTCGTCGTGGTCGTCCGCGTCCCGAACCACGCCGAGATCGACCTCGCCGCTCAACAGCCGGTCGACGATCTGCGCCGTGTACGCCTCGTGCAGGCGTAGGTGGACGGCCGGATGGCGCTCACGGAAACGACGGATCGGCCCGGCCAGCCCGAGCTGGATGGCCGAACTGACGAAGCCGATGTCGAAGCGTCCCTGCTCCCCGCGCCCGATGCGGCTCGCCTCGTGCAGGTCGTCGGACACGGCGGCCAGCACCCGCCGGCACCGGACGAGATACGCCTCACCGGCGGGCGTCAGCGCCACCGACCGGGAGGTGCGGACGAACAGCGGCGTACCGATCATCGCCTCGAGCTGTCGGATCTGCTGCGACAGCGGCGGCTGGGCCATCCGCAGTCGCACCGCGGCCCGACCGAAGTGCAGCTCCTCGGCGACCGCGACGAAGTACCGCAGGTGGCGCAACTCGGGATCCATACGTCGAGGATACGAATCAGTCCAAACAAGATATTGGACGTTCGAATGAGGGCGGCCGGAGAATTGGGGTCATGAATCCGAGCACGCTGACCGTCACGTCCATGACGACCCCCGAGGAGGCCGATGCCTTCCGGACGCTGAACGAAGAGTGGATCTCCCACCGCTTCACCATCGAGGAGTCGGACCGTAAGACGCTCGGTGACCCGTTCGCTGCCATCGTCGCACCGGGCGGCGACGTGCTCGTCCTGCGCGACGGCGGGGAGATCGTCGGTTGTGTCGCCCTGGTACGCAGCTCGGCGGACGTCTTCGAGTTGTCGAAGATGGCGGTGACCCCGGCGCTGCGCGGCAGGGGCCTGGGCCGGCAACTCATCGAGGCCGCGATCGGGCGCGCCCGCGAGCTCGGCGCGGCCACCCTGTTCCTCGGCAGCAGCACCAAGCTCCCGAACGCCGTACACCTCTACGAAACGGCCGGCTTCCAGCACGTCGCCGCGGAACAGATCCCGCTGGCGCCGTACGACCGTGCCGACGTCTTCATGCGGATGGCGCTCTGACCGCCGGCTTAACCCGGCCTTAGCGTTGGGACAGCGCGCTGCTATCCCGGTTCCGCCGATCCTCGTAGTCGACAACCGAGGAAAGGTGGACACCACGATGAAGCGGACCAATCTGCTCCTGGCGTCGGCCGGCGGGGCGGCGGTGCTGGCAGTGGCCGGGGCCGCGTTCGGCGTCACCGCCGCGAAGGACTCGCGCACCGACACGACGCTCGCCGCCGCGACCGTCGCGCCGACGGCCGACAGCACCACCGCCGCGCCGGCGACCAGCGATCCGTCGTCGACCGGCACACCGTCGGGTACGCCGACGAGCGGTGCCCCGTCGTCCAGTGGAGCCCCGTCTGCGGGCGGGGCGCCGGCCGGCGCCGCCGTCGACGAGAAGCGGGCCGGGGAGATCGCGCTCGCCAAGGCTGGCGGCGGTCAGATCGTCGAGATCGAGGCCGAGCAGGAGCACGGCCGCCCGGTCTGGAGCGTCGAGGTCGTCGTCGGCGACACCGAGCACGAGGTGGACGTCGACCGTGCGGACGGTTCGGTGGTCAAGGCCGAGCAGGAGCCGGTCGACGCCGATGACGACGCCGATGACAAGAACGACGACGCGGACGACGACGGCGACGACAGCGACGACGGCGACGACGACTGATCGTCGAATCTCGCCGCCCGCCCCGGGGTCGACCCGAGGCGGGCGGCGACGTCGTGGAGCAGTTGCCCCGGCGCGGTGGTCTAGATCGGCACGCGTTGTTCCTGGACCGTCGGTTGCTCCTGGGCCGTCGGTTGCTCCTGGGCGAACTGGGTGCGGTACAGCTCGTGGTAGCGACCGCCCGCCGCGAGCAGGTCGCCGTGTCGTCCGCGTTCGACGATCCGGCCGGCCTCCACGACGAGGATCTGGTCGGCCGCCCGGATGGTGGACAGTCGGTGCGCGATGACAACGCTCGTGCGACCGGTCAGGGCCTCGGCGAGGGCGTCCTGGACCGCGGCCTCCGACGTGGAGTCGAGGTGCGCGGTGGCCTCGTCGAGGATGACCACGCGCGGCCGGGCCAGCAACAGTCGCGCGATGGTCAACCGTTGCCGCTCGCCGCCGGACAGGCGGTATCCGCGTTCGCCGACGATGGTGTCGAGACCGTCGGGAAGCGTACGGATCAGGTCGTCGAGTCGGGCCCGCCGCAGCACGTCCCACATCTCGTCCTCGCTGGCGTCGGGCCGGGCGAACGCCAGGTTGGCGCGGATGCTCTCGTGGAATAGGTGCCCGTCCTGGGTGACCACGCCCAGCGCCGTCCGGATCGACTCGGCGGACAGGTCGCGTACGTCGACGTCGCCGAGCTTCACGGTCCCGTCATCGACGTCGTACAGGCGGGGCACCAACTGCGCGATCGTCGACTTGCCCGCCCCGGAGGAGCCCACGAGCGCGACCATCTGACCCGCCTCGGCGCGGAACGACACCTCGTGCAGCACGTCCTCGCCGCCGCGCGTGTCGAGCTTCACCACGTCCTCGAGGGAGGCGAGGGACACCCGGTCCGCGGACGGATAGCCGAACCGTACCCCGTCGAACTCGACCGCGACCGGTCCGTCGGGGAGGGGGCGGGCGTCGGGCTTGTCGAGGATCAGCGGCCTGAGGTCGAGGACCTCGAAGACCCGCTCGAAGCTCACCAGCGCGCTCATCACCTCGACCCGGGCGCTGGCCAGCGACGTCAGCGGCGCGTAGAGGCGTGACAGGAGCAGCGCGAGGGCGACCACGGTCCCGGCGTCGAGGCTGCCGCGCAGGGCGTACAGGCCGCCCAGCCCGTAGACCAGGGCCAGCGCCAGCGAGCCGACCACGGTGAGCGCGGTGATGAAGACCCACTGCAGCATCGCCGTACGGACGCCGATGTCCCGTACCCGCCGTGCCCGGGCGGCGAACTCGGCGGACTCCTCGGCCGGTCGCCCGTACAGCTTGACCAGGGTGGCGCCGGGCGCGGAGAACCGTTCCGTCATGCGGGTGCTCATGGCCGCGTTGTGTTCGGCGGCCTCACGCTGCAAGCGGGCGAGCCGTGAGCCCATGCGGCGGGCCGGTAGCACGAAGATCGGCAGTAGGACGAGCGCCAACAGCGTGATCTGCCACGAGAAGCTGAGCATCACGGCCAACGTCAGCATCAGCGTGACCGCGTTGCCGACCACACTGGACAGGGTGTCGCTGAACGCGCGCTGCGCGCCGATCACGTCGTTGTTCAGGCGGCTGACCAGCGCACCTGTGCGGGTCCGCGTGAAGAACGCCACCGGCATCTGTTGGACGTGGTCGAAGACAGCCGTCCGCAGTTGAACGATCAGCCCCTCACCGATGCTGGCGGAGAGGAATCGGGTCACCAGCCCGAGGCCGGCCTCGGCGAGGGCGATCACCGCGATCAGTACGGCCAACCGGACCACGACGCCGCCGTCGGCGCCGTCGACGATCGCCTCGACCACCCGACCGGCGAGAATCGGCGACGCCACCGTGAGGACTGCCGTCACCACACTCAACAGCAGGAATCTGACGATCAGTGCGCGGTGCGGCCGGGCGAACCGCGCGATCCGCTTCAGGGTGGCGCGGGACAGCGGTCGCTCGTCCCGCGCGTTCATCGCGTGGCGCAGAGACGTCCACGCGGTAACTTCCATGCTCATGCGTACCTCCGATACCGGAGGCTAGGACCTCATCCAAGCTTCAGGTCAAGCCGCGCGATAAGGTTCCCGCGTGCCATTGACCAATCCATGGCTGGCCGGGCCCACGCCGGTTGGGCGGCTCGACCGTGAACGGCTCGACGAGCGCATTCTCAACCTGCTGTCGTCGCAGAACATGTGCGTACTCGCGACCACGGGTCCGGACGGCCCGCTGGCCACCCCGGTGCGGTACTACCCGCTCGGCTTCACGGTGCTGTTCACGGCCTCGCCGCGCTCGCCCAAGATGCGCAACATCGCCGCCGATCCGCGAGTGTCCGTCGGGATCTTCGCGCCGCTGGTCGGGCTGGCCAGCAGCCGTGGGGCGCAGGTGTTCGGTACCGCCCGGGTGCTCGATCCGGCGCATCCGGACCGTACGCACTACTGGGAGGCGTTCCGATGGGAGAACGAGCACGCCGAGCGGGGACGCTCGGTGTCCGAGCCGCCCGAAGACACCCTTGTGGTCGTTGAGCCCGAGCGGATTGTCTATACCGAGCACTGGCTGCGACGTGAAGGGTTCGCACCCCGCCAGGTCTGGCGCCGCACGCCACCCGCGCGGCAGTGCACCTAGGCCCTGACAAATGGCCCAGCGCACTAGGGCCTGTTTCATAAGAGCTGGCCGGCCTGCGGCGGGCCCGGACGACGACCGGCGGCGTTGCGGTGGCGTCCGGATACAACACCGGTATCCGGACGCCACCGCGCCTTGCCGGATCGCCGCCCGGACTCCGCCTCGGCTCGACCGCCCTTATGAAACAGCCCCTAGTGGGCGAGATGCTGGAGCCAGTCCCGCAGGAGTGCGGTCTCGACGGGGCGGAGCGGGACGATGGCTGGATCCGCCCCGCCGAGGGTGGCATCGAGCGCGAGGGCGCGAGCGGCGAGGGTGGAGTCCGGGGCTGGGCTCGTGTCGGTGGTCAGGGCTTCGATGAGTGCTTCCCGCATGCGCGGTGAGACCTCCGGGTCGCGTTCGCCCTCGGGGATGCCGATCAGGGAGAGCGTGGTGCCGGTTACCGCTGCCAGCGTGAGGTGGGCGGCCAGGACGGGCGGCACCCGTAGGCGGCCGTCGGAGGCGGCGCGGCCGAGGAACGTCATGAGGAGTTCCTGAGCCTCCCGCGCGGCAGGTGGGCGCCGGCCGGGGCGGTCGGTGCCGTACATCAGCAGGTAGAAGGCGGGGTGTTTCAGGCCGAAGTCGACATGCATGTCCCATCCGCGGCGCATGTCGTCGACCGGGTTGCCGCTCGACGACAAGGTGTGCTTCTGCGCCAGGTACAGGTCGAAGCCGTGGATGGCCAGCGCCGAAAGGAGCCCGTCCTTGTCGCCGAAGAGCTGGTACAAGGAGGCGGCACGGATGCCTGCCGCCGCTGCGACGGCGCGGGTGGAGAGCGCGTGGGCGCCCTCGCGTTCCAGAAGCTCGGCTGCGACTTCCAGGATCTGCCGGCGACTGCGGGTCTTCGCGTCATCCACGGTTGCAATGCTACGGCATAAGGCGTATCACTGGTTCCGTCAGCGATACGGGAGATACCGTATCAGTGATACGGCGGGAGAGGTCGATGAATCGTGTGGGATACGGCGCCATGCAGCTTGCGGGCCCTAAGGTCTGGGGGTTCCCGGACGACCCGGAGGCGGCACGGCGGCTGTTGCGCCTGGCTGTCGAGCTGGGCGTGACCTTCTTCGACACCGCGAACGCCTACGGGCCACGAACGGTGAACCAGCTGATCGGGCAGGCGCTGGGACCGATCCCCGAGGGCGTGATCGTGGGCAACAAGGTCGGCGCAGAGCGCGGCCCGGACAAGTCCTGGGTCGTCGACGGTCGCCCGGAGACGGTCCGGCGGCAGGTTCACGAGTCCCTTGCCGACCTGGGAACGGACGCGAGCGAGCTGACCTACCTCCGACTCGCCGGCGACACCCCCGGCGCGCACCAGGACGTACCGCTGGAGGAGGCGCTCGGCGCACTCGTCCAGCTGCGAGACCAGGGGCTGATCCGCCGCATCGGCCTGTCCGGCGCGTCCCCGCAGATGCTGGCCCGCGCCCAGCAGATGACCCCCATCGCGGCGGTGCAGAACCGCTTCAACCTGCTTGACCGCAGCGGCGTCCAGGTCCTCGCCGACTGCGAGACCCAGGGCATCCTCTTCATCCCCTACTTCCCGCTGGCCGCCGGACGGCTCAGCGGCCACCAGCAGCTGACCGGCCCGGCAGAGCGCCTGGGTGCCACACCGGCCCAGATCGCACTGGCCTGGCTGCTGCGCCGTTCGCCCTCCATCGTCGTCATCCCCGGCACGAGCAGCACCGACCACCTGCGGTCCAACATCGCAGCCTCCGAAGTTGCCGAACAATTGACCGACACCGAGGTCGCGCGCCTGACCGGACTCGTCGACGAGTCGCAAGCGGTCCTCGGCCAGCCCACGCCCCCCGTTCCCGGCCACCGCTGAGAGGGCCCCGGGGATGTCGCTGTCGGCCTCGGCCGCATCTGACAAATGATCTTCGGGGCTCTGAGACGGCGCCCATTTCGCCTGTCGACGACCAAGGTCCACCTGGCCGTCGACGGCCGCGCGGCGGGACCAGCAGGCCAACCGGCTCCGCCAGGGCTCCCGCGCGGGGCAGCCCGCCCGCCTTCGACGCACGGGCGGACCAGCAGGCGACGTCGTGGAACGCTGCTCTGGCGCTCCGCCAACCAGCAAAGCGATCATCATCAGACACGGGTCTAGTTGCGTCGGTGGTAGCGGTTGCGGCGGGGTAGCTGGTCGGGGTCCAGCCAGGCTGGCGGAACGAACATCGGTCGGCCGTCGCTGCCGAGCCGGACCGTCCATTCTCCCTTGTGTACGTGGCGATGGTGGTGGCCGCAGAGCAGGACGGCGTTGGTGAGACAGGTGTCGCCGCCATCGGCCCAGTGACGGACGTGGTGGGCGTCGCACCAGCGCGGTGGCCGGTCGCAGCCGGGGAAGGCGCAGCCACGGTCGCGAAGCACGAGGGCGCGCCGCAGGGGACCGGTGATGAGGCGGCGTTGCCGGCCGACATCGAGTGGTTGGCCATTGCCGCCCAGAACGGCGGGGAGGATGGCGGCGTCGCAGGCGAGCCGACGTACCGTCTGCGGGGTCAGGGAGAGCCCGGTGTCGAGCGTGCCGGCGCCGAGCTGCTGACTCAGGGCGTCGTAGCCGGTGGTGACGACGATCTGGGCGGGCTCACCGCCGTTCGCCGGTAGGTCGCCCGTGCGGAGGGCGAGTCGGCAGACGTCCGCGAGGGCGTCGTGGCGGCGTTGGCCCGGCGTACGGGTGTCGTCTGGGCCGCTGGGACCGCTGAGCGGGTCGATGGCGGCGCGGAGCAGTCCGGCGGTCTCGACGTCGAGGGTGCCGGCGAGTCTCAGCCGACCGTCGGTCTGCTCGGAAACGGTCAGGTGCCGATCGCGGTCGGCGCGGCGGGCGTCGGCCTCCAGCGCGGCCTTCGCGGCGGCCTCGGCGACGTCGGGGGCGACGTGGTCGAGGATGCGCGTGCTCAACCTGCGCAGCAGGGTCGGGTCGAACTGCCCGGCCCATTCGATGAGGACGCCGACGGCCTTGTCGGCGGCTGTCGAGCCGGCGCTGTCGTGCACCGTGGTGACGGTGTCGGTGATGACGCGGGCCTGCTCGGCGGTGATGTTCCCGTCGGCCAACGCCTGCCGGACTCCGCCGTTGTGGCCGTTGTCGAGGGCGGCGGCGAGGTCGACGAGCCGTCGGGCCGCCGGAATCGTGAGGCGTAGGCGTTCGCGGAGCCAGACGGCGGTGCCGGACGCGCCGTGGGCGCGGGCGATGCCCCGACCGTCCAGCTCGCGAACGAGGGTCAGTTGGAGCGCGGCGAGCCGTTGCGCGAGGCGGTGCGCGGCGTCGAGCGCGGCGACGAGTTCGTGCTCGGCGAGGCTCCAGGCGGACGCGTCGAGGCAGGCGGCGACCGCCGCGTCTGCCTGCGTCAGCTCCTCGACCATGACCTGACATTAGAACAGGTGTACGACAACCCCAGTAATCATGATCGATTGGATGTCCGGACGGTGCCGATCCTCGGCAGCCGGCGACGGACGGCTCGCAGGAGCGTCAAGTGGCCGCTGGCGGCGTGCTGCCGGCATCGCGTCAATGCCGCGCGGAGCTGACGAACCAGCAGCCTGACTCCACATCGACGGGTTCGTCCACCCACGGTTGCACGATCGCAGCAAGCTGCGCCGTCATGGGCCACGCGTCCACGACCCAGCCCTCAGGCGTCATCTGAACGAGCGGACGAAGCGATTCGCTGACCGCTGTCGGCAGATCCCACGCACGTTCGAGGAGATCGTCCGCGCCGAACTTCTCCACCGTGTTGACCACCACCGTGGCACCGTAGCGCTGCATGGGGCCGGCGGCCCGGACGATGATCGCGCCGCCACCCGTGCCCCTTCGAGGCAGGGGTGGCGGCGCGATCGATGTCGTCACCGCGCGATGCGCCGCCGGCGGGTCAGTTGATGCGGAACTGCTGGCCGTAGACGGCGAAGGTCAACGGCGTGTTCAGGTTGAAGTTGCCGTTGTTGAGGAACACCCGCTGGGCGGTGTCCACGCGGGAGGTGTCCGAGTGGGCCTCCTCCTTCTTCATCTCGATGACCCGCTCGTCAAGGAACGCGTTGAGCCAGGTCCGCTCGTCGCCGCCCTGCGCCGGGGGCTTCGCGCGGGTGAGGGCGCGGCTGCGGATCTGACGCATGCCCTCGTACCCGTGCATGACCGCCGCGTCGTAGTAGGCGAACTGGCCGAGTGCGCGTACCCCGTCGTTCTTGCCGTCGCGGACCGACGGGTTGAAGTAGACCCGGTCCCGCTCGGCCTCCTGCGCGGCCCGGAACACGGAGTCGTTGGCGGCGGTGCGCCAGTCGCGGGTGAAGTTCGGGTCGAGGCCCGAGTGCGACGCGGTGCCGTTGACGGCGCGCAGCGCCGGCAGGTAGCCAGCGAGCACGTTGCCGGGCTTGGTGTTCGTGTACGCCTGGACGAGTTCGAGCATGTCGCCGGTGCCGGAGCAGAAGCCGATGATGCCGGCGGTGTAGCCGCGACCGTCGCCGATGTCCTCGATGTAGGAGAACTGGGCGCGCCAGTCGAGCGAGGAGTTCTCCGCCGCCGAGACGAGCTGCATGGCGACGTCCTTCTTCGCCGGGTCGTCCAGGTTGGTGCCGGTGGAGCCGCTGGCGGTCGGCGTGGGGGTGGGGGTGCCGCCGCCGGGCAGGGTCCACTGCTGGTTGGTGGTGCCGCCGCAGGTCCAGATCTGTAGCCGGGCGCCGTTCGCGGTGCTCCGGTCGGTCACGTCGAGGCACTTGCCGGAGGCGGTGTTGACGAGGGCGCCACCGCTGCCGGCGGTCCACTTCTGGGCCCCGGTGTTGTTGCAGTCGTACAGCTGGATCTTGGCGCCGTTGGTGGTCGACGCGGCGGTGACGTCGAGGCACTTGCCGAGCGCGCGGATCGAGCTGTCGCTGTTGCCCACCGTCCAGGTCTGGGCCGCGCTGCCGTTGCAGTCGTAGAGCTGCACCGCTGTGCCGTTGGCCGAGTTCGCGCCGGCCACGTCGACGCACTTGCCGGCCAGGCCGGTGATCGGGCCGGCGGTCGCGGCGCTGGCCGACGGCAGGCCGTAGCCGACCGCCGCGACGCCGATCAGCAGGGTGCCCACGGCGTAGGCGGCTGTTCTCTTACGCACCATGGTGTTCCTCGGGGGAAAGGGGCGGCAGGCCGCCGACCGGTCGGGTGCCCGGCGTGGGGGAGGGCGCCGGGGCACCCCGAATATCAGGAAACTGTATTAACAGATAGCAGTACGTCGATCAACTGTCAATCGGAACTCCGCTGGGCAGGGCGGTGGTGGCTCTGTGTAGCGCGGAGACGCACGCCAGCACCGCGGGGTGCTCACCCGCACCCCTGCGGTAGGCGACTCTCGTGCGACGGCGCAGGGCCAGCGGGAGGAGGTGAACCTGCGCGGAGGGCCGCGTGATGGCGAGCTGTGGCACGAGCCCGACCCCCTCACCCGCCGCGACCAGGGCGAGCATGGCGGTGAAGTCGTCGACGTGGTGCCGTACCGCCGGGGCGAAGCCCGCCAGCTGGCAGACGTGCAGCGCGACCGAGTGGCAGAGCGTCCCGGGCGTGCCGACGATCCACTGCGCGTCGCGCGCCTCGCCGACCGGATCGGCGCCGCCGCCGTCCGGCACGACCCCAGGGGGTACGGCGAGGTAGACGGTCTCCTCCAGCAGCGCGATGGAGTCCAGCGCCGGATCGGGCGCGACCGGCGCGATGTCGTAGTCGTGCAGCAGCGCGACGTCGAGCTGCCGGCCCCGCAGGGCGGCCGGCACGTCGACCGGGTCCAACTCGGTGATCATCAGGTCGAGCGCCGGATGGTCGCGGGCCAGGGTGACCAGCGCCGCCGGGAGCAGGGTGCGGACGGCGCTGGGAAAGGCGCCGATGCGTACGCTCCCGCGCAGTCCCGTCCGGGCGGCCGCGAGGGTCGCGTCGGCGGCTTCCAGCGCGGCCAGGATGACCTCGCTGTGCCGTACGAGCGCGGTCGCCGTCGGCGTGAGGGTGACCCGGCGGCCGGTGCGCTCCAGCAGCCGGGTGCCGGCCTCCCGTTGCAGAGCGGCCAGTTGCTGCGACACGGCGGACGGCGTGTAGGCGTGTGCCCGCGCGACCGAGGCGATGGTGCCGAGACGGGCCAGGTCCCGCAGCAGAACGAGGCGACGGACGTCAAGCATCAGCTCAGCTTAGGTATTGCGTGAGTAATCGGAACTGGACCTACCTGGTTCGGTCCGTCGAGAGTGAAGGCATGACCCTGACCGGCCTGTACGTGCCCCTGATCACCCCGTTCGACAGGTCCGGAGCCGTCGCCGTCGACGCGCTGACCACCCTGGCCTTCGACGCGCTCGACGCCGGCGCGGCCGGCGTGGTCGCGTTGGGCACGACGGGCGAGCCGGCCGCCCTCAGCGACGAGGAGCAGAGCGTGGTCCTCGACGTCCTGGCCGCGGTGTGCCGGGAACGCGGCGCGCGCCTGCTCGTCGGCGCCAACAGCGTCGCGGCGGTACGCGCCCTCAGGGAGCGGCCCGAGGTGACGGCGGCCCTGAGCCTGGTACCCCCGTTCCTGCGGCCGGGCGCTGCCGGAGTGCTCGCCCACTTCGCCCACCTCGCCGAGGAAAGCCCGGTGCCGCTGGTCGTCTACCACGTCCCGTACCGGACCGGGCAGCAACTCGACGCCGACGATCTCCGCCGGCTCGCCGAGGTGCCGGGCGTCGTCGGCGTCAAGTACGCCACGGGTGGGATCGACGCGGACGCGATCGACCTCCTCGCCGACCTTCCGCCCGGCTTCGCCGTACTCGGTGGTGAAGATCCGCTCCTCTCGCCGCTGCTGGCCCTCGGCGCGCACGGTGCCATCGCGGCCTCGGCCCAGGTCGCGGCGGCCGAGTTCGTCCGGTTGGTCACCCACTGGCAGGCGGGTGACGTCGTCCGTGGGCGGTCGCTCGGTCATCGACTCGCGGGCCTGTCGGCCGCGCTGTTCGCCGGACCCAACCCGACCGTCATCAAGGCGGTGCTGCACGCGCGGGGACGCATTCCGACCCCGGCGGTCCGACTGCCGCTGCTGCCCGCCGACCAGGACACCGCCCGGCGGGCGCTGCGTCGCCTGGACGGCTTGGCAAGCGATCCGGCGTGACCGGTCCGGCCAGGCCGTGAGACCGCGATGCGACACGTCGGAGACGAAGATCATTTGTTCATCCGGCCGTTGCGCGGCCGTGCGCGTCGGTCGCTATCGTCAGCCCGCGCGCGGGCCCCGAGGGTGCCTGCGAGCGCACCGACCCGGGTTCGTCAGCAGCGCCACCGACCGCGAGGAGCGTTCCATGGCAGTCGATCTCCGCCGTACCCTGCCCTGGTGGGCCGCCGCGACCGCCGTGCTCGCCGTCGCGGCGCTGCGCGGAGGTCGAACAGGTACGAGATGCGGTTCGCCGCTGTCGACAGCGCGTTGGC
>NZ_JBFAOC010000022.1:0-37945 GCF_040675055.1 Micromonospora sp. NPDC049662
TCGTGACGCAAACCTCTTGATCACGCGGCAGGTGCGGTGGGGGTGGGGGGCGCGGCAGGGGTGGTGGGCGTGGGGGGTCAGCAGGGTGGGGGGTCGGCGGGTGGGGGGAGTTCCTGGCTGCGGCGGCGGAGTTCTTCGGGGAGTAGTTCGCGGAGTTGCTCGGGGAGGAACGGCAGGTCGAGCAGGGTCATCTTCAACTGGTTGCGCTCCTGGTAGCGCAGCGGGTCGAAGCGGACCACCAGGCCGGCGTCGCGGCGGTACGAGATGTCCACCGCCCCCTCCGTCGCCGCGTCGCGGAAGACCAGACCGTCCATCTCCACGACGACCGGCGACGAGTTGGGCTGTAGCTCCAACCGGATCTTCTCGTCCGGGGAGAGCACCACGGCACGGGAGATACCGGCCATCGGCGCGGCCGGCGTGATCACCACCGAGTCCGCCGCCGGGGAGATCAGTGGACCGCCGGCCGCGTAGCTGTACGCCGTCGAACCGATCGGGGTGCTGACCACCACGGCGTCGCTGCGGTAGTAGCCGTACTGCTGGCCGTCGATGGCGAGCGTGACGCTGACGAAACCGGCGCCCGGCTGGCGGACCAGCGCGATGTCGTTGAATGCGACGACGTCGTCACCGCACACGTCGCAGGCGAGACACGCGTGCGACTCGACGGTGAAGTCCTTCGACAGCAGCCGGCTCAGCGCGTCGGGCAGTCCCGGCGGTTCGATCTCGACCAGAAACCCCAGACGACCCAGGTGTACGCCGAGCACCGGCTTCGGGTCGCGGACGGCGGAGCGCAGCGCACCCAGCATCGTGCCGTCACCGCCGATGCTGATCAACGCGTCGGCGCGGGATGCCACCTGGTCCGCCGGCACCGGTTCGACAGAGGACGGGACGCGGTGCTGGTCCTCCTCGGACACGTACAGCGTCTTGCGGTGACGCGTCGCCCACCGTTCGATGATTTCGACCACCTCGGTGACATCCCGGGTGGGGTGCAGCACAAGTCCCAGCCCCGACACCCGTCCAGCTCATCACATCGGTGCGGGGCGCACCCGGCGTACGCCGAAGGTGCGCCGACGGTCCGTGGACCGCCGGCGCACCTCGCCGCCGTCAGGGGCGGCGTTGACCGGTGAGGTGGGTCAACGAGCGGGCGACCAGGTCATCGCGGGTCGCTGGGGAGAGGCCCTCCAACCCGAAGCCCAGGTACACCGTGTCCCCGGTGACCACCACGGAGCCCTCCTCGAACGCCTGCTGGCTGCGCGACCAGTCGTTGGCGTTGCCGCCGGAGCCGGCCGGCGGCCCGGCCACCGTCCAGCCGCCCAGGTCGGCGGACTCGAACGAGGTCTCCGCCACGGTCGCGGAGTCGACAATTACCCGGGCGTCGTCCAGGAAGACCCCGAGCCCCTGGGCCCCCCAGTCCGAGGCGTACGTGATTGACACCTCGACCTGCTTGCCGGCGTACGCGGTCAGGTCGACCACGAACTCCTTCCACCCACTCGACGTCCCGGTCGCCGCGTTCCAGCTTCCGGTGCTCCCCGAGGGGGAGCAGCCCGCGCCCTGGTAGTGGGCGAGGAAGGGGTGCAGTTGGCCCCAACCCGAGGCGCAGCTCTCCCCGGTGACCGTGCTGGTCTTGCCGTTGACGTCCGGCAGTGTCGTCCAGTTGTCGCTGCCCACCTCGTGGGCCTCGACGAAGAGGAAGTCCCAGTTCTGCTCGATCTCGTACGAGGTGAAGAAGCGCAGCTCTGAGCTGGTCGCCCCGCTGAGGTCCACCGTGCGGGTGAGCCGTTTGTACGACTCGTTGGCCTGCCCGCTGTACAGGTACCACTCACCCGTACGCGGGTCGAACGGCGCGCCGCCCGGTCGGGTCCAGCCCACCGGCGCGGAGCTGGCGAACTGCGGGAACTCGTCCGGCGGCAGGAAACTCGACGTGGTCAGGAACGACGCGGTGTGCCCCTGGTTCTCCGCCGAACCGGCCGCGTTGAGCTGCCCGTTGAAGCCGGTGAACGTGCCGTCGCGGCCGGCGACCGGGAACGGCTCTCCCTCCGGCGCGGTACCGCCGTCGCTGACGTAGGTGTGCGCTCCCAACCAGTACTGCTGGAAGTCGTTCAGCAGCGGCAGGCAGGCCGGATCGTCGGCGTTGGTGCACTCCGGCGGCGCGTCCGGGTGGTAGACGTACGAACCGTTGGCGCCCTGGGCGTACAGCGCGTACTGGCCGCTGACCAGGAGCTTGCCACCCTCGTTGAGGTAGTCCCGCACGGCCAGTTCGGTGTCCAGCGCCGCCTTGGCCGCGGTGCCGGCAACCTGGCCGGGGGAGCGCATGATCACGTCGTCGCCGGTCTCCCACACCACCGCCTTGTAGTGCGACAGCACGCCCAGCGGATGGGGCGCCTTGCGGCCCATCGCGTCGAAGTCGTACACGTCGCTGCTGCGGCCGGCGGCGCTCAACGATGCCGCGACCTCGTCGGCGTACTTGGCGGTGGTGCCGGTCTGTGTCGGGCTGAGGCCGGTGACGTCCTCCATCGCGAGGACCAGCACGTCGCCGCCGATGTCGGTGTGCACCTGGTAGGTGAAGTGTTCGCTGGCGACCACCCCGGACCGGGGTTTGTTGCCGGTGAACCAGACCTCCACCCGGTCACCCGGTTTCGTGCCGCCGACCGTGCCGCGGAGCTCCGCGTAGTAGTCGTCGTGAGTGTCGCCGTACCGTTCGCCTCCGCGCCACTCGCGGACCGCGACGTTCTTCGGTCGCCCGCCGTTGACCGTGTAGTGCATCTTCACGTTCTTCAGCGCCCGCCGGGTGATGGCGGCGACCTGCTGGGTGCGCCCGTACGAGGTGTCGAAGGCGTCCACCACGAAGTCCGGGGTGCTCCGGCCGACCACCGACACCGGCTCGTCCGGGTGCGCCGCCGACTTGGCCACGGCGAGCGCGAACGGCAGGTTCTTGCTCACCTCACCAGCGATCAACGTCTCGTCGTCGGGGAAGATGAAGCCGCTGACGCAGTCCTCCGGGCGCCACTCGTCGTCCGGGTCGACCGCCGAGGCGGCCTCACACGTGGACATCTCGGGGGTGAAGCCCAGCGCGCCGTACCGGACGGTGGCGTGGCTGTCGGTGTCACCGTTGGTCGTGTACAGCTCGGCGGAGATGTCGGGGTCGTAACCGGGCACCGCCGGGTGCGCGTCGTCCCCGGCCATCGCCTTGTAGATCTCGTCGTCCGGGCTGGGGGTGCTCACCTGCCAGCCGATCCCGTAGAGCAGCAGCTCGGCCGCCGAGTGGTAGTTGACGAAGAACTCGAACCCGACCCGCTTGAAGAGCTGGTCCAGGGCCTTGGTCTCCGGCTCCGAGTTGGGGCCCGGACCCCGGTAGGTCTCACTGTTCGGCTCCGGTGACGAGCCCTCGTTGTCGTACCCCCATTTGTAGGCGAAGTTGCGGTTGAGGTCCACGCCGTCGCCGGAGGTGATCTGCCCGTCGCCGTTGTTGTCCCGCAGGTTCTTGCGCCACAGCCGGTTGCCGGTGGTGAAGGTGAAGTCGTAGCCGTCCGGGTTGGCCACCGGCAGGAACCACAGCTCGGTCGTGTCCAGAAGTTTCGTGATCTCCCGGTCGGTGCCGTAGCTGTCGAGCACGTGGTGCATCAGTCGACGGGTCATCTCCGGCGTGATCCACTCACGGGCGTGCTGCGCGCCGGCGTAGAGCACGGCTGGCCGCTTCCCGTCCGCGACGGTCCGCGCGTTCTTGGTGACCTTCACGGCGACGATCGGCTGGCCCTGCTGGGTACGGCCGATCGTCTCCACCTTGGTCAGCTTGGGATAGCGGGCCGCCGTGGCGTTCAACTCGTCGCGCAGACCGCCCGGCTCCCCGTAGGGCCGGAACGCCGTCCAGCCCGCCGCCGCCTGCTCCCGCAGCGCCTGGGACGCGTCCTTGCCGCGCACCTTCTTCACCGACAACGGGACGCCCTGGTCGGTCAGCCGCTTCGCCTGCCGGCGACTGAGCACCGTCTCGACGGTCGTCCTGCCGGTCGAGTCGGTCTTCGCGTCGTGGCCGAGGTCGACCCCCGCCGCGCGTAGCTGGTCCCGCTGTTTCGCGTCGACCGTGCCGACGTAGACCTCCAGGCCGTCGCGGGCGCCCGGTTCGGACGGTGGCTTCGCGCTTGCCGGCGGGGTTAATGCGAGTGCGCCGAGCAGGGTGACCACGCTGGCGATCGCCAGTCGTCTCGGTCTCATCGCGCCTCCTTGGGTGAAGGACCTGTAGGCGCGAGCTTTCGGTGTGGCGTGATTGATGTCAATCGGTCGATGGGCGGGTCGTTGCTGTCCGCGTCGATGCTGGAGCCAACTGTGACGGGTGGCGGGTCGGGTGGGAAGGCTCCGTCAGCTCGCGCCGGGGCCGACGCGGGGTGTGCGCCGGCCCCGGTTGCGACGGCGTCAGCGGGCCAGCGGAATCCCGGTGCGGCGGTCGGAGAACGGACCGGGCAGGATGCCGCAGAGCCGGGCTAGCTGGTCGGTGACCTTGTCGGGTTCGTCGAACGGGTCCAGTCCACTCACCTCGAAGGGGTCCAGGACCGGTACCGTCACGTGCGAGATCAGCGGGTGCAGCGGCCGGCGGTCCGCCTCCCCCTTGCCGAACAGGTCCTCGTGCAGCTTCTCCCCGGGTCGTAGCCCGGTGTAGACGATCGGGACCGGGCTGGCCGCCTGCTCCACCATGCGCCGGGCGAGATCGTCGATCCGTACCGGTTCGCCCATGTCGAGGACCAGGGCCTCCCCGCCGCGCCCGATGGCCGCCGCTTGGAGAACCAGGTGTACCGCCTCCTGCACCGTCATCAGGTACCGGGTCACGTGCGGGTCGGTGACGGTCAGGGGCTGTCGCGCCTCGATCTGCCGCTGGAAGGCGGTCACCACGGATCCCCGGCTGCTTAGGACGTTGCCGAACCGGACGCTCAGGAAGGTGCCCGGGTACGTGGCGGCGGCGTGCGCGGTCAGCATCTCGGTGATGCGCTTCGAGTAGCCGAGCACGCTTATCGGGTTGGCGGCCTTGTCGGTGGAGATGTTGACGAAGCGGGTGACATCCCGGCAGGCGTCCAGGACGGTGAGCGTCCCCCAGACGTTGGTCTTGACCGCCTCACCCGGGTGGCGTTCCAGCAGGGTCAGATGCTTCAACGCGGCCGCGTGGAAGACGATCTCGGGGCGGCGTTCCCGCATGATGCGGCGTACACCTTCGTCGTCCCGTAGGTCGGCGAGAATGAGTTCGGGGCCGTCCAACAGCGCGCGCCCGGTGAGCGACATCTGGAGGCTGTGCAGGGCCGACTCGTCCCGGTCCAGCATCATCAGCTCACCGGGGTTGGCGCGCATGATCTGTCGGCACAGCTCCGATCCGATCGAACCCCCGGCACCGGTGACCAGAACACGTCGGCCGGTCAGCCCGTTATCGTCCAGGGTCAGGTCGCCGACCACCTGCCGGCGGCCCAGCAGGTCGCTGATCTGGACGTCCCGTACGTCGCTGACGGTGATCCGGTGATCCACCAACTCCCGGACCGGCGGCAGCACCTTGAACGCCGCCCCCGTGCGTAGGGTCGCCTCCCGCACCTCCCGGATCAGCATGGCGTCGGCGTTCGCCACGGCGAAGATGACAGTGGTGGCGCCGGTGCGCTCGATCACCTCGACGAGGTGCTGCCGGCCGCCGAGCACCGGGACACCTGCGATGCGCAGGTCGTGTTTGCCCGGATCGTCGTCGAGCGCGCCGACGGGAAGGTAGCGGCCCTTCGGGTCGCTGAGCATCGCGCGTACCAGCCCCTGCCCGGCCTCGCCGAAACCGAAGAGGAGCACCGGGGTGGCCGAGCGGGCATCGGGTCGCATCGCGCGGTCGCGCCGGTGGCGGTGCAGAAGACGGCAGCTGAGCATCAGCAGCAGCGCCAGTGCGGCACCGATCACGGGGGTGCTGGCCGGCACTGGGCGTTCGCCCATCGAGAGGAGGGCGACGAGGACGATCGCGGCCGTGGTGGCGGTGGTGCCGGCGAGTCCACGGACTTCCTCGACGGTGCCGAGAGGCTGACGACCGGAACGAATACGACGCAGTGCGCTGACTCCGACATGCAGCACGGCGGCACCGCCACCGAGCAGTACCGCATTGACCGCTTGGTCGACGGTGAGGGCCATCTCGTACCTGGCCCAGCCCGCGACCGTGAACCCGCCGACCCAGCCGAGGGCGTCGGCGGCGAGGAAGATGGCAGTCCGACGGCGGCTCACCCTGGCCCGGCCGGTGGCTGTTGACGCCGTTGGCTCAACCCGTTGCATCTCCGGGGGCATCTACGACTCCCTGTCCTGTCCGTGGCCGAAGATGACCCAGGGCAGGTCAGGGGGCCACGGCCATCCGCTACCTGCTTAGCGGAATATGCGGCGCCGAATCCGGTTTTCACATTTCTATGACCGGTTGTCTGATTTATGGTCGGGAAGTCCGACGGGTCTACGCGCGAGGCTCGCGTCCGCAAGGGCGTTTCGCCCGGTCGGTTGGCTCGTTGGGTCAGGAGCGACCATCCGCATCTCGAAGGGGGCCCGCGCGCAATGACCTGGCCCGGGGCTGCCCTCTTCCCCGGCGGGGCGACCGGTGCGACCGAGGCGCGGACGGACCACCCACCTGGGAACAGGGCTTCGGGCGCCCACCGGGACCTCGTCGGTCGGTTGCTCCGCTGCTATCCGGTGACCGTCGTCGTGCTCGCCCCGTACGCGCTGCTGATCCTGCCGATGGCGGTCTACTACCGGAATCCGGAGACCGGTTTCATCGTCTATCTGGTCGGGCTCGCGTTGCTGGGCAGTGTCGCCGTGGAGACGATGGCCAGCCTGTTCGGCCGTCCCGACCCGCGCTGGCGCGACGGCTTCCGGCGCGCCCACGCCCGCTATCCGTGGCTGTACCCGATCGCCATCGTGGTCACGCTCACCAGCGTCGCCGCGAACTTGCTCGCGGCGTACCTCGGTCGGGGCAGCATCGTCAACCAGATCTCCGGCGATCTGTCCGACGGACCGCTCGCCATGGTGAGCACGCTCTTCTCCGGCTGGACGGCTCTGGGCTTCGCGTTGCTGGTGGCCAGCCATCTGAGTGGTCGGCTGTCGCGGACGAAGCTGTACGGCTGGTTGGCCGTCCTCGTCGGCGCGGAAATCTACGTCGCGGTACTGACGGCCCTCACCGCTCCGCTTGTCGCGCTGGTGTTCTTCATGGCGGCCACCGGGGCGCTCTGCGGCGTCTTCCGGCTGCGTTACCTGGTGCTCTGCGCGGTCGTGGTCTTCCTCGCGTGGCCGGCGGTGTTCGAGCAGCGCAACAGCATCCGGGAGGATCGCGGCGTCGCGGTGGACACCAAGGTCACCGCCACGGACCGGCTGCGGCTGGACAGCCAGCTCAGTGTGGTGGCGGGCTTCGACGTCCCGGTCGACCTGGGCCAGCCCGTGGCCACCGACTACCTGCGGTACGGGCTGGTGCCCCGGGTGCTCGATCCGGACCGTCCGGCGATCTCCACCGGGCAGCGGATCAACCAGTACATCGGCGGTGGCCCGACGTCGGCCTACACATTCCTGCTGCTGGGCAACATCTGGTTCTTCGACGGTCCGGCCGGCGTGGTCGCCGTGCACGCGTTCTGGGCCGCGGTGGCGGCGGTGCTGCTGCGCTGGCGGGGCGCACCCGGCCCGATCCGGCTGAGCCTCTTCTGCCTGGTGCTCTTCGACCCGCTGCTCTGGTCCAACACCTACCCGGACTCCACGATCAGCTTCCTGCAACACGTGGTGGCGGCGATCCCGGTCTTCGTCCTCCTGGCGCTCAGCCGCCGCTCGCTGCACGGGGCCCGCAGGCGCCCGGAGCCCGGTCGAACACCCGCGATCCCGGCCGCGCGCCGGTGACCGTACGGGTGGGCCGGCACGCGGTCGGTCGCGCCGACGCCCGAGAGGGTCCACGGACCGGACGTCGGGCGCTGCTCGCGCTCGTCGTCGGCGGGCTCTCCAGCGGCGGCAACCTGCTGCTGGCGATCACCGTGACCCGACTGGAGTCGGTCGGTGGGCTGGGCCAGTTCGCCCTGGCGTTCTCGTTCTACATCGTCGGCTCCGGGCTGGTCCGGAGCACCGTGACCGACACCGTGCTGGCCACCGGCGTCGGGGTCGCGTCGGCCTCCCGGCGGGCGATCCTGCTCGGCCTCGTCGGTGGCACCCTCGTCTGCGCGGCCGGCGTGGCGTACGGCTCGCCCTACCTGCTGTTCGCGGGCCTCGCCCTGCCCGGTCTGGCCCTCTACGACTACACCAAGGCGGTCGCCGTCGGCATCGGCGCTCCCTCGGCGGCGATGGCCCAGGAGATCACGTGGGCCGCGCTCACCGGGTGTGCCGTGCTGGCCGGCCTGTTCCGGGTGATCGACCCGCCATCTGTCTTCGCCCTGTGGGGCGGCGGCGGCGCGCTGATCGGCCTGGTCGTCGCGGCTCGGCGCGGGTACGCGCTGGTGCCCGGCTGGCGCGTCGGCCGAGCGGAGACCCGCGTCGCGGTGGGATTCGGTACGCAGTTCCTGCTGACCAACGGGTCCGCGCAGCTGGCGCTGACCGCGGTGGCGCTGGTCGCCGGCACGGCGGTGGTCGGTGCGTTGAGCGCCGGGCGCACGCTGCTGGGGCCGGTCAACCTGGTGCTGTCCACGGCGGCCACGCTGGTCCTGCCGCAGTTGGCCCGCACCCGGGCCGAGTCCCGCACGGTGCGGACCCGGGCGGCTGTCCGGCTGGCACTGCTGGTGGCCGCCGCCATCGGGCCGCTGACAGTCGCGGTCGCCCTGCTGCCGGACGCGGTCGGCAGGGAGCTGCTCGGCTCCAACTGGAGCGTCGCCCGGAGCCTGCTGGTCTTGCTCGCGCTGGAGAGCCTGCTCGCCGTGCCGGCCACCATCGGCTTCGCCGGGCTGCGGATCGAACGGGCGAGCCGGCGGGCGATCGTACTCGGCCTCCTGCTCGGCGGGCTGCGCGTGCCGGCGGTCGTCGCCGGGGCGGTTCTGTTCGGCGCGCCCGGTGCGGCCGGCGCGCTGGTCCTGTTGGCCCTGGCCAGCGCGGTCGCCTGGGGCGGCAGCTATCTCCTGCTGCTGGCCGACCGTGCGGCCGACCGTCCACCGGCGGTCCAACCGGTCTGACCGGTCTGACCGCCGGACCGGCGCCGACCCGGTCGGGCGCCGGTCCGGCGGCGGGTCAGGCGATGGTCGCCAGGGCGGCGCGGACGCGCTCCACCACGGCCTTGACCGCCGGCTCGCTCAGATCGGCGTACGTGGGCAGATTGAGGCCGCGCCGACTCAGGTCCTCGGTGACCGGACAGTCCGCGCCCGGATCGTGATGCGCCGGCAGGTCCGGGATCGGCACGAAGAACGGGCGGGTCTCCACGCCGAGCCGGGTGAGCGCACGGGCCAGCGCGTCCCGGGACGTGGCGTCCCCCTCGGCCCCGACGAGGAAGGCCGCCATCCAGGGCGCGCGGCGGACTCCGGCGGCCACCGGCTGCGCCGACAGCGTCGGCTCGTCGGCCAACTGCTCCTCGTAACCGGCGATGACCCGGTCCCGAAGGGCGAGGATCTCGTCCGCGCGCTCCAGTTGGGCGCAGAGCACCGCGGCGCACAGGTTCGTCATCCGGTAGTTGTAGCCGAGCACCGGGAAGTAGTACCGACGGTGCGGATCCATGCCCTGGTTACGGAGGAGACGCATCCGCTCGGCGAGGGCCGCGTCGGAGGTGGTCACGCAGCCGCCCTCGCCGGACGTGAGCACCTTGTTGCCGAAGAACGAGAAGGTCGTGACGTCGGCGAGTGAGCCGGTGGGCCGCCCGTCGAGGGTGGCGCCGAACGACTCTGCCGCGTCGGCGACCAGGAGCAGATTGTGCTGGTCACAGAGTTGCCGCAGGGCGGAGTAGTCGGCCGGATGTCCATACAGGTCGACGGCGATGACCGCCCGGGTACGCGGGCCGATCGCGGCGCGTACCGCCGCCGGGTCGACGCACCAGCTCTCCGCCAGGACGTCCACACAGACGGCCCGCGCACCGCAGTACGCCACGGCGTTGGCCGTCGCCACGTACGTCAGCGCGGGGACGACCACCTCGTCCCCCGGCCCGATGCCCGCCGCCGCCAGGACCAGGTGCAGCGCGACCGTGCCGTTGCTCGTCGTCAGCGCGGTGCCGGCGGCGCAGCGACTGGCGAACCGTTCCTCGAAGTCCCGCAGGTACGGACCCTGCGAGGAGATCCACCCGCTCCGCAGGGCGTCCAGAACGTACCGCTCCTCCAACGTGGAGAGGCTCGGTCGGGCCACCGGATAGGTGTCGTCCGCGATGCTCATGGCCCGTCACCTCCGCTGGGCGCGGCGTCGTTCGCCGCCGTGACGAAGGGGGAGCGGGGCACCGGGCCTGATCCGCCCCGCGCCGCCCAGGCGAGGACGTCCAGGTAGTCGCGGCCGGTGGCCGCCCACGTGCGAGCGGCCAGCCGGTCGTTCGCCCGCCGGGAGGCCGCGGCATAGCGCTCCCGGTCGTCGAGGAGGTGCCGGACCGCGTCGGCCAGGGACCGCGGATCCCGCGCCCGGAAGACCGCCGCCTCGGCGTGGTTGAACTCCAACTGGTCGAGCAGCGGCTCGACGTCGGCGCAGGCGACCGGGAGACCCCAGGTGAACGCCTCCAGCATCGCGCCGCTGGCCGCCTCCCAGAGCGAGGGTACGACCACCGCGTCCGCCCTCGCGTAGATGGCGTTCAGCTCGTCGAGGCTGACGAAGCCGGGAAACGACACCCGGCCGCGCAGGTCGGCCTGCGCGGCGCGGGCGAGCAGTCGGCTCGCCTCGGGCTCGACCAGTGGCCCCGGGCAGATCAGGCGGCAGTCGGGCAGCAGCGCCATCGCCTCCAGCAGCGTGGCGTGGTTCTTGTGCTCCGCGGTGGACGACGGGTAGACCAGCAGCCCCGGTTCGGGCCGCGCGTGCGCGCGTTCCGGCGCCGGCTGGAACGCCGGGGTCGGGATGAGCACGGTCCGCTCCGCGGCCTCCGGGAAGAGACGCAGGGTTTCCCGGTACGGATGGGGCCAGGTGACCACGATCGCCGCCGCGCGGGCCACGTTCTCCCGGACGACCGCCGCGAAGCCGGGGGCGTGGAACTCGGTCCGCAGGTGGCGTGTGTCGTGCAGGACGACGACCGAGGGGCCCGACCCGATCGGGGCAGAGTGGAACGGGAACAGGGTGACGTCGGTGTCGGCATGCCGTACGACCGAGCGTTGCCGGACCGCGTTGACCGCCGTGCGGACCGTACGGGAGTTGCGCACCACCGTCGGTGTCCACCTGCGCAGCAATTGGCCGGTGGGGTTGTCGGAGCGCAGCGGCTGGGTCACCTCGGTCCAGCCGATGCGCGCGACGGGCACCTGTTCCCGCCACTGGTCCAGCGTGCCCCGCAGGACGTTCACCCGCAGCTCGCAGGAGTCGTCGGCGGCCATGCCGGTCAACAGTCCGTAGGTGAAGGCTTCCAGCCCTGCGGCGTGACCGGGACGGATGGGTGCGGCGTCGACCGCGACCCTCACCGGTCCACCCGGATCAGTCGCCCCATCCGCTCGTCCTCGAGCAGTTGCCGGTCGGCGTCGACCATGATCCGGACCAGGTCGCTGAAGAGCGTCTTCGGGGCCCACCCCAGGGCGCGCCGGGCCTTCGAGTAGTCGCCGACGAGGGCATCGACCTCCGCCGGGCGGAAGTAGGCGGGGTCCAACTCCACGTACCGCTGCCAGTCCAACCCGACCCGGTCGAACGCGGCCTCCACGAATTCGCGCACCGTGTGGCCCTCACCGGTGGCGACCACGTAGTCGTCCGGGGTGTCCCGCTGGAGGGCGAGCCACATCGCCTCGACGTACTCCGGTGCGTAGCCCCAGTCCCGAACGGCGTCCAGGTTGCCCAGGTAGAGCTTGTCCTGGATGCCGGCCTCGATCCTGGCCACCGCCCGGGTGACCTTGCGGGTCACGAAGTTCTCACCCCGGCGCGGGCTCTCGTGGTTGAACAAGATGCCGTTGGCGCAGAACATGTTCCAGGACTCGCGGTAGTTCACCGCCGACCAGTAGGCGTACACCTTGGCGCAGGCGTACGGGCTGCGCGGGTGGAACGGGGTCTCCTCGCGTTGCGGGGGTGGGGTCGAGCCGAATATCTCCGACGAGGACGCCTGGTAGAACCGGCAGCCGATGTCGGCGGAGCGGGCCGCCTCCATCATGCGCAGCGCCCCGAGGCCGGTGACGTCCGCCGTGTACGTGGGGATGTCGAAGGACACCCGGACGTGGCTCTGGGCGCCCAGGTTGTAGATCTCGTGAGGGCGGATGTCCCGGATCAGCGCCGTCAGCGAGGCCGGGTCGGAGAGGTCGCTGTAGTGGAGGAAGAGGCGGGCGTCGCCGCTGCGCGGATGAACGTCCACGTGGTCGATCCGCTCGGTGTTGAAAGAGGACGATCGCCGTTTGATGCCGTGCACCGTGTATCCCTTGTCGAGCAGGAACTCCGACAGGTAACTGCCGTCCTGCCCGGTGATACCGGATATGAGCGCCGTTCGTGACATGAAGTCCCTCTCCTGCTGGGCCAATTTCCCCCGCGCTTCCTTATATCGCTCGCGACGTCGGCGTAACTCGGGTTTCAGGTAACTGGCGGAATTTATTCTTCCCGTCCAACCTCCCAGCTCAGTGGAGAGAAGGATCAGTCACGTATCGAGCTTTCGATCGTTGGGTGAATTGATCCTGTGGCACGAGCGAGGAGTGCGGATGGTTGGCGACCCCACCCCCGCGGCGGACGCCCAGGAACGCTTCGCATCGGCTAACGCAAACAAATTCCGCGTTCTTGTCACCGCCGGCTATTTCGCTCCGGGATGGCGGGCCGGAGGGCCGGTCCGGTCCATTGGCGAAGTGCTCGCTCTGGCCAGCGACGACATCGAGACGTCGATGTTGACCCGCGACCGCGACCTCGGATGCCGCGACCCCTATCCGGGGCTCTCCGGGCGTTGGGTCCGGGTCGGCCGGACGAACGTCTTCTATCTCGGTGTGCGTCGGCCGGAGCAGTGGCGGTCGCTCTGGCGCTCGCTGCGCGCCGACCGCTTCGACCTGCTGTACGTCAACAGCGTCTGGTCGACCTTCTCCATCCTGCCCATGGCGGCGGCCCGGCTCGGGTTGCTACGGGCGGGCCGCATCCTGGTCGCCCCCCGAGGTGAGTTCGGCGCGGCCGCGCTTCGGGTGCACCGATTCCGTAAGCGGATCTTCCTGGCCGCCTGGCGGTGGATGCTGCTCGACCGTCGGGTGCTCTGGCACGCCACCACGCCGGTCGAGGCGAACGACATCAAGCGGGTGCTGCCCCGGGCGCGGATCGGTGTCGTCGCGGTCAGTCGTGGCCCCGAGCCGCAGACGGAGCCGGTCGAGATGCTCTCGACCCACCACGCGCGGCTGGTCTTCATCGGGCGGATCTCGCCCATGAAGAACCTCGACCTGGTGCTTGCCGCGCTCGCCTTCGTGCCGGTGCCGGTGCGGCTGGACATCTACGGCCCGGTGGAGGACCCGGCGTACTGGCGACGGTGCCGGGAGCGCCTGGCCGAGCTGCCCGACTCGGTCGCCGTCAGCTACCGGGGTGAGCTGCCGCCCGAGCAGGTCTGTCCGACCTTCTCCCGCTACGACGCCTTCGTCATGCCGACCCGCGGGGAGAACTACGGCAACGCCATCGCCGAAAGCCTCTCCGCAAGCTGCCCGGTGGTCTGCTCCGACCGGACACCGTGGACGGGCGTGCTGCGCGACGGCGGCGGACTGGTCCTGACCGAGCTGACCGCGGCCGCGCTGGGCGCCCTCGTCACGCAGGTGGCGACCGCCACCCCGGAGCAGCGACACGCGGCCCGGATCGAGGCGGGCGCCGCCTATCGCCGGTGGCGGGCGAGCAGGGCGCCGATAAGCGTCCTCGATCAGGCCCGGCGGGTGATCCACGACCCGGCGCATCGGGAGCCCTGTCCACTGCCCGCCCAGCGGGCCGAATCCGTCCAACTGCCACCAGGAGGCGTCAAGTGACCCGCGTGATGACCGTCGTCGGGACCAGGCCGGAGATCATCCGGCTGGCCCGGGTGATCGACGCGCTCGACCGGACCGTGGACCACACCCTGGTGCACACCGGGCAGAACTGGGATCCCTCGCTCTCCGACGTCTTCTTCAGCGAACTGGGGGTCCGCGCGCCGGACGTCTTCCTGCGGGCCGACACCCAGTCTCTCGGCAGCCTCCTGGGTGCCGTCCTGGTCGGTACGGAGAAGGCGATCACCGAGCTACGCCCGGACGCCCTGCTGGTGCTCGGCGACACCAACAGTGCGATCTCGGCGCTGATGGCCCGGCGGATGAACGTGCCGGTGTACCACATGGAGGCTGGCAACCGCTGCTTCGACCTGAACGTGCCGGAGGAGACCAACCGGTGCATGGTCGACCACATCGCCGACTTCAATCTGGTCTACTCGGAGCACGCCCGGCGCAACCTGCTCGCCGAAGGGCTGCACCCGCGTCGCATCCTGCACACCGGCTCACCCATGCGGGAGGTGCTCGACCACTACCGGCGGCAGATCGAGGGGTCCACCGTGCTGGCCCAACTCGAACTCGAACCAGGCGGCTACTTCGTCGTCAGCGCGCACCGGCAGGAGAACGTCGACCACCCGGACCGACTCCGTCGACTGCTGGAATGCCTGCGGGCGGTCCGCGACCAGTGGCGGCTGCCGCTGTTGGTCTCCACGCATCCGCGTACGCGCAAGCGGCTGGAGGCGCTCGCCGGTGACGGCCTGCACCTCGACGGTGTGGCGTTCCACGAGCCGTTCGGCTTCTTCGACTACGTGACCCTGCAACGCAACGCCCGATGCGCCCTCTCGGACAGTGGCACCGTCAGCGAGGAGGCCGCGATTCTCGGATTCCCGGCGGTGACCCTTCGCGAGTCCATCGAACGGCCGGAGGCGCTGGACAGCGGGGCGATCGTGATGACCGGCCTCGATCCGGACGGGGTCGTCGAGGCCATCCGGGTGGTGGTGGCGCAGGTGGCCGAGGGCTCGGTCGCCTGCCCGCTCGACTACCAGGTCCCCGATACGTCACGCCGGGTCGTCGACTTCATCCTGTCGACCGTGCGCCGCCATCACGACTGGGCGGGCATCCGCCGCTGACCGCTCCACCGGTCGGGCCGGCACACCCGTCACGACGACGCCCGGCGGTACGTCGCGGGTCACGCAGGCGCCGGCGCCCACGGTGGCGTCCCGGCCGACGGTCAGCTTCGGCAGGATCGCGGCAGTGGTACCCACCAGCACGCCGTCCTCCAGCCGGCAGTACCCGGAAACCGCGGCGAGCGGATTGACCGAGACGTAGTCGCCGAGCACCGTGTCGTGCCCGACCGTGCAGTTCTGGTTGAGGTGCACGTGCCGCCCCACCAGCACGTTCGTGGTGACCCGGGCGCCACCGGCGGCGAACAGTCCCTGCTGGTGGACGCAGTCGGGGGCGATCTCCGCGGCCGGATGCACCACCGTGGCCGCCGGCAGGCCGTACCGGGAGATGGTCTGGTCGGTCTCGCGGCGCAGCCGGGGGTGCCCGACGCCGAGCACCACGTGGGTGCTGGCCGGTTGGGCGGCCAGCCAACGGGTCGGACCGAGAAAGGCGACGCCGAGGCGGTGTACCGACTCGACGTTTCTCTCGGTGGGGTAATCGTCGACGAAGCCCAGCACCCGCCAGGATGCCGTAGCGCCCGAAACGGTATTCAAAAGGCGAATTACCCCATATACCTCTCGGCCCATCCCGCCGGTGCCTACGATCACTACGTCGGTCGTCAACCGCGGCTCTCCCTCGGCTACGGAGAACGCTGGCCGCTCTCCGTCATCTGAACCGGTTACCGGTGCCGATGGTGACGGGGTGAGCGGCGGCGCCCTGGCCGATCCTCGCGCGTTCCAGGTGCGCAGACGTGCCCGCACCGACGCCGGAACAGGATTTCGGAAGGTGAGCCCAAGGTGAACGAGCTGGCAATGACGCGTGCGCCCGACAGCACCGGAACGCCGAGGAACACGGCGCGATCCACGACCACGACGGGGTACCGGGTGCTCGCCACCGCCCGCGTGTTCGAGCCGGGCTTTCGTGGCGGCGGGCCGATCCGCTCGCTGCGGTTCATCCTCGACACCCTGCCGGACGACCTCGACGTCACCCTGGTCACCGCGGACCGGGACCTCTGCTCGTCCACACCGTACCCGGGCCTGTCCGGGCGGTTGGTACGCCGCGACGACCGCTGCGCCATTTTCTATCTCGGCACGTTCGCGCTGCGGCACTGGGTGCGACTGGCGCGGCACGTCCGGTCCCGCCCACTCGACCTGGTCTACGTCAACAGCCTCTGGTCGCTCTTCTCGGTGCTGCCGATCCTGGCGGTGGCGCTGCGGCTGGTGCGGGTCCGCTCGATCATGCTGGCCCCGCGCGGCGAGCTCTCGCCCGGCGCGCTCGCCATCAAGGCCCGCAAGAAGCGGCTCTTCCTCGCGGTCTGGGCCCCGTTGCTGCGCCGGCTCGACGTGCGGTGGCAGGCCTGCAGCCGGCTGGAGGAGGACCAGATCCGCGCGAACATGCCATGGGCGCAGATCATGGTTAACGGCAACGAGTGCCCCATCCCGGAACAGCCGGCACCCCGAGCTGCCGCGCACGACGGGCCGTTGCGGCTGGTGTTCGTCGGCCGGATCTCCCCGATGAAGAACCTGACCAGGGCGTTGGAGGCGGTCGCCGGCGCCACCCGCCCGCTGGAGTTCGACATCTACGGTCCGCGGGAGGACGAGCAGTACTGGGCGTGCTGCCGGCGACTCATCGACACGATGCCCGATCATGTGCGGGTCCGCTACCTCGGGGAACTGGCGGCGGACGAGGTGATGGCGACCTTCAGCCGGTACGACGCGTTCCTCTTTCCGACCCTTGGCGAGAATTACGGGCACGTCATCCTGGAGAGCCTCGCATCCGGCTGCCCGGTGGTCTGCTCCGACGCGACGCCGTTCAGCGACCTGATCGCGGCCGGCGGGGGAGCGGTGGTCCGGCCGGCGTCGGCGGCGGGCCTGAGCGAGACCCTCGACCGGCTCGCTGACCGGTCCGCCGGGGAGCGCGCCGAGGCGAAGGAGATCGCGGGCCGGCGATACCGACTCTGGCGACAGCAGCTCCGGGAACCCAACGTGCTGGACCACGCCCGACAGTTCTGCGGCTGATCCGGCGGGCCGCGCCCCTGCGGCTGGCCGGGACCGCGTCACCCCGGCCGGAGCTGGCTCGTTGCAGTGGCGGGTCCGCGTGGGCGGGTCCGTCGTCCGCCACCCCGGCCGGCCCCGATGAGCGAGGACAGCAGGTGCCCAGTCGCGTTCGCACGATGGTCCGACGAGTCGCGGACCACCTGGCCGCCACCCGGAATCCCGAGGCCTTCGCGCGGTCCCTGGGGGTGAAGCTGAACGGACGGGTCCGGTTCTACGGGATCAGCCGGGCGATGTTCGGCTCGGAGCCGTGGCTGATCACCATCGGAGACAACGTCTACATCACCTCTGAGGTGCAGTTCGTCACCCACGACGGCGGCACGCTGATCCTGCGCAAGGACCACCCCGACCTGGACTGGACCGCGCCGATCACGATCGGCGACGACGTGTACATCGGTATGCGGTCGATGATCCTGGCCGGTGTCACCATCGGAAACCGGTGCGTCATCGGGGCAGGTTCGATCGTGACGCGCGACATCCCCGACAACACGGTGGCGGCCGGTGTCCCGGCACGCCCGCTGCGGACCACCGACGAGTACCTCGAACGGTTGCAGGCCAAGTCGCTGGGCATCGGGCACCTTCCCGTCCCGGAGAAGCACGAGGCGATGAAGAAGATCTACGGGGTGACGACGGTCTGAGTCCCGCCGGCCCGCTCAGGCACGCCGGTAGGCGACCCGCGGTGGCGGCAGTTGGTGCACTCCGGCGATGGTGATGGCCCCCAGGGCGCCGGTCGTCCCGGTCACCTCGTAACCGAACCGGTCGCCGGTCATCGCCGCCGAACTGGTGCCGAGATTGAGGCCGGTGGCCGCGCCGGTGCTGCTGGCCCGCAACGTGGGCGGGGTGACACCGCTGGTCTGCCACACATGCCCGTACCAGTGCCAGCCGGCGGGCAGCAGCACGGGGACACTCAGCACCGACTCCCGGACCCCGACGGAGGTGACGGCGACGCTGCCGAAGTCGGCGATCGGGCCGAGCAGGGCGGGACGACCGGTGGTCGGATCGTGGGCGTACACGCCGTGCCGCAGCACCCCCGATCCCGCGACGGTCACCTCGACGCACACCCGGTCGACCGGGGTGGGCTCCGCCAGGTACACCGGGTGCAGCAGGAGCGACTGGTAGGTGCCGGCGTAGGTCACGTCCTGGGTCGGGCCGGCGAGGGCCAGGAAGTAACTGCCGCGCGGGCAGGTCGTCCCGGGCAGTGGCCCCACCTGCGCCGGGCCGGGCTCCGCGCGCCACATGCCGTACCCGGTGGGCACCGCCATGGCGTACGAGATGCCGGCCACCGCGACCCGGTCCGGCACGGTGAGATTCGTCGGCCCCGCCGGGACCAGTAGCCGGTGGAACAGCTGCGGCGCCGCCATCTGGGTCTGGGCGACCGCCTCGACCCGTTCGATCATCACGAAGTCGTTGGCGGAGTCCGACACGACGATCTCGGTGGCCGCCGAGGGCGGCGCGAGGTAGCGCCGGTAGGCGGTGCCGGTCACTGATTCGCCGGCGTCGAGGGTGCGACCCCACACCAGCTGCGGGTAGTTCTTCTTCAGGCTGGAGGTGATGAACCAGCCCTTGGCCGTGGTGTGCCGGGACCGGATCTCCGGCACGCCGTCGGCGACCGGCAGCAGACCGACGGCGATGCCCCACTGCTGGACCTGGCCGCTGTTGACCACCCACTGGGTCATGCTGCTCGCCGGCATCAGCCGGTTCGTGAGGGTCGCCGGAGTGAAGTCGGTGAGGGCCGCGAGCGTGTCGATGTTGGCCCACACCGACCAGTTCAGACCGCCGGCCGTGCCCACGTTCGGCATGAACTGCCGGCGGGTGCCGCCGGCCACCGGGGTCAACGGACCGCACTGGGTCACCCCGGCGTTCAGCGCGAAGCGTTCCAACGCGGCCACCGTCTGCCGGACCAGCAGACCCCCCTGCGACCAGCGGTAGACGTTCGAGATGCGGCACAGGGACGGGATCCGCGACATGATCGTGGCGATGGGCGTGCCGACGTTCGCCCGAGCGGTGTCGATCATCCCCTGGTAGGACGGGATCACGTAGGACTCCCGGATGGTCAGCTCCTGCCCCGTGAACCGGCCGTCCGGCACCGGCCGTCCGTCGAGCTCGACGGTCACCGTGTGGGAGTGGGTGGCCGGACGGATCTGCACGTCGGGCGTCAGACCCGTGATCGGCACGGTCGCCGTGTGGGTCGCCCCCGAGAGGTGGGTGAGCGGCGCGGCCGGCTTGACCCGGGCGCCCTGCGCGATGCCGTCGACGATCGTGTACGGGTTGCCGAAGAGCAGGCTGTCCGCGTTGGTGATGGCCAGCAGGGTGAAGGTGCGCGTCCCGTCGGTCCACTGCGAGCCCACGTCGACTGTCGTCTTGCCGTGATTGGCGACGGCGACCTGGTTGCCGACGTTGTAGCCGTGGTTGCCGCCGACGTACGACCAGCCGGTGTTGATCGGGCAGTTGTCGTCGGCGGTGTCGTGGATCTTCGTCCCGATCGCGGACATCACCGGCCACACCTGGGCGTCGGTCGCGGTCGAAGGCACCAGGGTGACCTGGGGTAGACCCGAGTGCCACATGCCGACCATCGCCTCGGCGTACGCCAGGTTGGCCGGCATCACCAGGTCCCGCGTGCCGTCGAAGCGAGACCTGACGGACATCAGGGCGTTGGATCGGTAGACGATCAACTCGGGCATGGTCGGCACCTCCGCCGCGAACGCATGACGATGAACTTCACTGTGCGCCGCCGCGGCGAGGCTGGCCGTTTTCGGTCAGCACCCGGACAGGGTGAATTTCCCGCTGTCGCCGTCACGTGTCCCGTGTTCACTCGATGAACAGGTGATCGGCGTAAACGGGGGTTTTCATGCGCATTCTGATCACCGGCGGAGCCGGTTTCATCGGGTCCAATCTGGCTCGCGCCGCGATGGTCGAGCCCACCATCGGCGGGGTGACCGTCCTCGACGACCTCTCGGTCGGACTGCGGACCAACCTCGACGGTCTGCACGTCGAGCTGATCGAGGGCTCGATCCTGGACCCGGCCGCCCTGGACGCCGCGATGACGGGCCGCGACGCGGTGGTCCACCTGGCCGCGTTGCCCAGCGTTCCCCGGTCGCTGAGTGACCCGCTGGCCTCCCACCACGCGAACGCCACCGGCACCCTCATGGTGTTGGAGGCGGCGCGACGACACCGGGTCGCGCACGTCATCGTCGCCTCCTCCTCGTCGGTGTACGGCATGAACCCGGCCCTGCCCAAGACCGAGCTGACCTGGACCCGCCCGATGAGCCCGTACGCGGCCAGCAAGCTCGCCACCGAGGCGTACGCCCTGGCCCACCAGGCGTCGTTCGGGCTGCCGACAGTGGCTTTCCGCTTCTTCAACGTGTTCGGCCCGGGGCAGCGACACGACCACGCGTACGCGGCTGTCATCCCCCGCTTCGTGCACGCCGCGCTGCGCGACGAACCCGCGGTGGTGCACGGCGACGGGACGCAGTCGCGTGACTTCACCTACGTCGGTACGGTCTGCGACGTCATCCTGGACGCGGTCCGCCGCCGGGTACACCACCCGCACCCGGTGAACCTCGCCTTTGGCGCGCGCGCGAGCCTGCTGCGGGTCCTCGACGAGCTCGAGTGGTTGTGCGGCCGACCGATCGTCCGCGAGTACGCGCCGCCACGCACCGGCGATGTCGCGCACTCCCTCGCCGACAACGCCGCGCTGCGTAAGCTCTTTCCGAACGTCGCACCTGTCGCCCGTACGGAGGGCCTGCGGGCGACGGTCGAGTGGATGGCCGGTCGGTTGGACGCCGAGCGTGCCGTAACCGCCGCGCCACGGTGACCCGGGCAGCGAGTCGGGCCGTACCGGAGCCGCTGGCCCGGGTGCCGGCGGCCGCGCCACCGACCGGAAGCACGCTCGCGCCCGGCGAGCGGCCCCGGGCGGCGTCGAAGGATCGGGACCGCTCCGTCACGGTGGGCATCGCCGCCGCGATGGTGGCCAAGGGCATCGGCCTGGCCGCCCCGCTGGTCATCACCCCGGCCTGCTTCCGATTCCTCGGCGACCAACGGTACGGCCTCTGGATGGCGGTCACCGCCCTCACCGGGATGGCCTGGTTCGCCGATCTGGGGCTGGGCAACGGGCTGCTCACCCGGCTCAGTCACCTGGCCGACGACCCCCGGCAACAGGCCCGGGAGGTCTCCAGCGCGTTCGCCACCCTCGGTGCGGTCGCGCTGGCGCTGCTCGCGGGTCTCGTCCTTGTCGTACCCGTGGTGTCCTGGGCCGCGCTGTTCAACGTCACCGACCCAGGTGTCGCCGCCGAGGCGCCCGCCCTGGTCCTGCTCTGCTTCGGTGCCTTCGCGGTCAACATTCCGCTCTCGCTGGTCCAGCGGGTCCAGTACGCCCGTGGCCAGGTGGTGCAGAGCAACATCTGGCAGTCGGCCGGCGCGCTGTTGGGCATGGCGGCCGTGCTCGGCGCCATCGCCGCCGGGTGGCGACCACTGGCGGTCATCGCCTGCGCGGTGCTGGCCGTGCCGGTGACCAACCTGCTCAACTGCGTGACGTACTTCTGGTCGCAGGATCGCGGACGGCGGCCGGGCCCGAAGCTCGTGCACCGGGCCACCGCGGTCGGCCTGCTCCGGCTGGGTCTGCGGTTCTTCGCGCTCACCACGATGTCGGCGATCGCGCTGAACGTGGACAGCCCGCTCGTCGCGAACGTCCTCGGGGCGACCACGGCGGCGCACTACGCGGTGGTGGGGAAGCTGTTCGGCGTCCTCTCGATCTTCGTCGGGCTGGTCGGTATGACGGTCTGGCCGGTCAACGGCGCGGCTCTGGCGCGGGGCGAGGTGGCCTGGGTGCGTCGCAACACGCGCCGCATGGTGCTGCTGTACGGGGGAATCGTGGGGGCGGTCGGGGTCGTGCTGGTCGGCTACGGCCACCGGCTGATCGATCTGTGGGTGGGCGGCATCGACCGCACCGAGATCCCCGTCGCGGTCCTGGTCGGGCTGGCGAGCTGGTCCCTGCTGATCGCGGTCACCTCACCGCTGATCCTGGTGCAGAACAGCATCGGGTTGCTCCGGCCGCAGTTCGTCGGCTGGGCCGCGTTCCTGCTGTTGGCGACCGCGCTCAAGGTCTGGGCGCTGCGACGGTTCGGGCTCGCCGGCCTGCCGGTGGCCGCCTGTGTCGCGTACGTGCTCACCATGTGGCCGGCCGTGTTCGTGGGGTACCGGCGGGCGGTCACCAGGGGAGCGTCGACGTGACCGGGGAGTGCCGGGTGCTGCGGGTCGTCGGCGAGCTGAACTTCGGCGGCACCGAGATGCGTACCGCCGAACTGCTGCCCCGGCTCTGGGCCGCCGGCGTCCAGGTGCACCTCGCGACGCTCAGCGACCACATCGGGCCCGGCCCGCTGGCCGGTGTGGTCCGCCGGCACGGCGGCACGGTCACCCCGATCCCGCTCGACCTCCGCTTTGCCGCCCGCTTCCTCGGACTGCTGCGGCGGGTACGCCCCGATGTGGTGCACGTCGACTGCGCCAACTTCTCCGGGGTGCTGCTCGCGCTCGCCGCCCTCCGGGGTGTGCCCGTCCGCGTCGCCCACTTCCGCGGCGACGACAACCAGCATCGCGATCTACGCCGACGTGTCTACCGCCGGGCCTTCAGACGGTTGCTGCGGGTCTTCGCCACCGACATCCTGGGCGTCTCGCCCAGCTCGCTCGCCGTCGCCTACGACCCGCGCTGGTACGACGATCCCCGCTGCCGGGTGGTGCTCAACGGACTTGACCTGGACCGGCTGCGTCGCCCCAGTCGGGACGACCTACGCGAGTTGATCGGCGCGCGCCCGGCCGATCTGGTCTGCGTCAGCGTCGGCCGGGCCTCGCCGGAGAAGCGGCGCTGGCTCCTGCCGCCGATCCTCGCCGAGTTGCGGGCCCGGGGAGTGCGGGCCCACGCGGTCCTCGTCGGGCCGGGCGACGACGTCGACGACGAGCGCGTCCGGGCGGCGGCGGTCGCCGCCGGTCTGGCCGAGCGGGTGCACCTGTTGGGCCCGCGCGACGACGTGGGCGGCCTGTTGAGCCAGGCCGACGTGGTCGTCCACCCGTCCTGCCTGGAGGGCCTGCCCGGGGGCGTGCTGGAGCCGGTCGCCCTCGGCATCGGCACGGTGGCCGCCGACCTGCCGGGGGTGCGCTTCATCAACGAGCATCTGCCCGGCGTGACCATCGTCGACACCGAGGCGGCACCGGGGCAGTGGGCGCACGCGGTGTGCGTGGCGGCGACGTACACCGAGCAGACCTCGGCCTCGACGGCGGCGGAACGGTTCGCGCGCAGCGTCTTCGCCATCGACACGGCGGTCACCACCCACCTGGCGATCTACCGCCGGTGGGTGTCGCGCCGCCCGGCGCGGCCCCAGCCGCCCGCCTTCTCGACACGGGGAGAGAGATGAACGATCAGACAACGGTGCTCGGCCGGCAGCCGCGACCGGCGGCGGGGTCGACCGCCCGCACCGCCCGGCCGCGTCCACTGCTGGTGGGCGCGTACGCGTTCCCGTACGGGGACGCCACCTCGAACCGGCTGCTGCAACTCGCCCGTTGCGCCGCGCCCGAGGGTGCGCGCACGCTCGTCGTCAACGACTGGCCGTGCGAGGTGGCCTTCCCGGCCGGGCAGCTCGGCGCGGCCGGGATCGACCTGGTCACTCTGCGGATCCGAGGTCGACACCACCTCACCCGCGCGTCGGCCCGGCTCGCCCGGCCGCTGCGGGTCCTGCGGGCCGTCCGCCGGGCGCGGGTGGGTCGCGGGGACGTGAGCGTCGTGCTGTTGCCGATGGCCCTGCTGACCCTCGGCAACTGGGCGACCCTGCGCCTCGTGCTGCGCTGCCCGGTGGTGGTGGACGCCAGCGAGCGCCACGACCGACGGCAGTTCCGCCGCGGCTGGCTCACCCCGTACTTCGTCCGGCACCGCTGGTCGACGTTCCTGGCGACCCGGCTCGTGGATCGGGCCACGGCGGTCTCCACCACGCTGGCCGACTACCTGACGGGCCACGGCCTGGACGTGCTGGTGGTGCCGCCGCAGGTGGACTGCGACGAGTTCCGGGCGCCGCAACCACCCCCGATCAGCGCGGGCCTGCGCCTGCTCTACGCCGGCACGCCCGGGCGTAAGGACATGCTCGACGTGATCCTGCGGGGGCTCAGCCGGCTCACTCCGGAGCAGCAGCGGCGGGTCAGCCTTACGATCGCCGGGGTGAGCGCGCGGGACGCCGCCGCCCACTCCGACCTGGACCTGACGGTGCTGGACGCCGTCTCGGCCGACGTGCGGTTCCTCGGCCGCGTTCCGCGCGAGACCGTGCTGACCCTCCTGTCGGAGTCGCACTTCTCGATGCTGGTCCGCCCCACCGGCGGGTACGCGGCCAACGGGTTTCCGTCCAAGGTGCCGGAGAGCCTCGCCGCCGGGTGCCCGGTGCTGCTCAACCACACGAGTGACCTGGCCGCCTACGTCCACGACGGGATCGAGGGTCTGGTGCTCGACGGCAACGGCCCGGACGACGTCCGGGTGGCCATCGAGCGGGCGTTGCGGCTGCGCGACGAGGAGTGGACGGCGATGAGCGGAGCTGCCCGTTCGCGGGCCCGGGAGTCGTTCGACCACCGTTCCTGGCGGGACCGGGTCAGCGCCTTCGTGACGGCGGGCCGGGGCGACTGAGGCGACGCCCGCCCGCCGAAGGCACGCGCCAGGGCATCCCGGGGCGGCCGTCGGCGCTGCCGGCGGGCACTCAGCGCAGCAGGACGATGGGTCGGCGCGGTGTGGCGTCGTCGAACATGCCGGCCCGTTGCCGGCGCGCCTCCGCGTGGGGCGGGTTGGCCTGAGCGGCGTCCCGGCCGGCGGGGGCCCGATCCTTCGGCAGGTGCAGCAGCGCGGCGGCGACCACGGTCCAGAACACGTACGGATAGGTCTGGCCCGTGCCGAACATGGCCGACTCGGTGACCTGGATCAGCAGGCCGGTGACGACGAGCCAGACCAGCCCCGCGTCGGCCCGCCGCACCGGGGCCCGCACCGCGACCCGCCCGGCGGCCACCAGCAACACCACCAGCGGTGGCACCGCGACGAGCCCCAACTCCAGCAGCAGCTGGAGGTAGCTGTTGTGCACCACGCTGACGCCGGCGGTCCCGAAGAACTCGTCGGCGCTGGCCAGCTCGAACAGGTGATTCCGCGATGCGTACCCGAAGCCCAGCGTGGGCCGGTTCTGCCACCACAGGTCGATGGTCGTCTGCCACATCTGGGTTCGCCCGTTGGACAGGTCGCCGCCGGTGGGGTCGGTGAAGCGCATGACGAACTGGCGCATCCAGGGTGCGGCGAAGATGGTGGGCAGCAGGTTGAGCAGGTATGCCACCAGCAGCAGGGCGGTCGCCCCGGCGGCCAGCCGGACCACCCGGCCGAGACCGTGGCGCACCACGAGCCAGAGCGCGCCGACGAGCACGGCGATCAGCGCGGTACGCGACTGGGACAACAGGAGGCTGACGGCGGCCGGCGCCAGGCCGAGGAGCGTGACGGGCCGCCGGGACTGCCGGTGGACGGCCCAGCCCAGCGGGATCGTCAGGGCGCAGACGATGCCGAGCATGTTCGGGTTGTTGTAGAGGCCCTGGAACCGGGCGACGCTGGAGGTCGCCGCGACGAGCGTGCCGTCGACGAACCCGATGCCGAGGCTGACCACGATGGACGCGGTGAGGACCAGGTAGACCACGCGCAGGTCGGCCATCATGACCGCACGATCGGGCCATCGACGCCGGACGAGTACGTGCACCAGGGCGGCCAGGAGCAGCAGCGCGACGCCCCGCTGGAGGGTCTCCATCGGAACCACCGACCAGGCGAAGCTCACCGTGGCGAGACCGGCCATCCCCCAGAGCGCGCCGACGAACACGCTGGTCCAGGCATCGCTGCGGGCCGGCGTCCGGACCGGGAGGCAGAGGCCCCAGAGGACCAGGCCGCTGACCGCCGCGTACCGAGGGTAGAAGCTGGCGTCGACGAGCGCCGGCACGTTGGACGAGGCGCATACCAGTAGCCCCATGGTCAGGGTCAGCATCCACCGCCAGCCGTCGACCCGCCGGCTGAAGGCGAGCAGCAGCACCAGCGCGACCAACCCGGTCGCGACAAGCGGGGCGGTGATGGCGGCGACGGTGGTGACCACCACCAGACACGTCGCGACGACGAGCAGGCCCAGTTGGCCCATCCGGTTTCCCACGTGATGTCCTTTGAAGTCCGGCCGCCGGCGTTGCCCGCGGTCGTTGGGTGGACCGCCCTCAGCGAGGCAGGTCCTGTAGGCCCGGTTGGGCCGTTTCGGCAGCCCAGCGGGCCCTGGCGGCGTGCATCGCCCGGATCATGTCCGGCCAGTGCGGCGGTCGGTACCCGGTGGCCTTGGCGAGGGCGTCCGCGTTCATCGACCGGTCGCAGGTGAACTCGTCGTCCGGGACGATGTCACCGGGCCACCCGTAGACCTCGGCGACCAGGCGGAGCAGGTCGTACTTGGAGATCGGCTCGGCGGCGACGTGGTAGAGCCCGGCCAGCTCCGTCCGGGGCAGGATCACCGTCCGGAGCAGTCGGGCGAACTCGACGGTCGTCACGCCGCTGTAGATGGCCCTCGTGAAACCGCGTACCTGGCCTCGCTGGGAGAGGAACCAGTCCACGAGGGAGCGGTTCGTGTCCAGCTCGTGCCCGATGATCGAGGTGCGGAGGGTGAGCGCGGAGACCCCGCGCGCCTCACCCAGCAGCTTCGACCGCCCGTACAGGTCCGGCGGGTCCGGCAGGTCGTCCTCGACGTAGCCACCCCGCCGGCCGGAGAAGACACAGTCGGTGCTGACGTGGATCAGGCGACTGCCGAGGGGCCCGCAGGCCTCGGCGAGCAGATGGGGGAAGAGCGCGTTGAGGGTGACCGTCTGCACCGCGTCCTGCACATCGGGCCGTTGCTTGATCACACCCACGCAGTTCACGACGACGTCCGGCCGCAGGTCGTCGACGATCTGCCGGACCTCGTCGAAGCGGGTCGCGTCGACGGCCGGGGTGATCCGGTCGAGCAGACGCGGGGGGTACCACCCCGCGCGGTCCTCGATGCTCCGGGCGACGCCGTGGACGTCGAGGTCCGCGTCGTCGCTCAGCTCCCGCAGGACAGCGTGGCCGAGCATGCCGGTGACGCCGACGACGAGGACCCGTCGCGTCGGGCGCGGCTCGTCCGCGCCGGGGCCGCTGCGTCGGCGGGGGACGAACTCCGGTCGCCGGCCACCGGTGCCGGTGCTCATGCCGTTACGACCGCCGCCGCCGCGGCCTCGACCTGCGCCCGTACCTCGGGCAGCGTCAGCAGCAGCGCCTCAATCTCCGGTACGGACAACCGCCGGGCGTTGTGCGAGTGGAAGTCGGCCATGTTGCCGCTCTCGACGTCGCCCTCCTCGAAGTAGAGGGAGTAGTTGAGGTCACGACTGTCCACCGGCACCCGAAGGAACTCGCCGAGATCCTCGACGTGGGCGAGTTCCTCGCGGCTGGCCAGCGTCTCGTACAGCTTCTCCCCGTGCCGGATGCCGAGCACGTTGAACTTCGCCGGGACGCGGAACAGGTTGCACAGCGCGGTGGCCAGGTCGCCGATGGTGCAGGCGTCGGCCTTGCGGATGAAGACGTCGCCTGGCTGGCCGTACCGGAAGGCGTGCTCCACCAGGTCGACCGACTGCGGCAGGGACATCAGGAACCGGGTCATCGACGGCTCGGTGACCGTCGGTAGGCCACCGCGCAGGATCTGGTCGATGAACAGCGGGATCACCGATCCGCGCGAGTACATGACGTTGCCGTAGCGCACGCAGCAGACCCGGGTACGCGCTTCCGGATTGTTGCGGGAGTGCGCCTGCGCGACCTTCTCCATCAGCGCTTTGGTCATGCCCATCGCGTTTACCGGATAGACGGCCTTGTCGGTGCTCAACAGCACCAGCGCCTCGACGCCGACGCGTTCGCAGGCGTCCACCACGTTCGCGCTGCCGAGCACATTGGTGCGGACGGCCTCCAGTGGGAAGAACTCGCACGAGGGGACCTGCTTCAGGGCTGCGGCGTGAAAGACGAACTCCATTCCCCGCGCGGCCTTGAGCACACTGTCGTAGTCGCGGACGTCGCCGACGTAGTAGCGGACCCGGTCGTCGCCGAGGCGGTGCCGCATCGCGTCCTGCTTCGACTCGTCCCGGCTGAGTACGCGCACCTCGGCGGCCCCGGCGTCGAGCAGTCGGGAGACCATCGTCTGACCGAAGGATCCCGTGCCACCGGTGATCAGGAATCGCCGGTCCGAAAGCGAGGAAACCACATCTTCTCCTGCCTGTTTCCCGAAGGCCATCCTCGGGATTCGGATTCTCGTCGAACGCGACCCTACGCTGGCCTTGGAGGTGTCGTGACCGCTTCCGCCAAAAGCAATTCGAGTCGCGTTCACCTCTAATGGAGCCGACAAATACGCGAGCAGGGCTCGGCGCGCCGAAGTGGTCGCCGCGCTCCATTGTCGACGCGCCGGAGCGCCCTATCGTGAAAGTCGGAAGTGGTGCTCGAAATGGTGGTATGCGTTGTCCATGGCAAAAGTTGCTCTCCATGCGGCACATACGCGCGCCGGCACCTCCGGCCCGACGACCGGTCGGGAGACACCTCGGGACGGCACCACGACGCGCCGACCGTACGATCGCTGGAAGCGGCTTCTCGACGTCATCGGCGCTCTCCTCGTCCTGTCGCTCGGCGCCCCCGTACTGGCCGTGGTGGCCCTGGTGGTGCTGGTGGCGCACGGGCGGCCGGTGCTGTTCCGGCACACCCGCCCGGGGTTGCACGGCGAACTGTTCGAGGTGGTCAAGTTCCGGACCATGCGCCACCCCGATCCGGATCGAGGGCTGGTGAGCGACGCGGATCGGCTGACCCGGGTGGGCCGCTGGCTGCGGGCCAGCAGCCTTGACGAGCTGCCGGAGTTCTGGAACGTGCTGCGGGGCGAGATGAGCGTGGTCGGTCCCCGCCCGCACCTCGTGCGCTACCTCAGCCTCTACAACCCGGAACAGGCCCGACGACACGACGTGCGACCGGGCATCACCGGGCTGGCCCAGGTGCGTGGCCGCAACGCGCTGGACTGGGACGCGAAGTTCACCTACGACGTCGAGTACGTCGACCGCCGCTCCTTCCTGCTGGATCTGCGGATCGTCCTGGCCACGATCTGGGTGGTGCTCAGTCGCCAGGGCATCTCCGCGCCGGGCGCGGCCACCTGGCACGAGTTCACCGGTAACCCACCCGCGCAGGCGACCGTCGACCACGACTCCGCCCACCGGCGATGAACCGGGTCCTGCTCCTGGGGGCCGGTGGATTCCTCGGCCGGCACATCCGGACGGCGCTGGCCGCCCACGCCACCGTCCGGTCGATCACCCGCGCCGAGTGTGACCTGGTCCGGGTCGAGCTGCGCGACCTGACCGCGCTCATCGCCCGGGAGCGACCGGACACGGTGGTGACGGCGGCCGGACGGATCGTCGGCTCCGGCCACGACTTCGTGCAGGCGCACGTGGTGGCGACCGCGAAGCTGATCGAAGCGGTGGCCGCCGCCGCCCCCGGGGCCCGCCTGATCCGGATCGGCTCGGCCGCCGAGTACGGCACCGTGCCGCACGGCCTCGCCGTCACTGAGGAGTACCAGGGCACGCCCGTCAGCGAGTACGGGCTCAGCCACCTGGCCGCCACGCGGTTGGCGGAGCTGGCCGGCGGGGCGGGTCGACTCGACACGATGGTGTTGCGCATCTTCAACCCGGTCGGGCCCGGGATGCCGGCGGGCAACGTGCTCACTCGGGTGACCGCGATGGTGAGGTCGGCGGTCGCTACCGGATCGGAGGACATCGCCGTGGGCCTGCACGACACGTACCGGGACTTCGTCGACGTCCGGGACGTCGCCTCGGCGGTCCTCGCCGCGGCGAGCTGCCGCCCGGGGCCCGCCCGGGTCTTCAACGTGGGCAGCGGTAGGGCGGTGGCGACGCGCGACGTCGTCCGGTTGTTGGCGGAGGTGTCGGGCTTCACCGGTGACATCCGGGACGGCAGCTTCGCGCCGGACGCCGATCGCTCAGCCGCCGTGCCGTGGATGTGCGCCGACATCGAGCGCGCGAACCGGGTGCTCGGGTGGACGCCCGCACACGACCTCGGTGATTCGCTGGCAACACTGTGGCAGGCCGACGGCGAGCAGCCCGCCCGTCCGGTCGCCGGCTCGGCAGCGCGGTGAAGCCCATGCGGATCGGCATGCTCAGCCAGTGGTTCGACCCGGAGCCGGGCGCGGCGGCGCTCCCCGGGATGCTCGCTCGGGCTCTCGTCCGCCGAGGACACGAGGTCCAGGTCCTCACCGGGTTCCCCAATTACCCGACCGGCGAGTTGGCGCCCGGCTTTCGGGTGACCCGTCGGCTCGACGAGGTCGACGGGACGACCCGGATCCGCCGGGTGGCCCTCTATCCCAGCCATGACCGCTCCGCGCTGCGCCGGCTGGCGAACTACGGCTCCTTCGCCGCCTCGGCGCTGGTGTCCGGCACGTCGGCGCTGCGCGGCGTGGACGCCCTCTGGGTCGGCAACTCGCCGATCAGCGTCGCCCTGCCGATGTGGTTCACCCGGTACGTCCAGCGGGTGCCGGTGCTGCTGCACGTGCTGGACCTGTGGCCCGACAGCGCGGTGGCCAGCGGCTTCATCGGCACCGATCGGGTGTCCCGGATGATCGAGCGGGGGATGAGCGGCTGGTGCGGTGGGATGTACCGCAGCGCCGGCCGGGTCGCGTACGTCTCGCCCAGCGCCGCCGACCTGCTCGCCAGCCGAGGCGTACCCCGGGAGAAGCTCGTCCACATTCCGGTGTGGGCCGACGAGACGCCGAGGACGGGCGTCGCGGACCTGCGCGCCGAGTTCGGGCTCCGCGAGGACCAGGTGGTGCTGGTGTACGCCGGCACGCTCGGTGAGGCGCAGGGGCTCGACTCGCTCATCGACGCCTGCGCCCGGATCAACGACCCGCGACTGGTCTGCCTGATCGCCGGCTCCGGCACCACCGAGGAGCGGCTGCGCCGTCGGGCCGAAGAGCTGAACGCGACACACGTGCGGTTCCTGGGGCGGCTGCCCCGGGAGCGGATGCCCGCGTTGATGGCCACCGGTGACGCACACTACGTGAGCCTGCGACCCGGCGGCATGTCGGCGTACACGATGCCCAGCAAGGTGCAGGCCACCCTCGCTGCCGGGCGGGCCCTGCTGGTCGCCGCGCAGGGGGACGCCGCAGCCGTCGCGCACGACAGCGGCGCGGGTATCACCGCCCGACCCGGTGACCCCGACTCGATCGCCGACGCGCTACGGGAACTCTGCGACCTGGGCCGGGAGAAGCTCGAGCTGCTCGGTCAGGCCGGCCGGGCGCACTACGACCGGGTCTTCTCCGTCGCCGCCGGCGCCGAGCGGGTCGAGCAGGCGCTGGGCGAGGCGGTGGAGAGCCACCGACGGCGCTGACCCGCTGCAGCGCGTTTCAGAGTGGGCAGCTCGTCCAGACTGGTGGCGCGCGCGGCCACCGTCCGAGCGGGGTGAGTCGATCGCGGTCTCCGACCAGGCCGAGGCTCCCGTTGTGGCCTCGGCCTTGTGCAGCTCCCGGCCTCGACGGGGCGAGCTGTAGAGTCGCGACGGCCGGTCGGGCGAGGGAAGCACCGACCGGACCGGCGAGGGGATGGCGCGTGCTGCACCTGAGGGTGATCACCCCGGAGAGCAGGACGACGGATGTCGTCGACCTGCTCTCCGCAGAGGCAGGAGTGACTCACCTCGCCGTGCTGCCGGGTGCCGCCCGGCAACCGCGTGGTGATCTCATCCTCTGCGACGTGGTGCGGGAGAGCGCGGACCGTGTGCTGCGGGAGTTGCGGCGACTCGGCGTGGACACCAGCGGCGGCATCGCGGCCGAGGACATCGAGCTGACCATCTCCGCGGCGGCCGACCGGGCGGCGGACCGGGCGCCGGGCAGTGGCGCGGACGCGGTGGTCTGGGACGAGATTGCCGCGAAGACCGGTGAGCAGACGGAACTGTCCGGCACGTACCTCGTACTGATCGTGGTGGCCACCATGATCGCCGGCATCGGGGTGCTGCTGGACCAGCCGATTCTCATCGTCGGGGCGATGGTCGTCGGTCCGGAGTTCGGCCCCCTCGCCGCGCTGTGCGTGGCGTTGCTGCGCCGCCGGCTCGGGGTGATCGGCCGCTCGGTGCAGGCTCTCGTGGTCGGCTTCGTGGCGGCCATGGTGGCGACCGTGCTGAGCACCTGGGCGCTGACCGCCGCCGGCCTGGTCAGTCGGGAGATGCTGCTCGCCGAACGCCCACTCACCGATTTCATCTGGCGGCCGGACGCGCTGTCCTGGGTGGTCGGTCTCCTCGCCGGCGTGGCCGGGATGCTCTCGTTGACGTCGAAGAAGTCCGGCAGCCTGGTCGGGGTGCTGATCTCGGTGACGACGGTCCCGGCCGCGGCGAACGTGGCGGTGGCTGCCGCCTACGGAGTATGGGACGAAGCGGGCGGCTCGGCACTCCAACTGGTCATCAACCTGAGTGCGATCGTCCTGGCCGGCCTGCTCACCCTCGTGGTGCAGCAGGCCTGGTGGTGGGGTCTGGCTCGCCGGTCCCGTCGTCCAGCAACCGGGTGAGCAGCGTCCGCAACGGGATCGACTCGCCGTCTCGTCCACCGGACCCGACCACCAACGGCGCCGGGCTGGGTTCCGGGTCGGCGCCGAACAGCCGGGCCCGCAGACCTCCGGGCACGGTCAGCAGGTGGAACCGGCCGGCCACATCCACCGCCCGGGTCTCGGCCCGGTCGACGTACCAGCCGGTCAGCCTGGTCCGGTAGCGCCCGCGCCCGTCGTAACCCCGGGCGACCAGCCGGGTGGTGCGCAGCCCCCGCCGGGTCGCCTCGGCCACGAACCAGGCCACCAGCTTCGCCGCCTCGGCCTGCTCGGCGGCCCGCCGCCGCGCGTCCGCGTCGGCATGCGCGCGCACCGCCTGCCGCTGCTGCTCCCGCCACGTCCGGCCGTCCGGCTCATTCACGACGCCGACGGTACGCACGGGGCTCAGTCGAGCGGCCCGCAGGGTGCCCCGGGCGATCGCGGCCATCACCACGTTGGTCTAGACGTAGTACGGCAGCGCGTTGATCGCCTGCTGTAGCCCCGCCCCGCGCCGCCCAGCCCCGCCCCGCGCTCGCCCCGCCCAGCCCCGCCCTGCGCCGCCCCGCGCCGCCCCGCCTGCGTCGATCTTGCAGTTTCGGTCGTCGGAATAGGCGGAATGCCGGCTATGTCGGCACAGTATGTGCAAGATCGACGCAGAAGGCCAGCTCGGGTTTGTCGATCATGGAGTTGTGGTGCCTGGCTTGGCGTTATGCGGGCGGTTTGTCACCCACCACAACTCCATGATCGACGGGGCCGCGCGGGGTCGAGGTGGTGAGCGGGTTAGGCCAGGCCGGCGCGGCGTAGGGCTTCGGCCATCGCGTCGTTGGCCGGCGCCGGTGCGCCCTGCCGCTGCTGCCCGCCGCGACCACCCTGCCCGCCACCACGACTGCCCTGGCCTTCGCGACCACCCTGCCCGCCGCCGCGACTGTCCTGCCCGCCACGACTGCCCTGGCCGCCGCGACTGTCCTGGCCGCCGCGACCCTGCTGTCCGGCACCGCGACCGCCCTGGCCGTCGCGACCGCCCTGCGGTCCGCGCTGCGCCGGGCCGCCACGCCCCTCCTGGCTCGTCCGACCACCGGCGGCCGGCTCATCCTCCAGGCGCAGGGTCAGCGAGATGCGCTTTCGGGGTACGTCCACGTCGAGCACCCTGACCTTGACCACGTCGCCGGACTTCACCACCTCACGGGGGTCCTTCACGAACGTCCGGGACATCGCCGAGACGTGCACCAGGCCGTCCTGGTGCACCCCGACGTCCACGAACGCGCCGAAGGCGGCCACGTTGGTGACCACGCCCTCCAGCACCATGCCCGGCGTCAGGTCGCCGATCTTCTCCACGCCCTCGACGAAGGTGGCGGTGCGGAACTCCGGCCGGGGGTCACGGCCCGGCTTCTCCAGCTCGGCGAGGATGTCGGTGACGGTGGGCAGGCCGAACCGGTCGTCGACGAAGTCGGTGGCCCGCAGCCCGCGCAGGATCGCGCTTCGGCCGATCACCGCGCGCAGGTCCTGCCCGGTGCTGGCGAGGATCCGCCGCACCACCGGGTACGCCTCGGGGTGCACGCTCGACGAGTCCAGCGGGTCGTCCCCGCCGGGGATCCGCAGGAAGCCGGCGCACTGCTCGAACGCCTTCGGCCCGAGCCGGGCGACCTTCTTCAGCTCGGTCCGCGACCGGAACGGCCCGTTGGCGTCCCGGTGCAGCACGATGTTCTCGGCCAGCCCGGCCCCGATCCCGGAGACCCGGGTCAGCAGGGGCGCGGACGCGGTGTTGACGTCCACCCCGACCGCGTTCACGCAGTCCTCCACGACGGCGTCCAGCGACCGGGAGAGCTTCACCTCGGACAGGTCGTGCTGATACTGGCCGACCCCGATCGAGCGAGGGTCGATCTTGACCAGCTCGGCGAGCGGGTCCTGGAGACGACGGGCGATGGAGACCGCGCCGCGCAGCGACACGTCCATTCCGGGCAGCTCCTGCGCGGCGTACGCGGAGGCGGAGTAGACCGACGCGCCGGCCTCGGAAACCATGACCTTGGTCAGGTTGAGCTGCGGGTGGCGCTTGATCAGGTCACCGGCCAGCTTGTCGGTCTCGCGCGAGGCGGTGCCGTTGCCGATCGCGATCAGCTCCACGTCGTGCGCGCCGGCCAGCCGGGCCAGGGTCTCGATCGACGCGTCCCACTGTCGGCGTGGCTCGTGCGGATAGATCGTGTCGGTGGCGAGGACCTTGCCGGTGGCGTCGACCACGGCCACCTTCACGCCGGTTCGCAGGCCCGGGTCCAGGCCCATCGTCGGCCGGGTGCCGGCCGGCGCGGCGAGCAGCAGGTCGCGCAGGTTGGTGGCGAAGACCCGTACGGCCTCCTCCTCGGCGGCCTGCCACAGCCGCATCCGCAGGTCGGCCCCGAGGTGGATGAGGATGCGCGTACGCCAGGCCCAGCGGACCGTGTCGGTCAACCACCGGTCCGCGGGGCGCCCGGCGTCGGACACTCCGAACCGGCCGGCGATCATCGCCTCGTACCGGGTCGGACCGGTCGGTACGGCGTCGGCCTCGCCGGCCTCCTCCGACTCCATGGTCAGGTCGAGCACGCCCTCCTTCTCGCCCCGGAACATGGCCAGGATGCGGTGCGACGGCAGCTTCGGGTACGGCTCGGAGAAGTCGAAGTAGTCGGCGAACTTCGCGCCGGCCGTCTCCTGACCGTCGCGTACCCGGGAGGCCAGGCGGCCCCGCGACCACATCTGCTCGCGCAGCGTGCCGATCAGGTCGGCGTCCTCGGCGAATGTCTCGATGAGGATCGCCCGAGCGCCCTCCAGCGCGGCGGCGGCGTCGGCGACGCCCTTCTCGGCGTCGACGAATCCGGCGGCGGTGGCCTTCGGATCCTGGGACGGGTCGGCCAGCAGCGTCTCCGCCAGCGGCGCGAGGCCGGCCTCGCGGGCGATCTGCGCCCGGGTCCGCCGCTTCGGCTTGTACGGCAGGTAGATGTCCTCCAGCCGCGACTTCGAGTCGGCGGCCATGATCTGTGCTTCCAGCGCCTCGTCCAGCTTGCCCTGGCCGCGGATCGACTCCAGCACGGCGGCCCGCCGCTCGTCCAGCTCCCGCAGGTAGCGCAGCCGCTCCTCCAGGGTGCGTAGCTGGGTGTCGTCGAGCAGGCCGGTGGCCTCCTTGCGGTAGCGGGCGATGAACGGCACGGTGGCGCCGCCGTCGAGCAGCTCCACGGCCGCCCGCACCTGACGCTCGGCCACGCCGAGCTCGTCGGCGATCCGCTGATGAACAGACTGGGTCACGATCTCGATCCGCCTTCGACTCGATCCGCCCTCAGAGAGCGGGTACCGCCTGCATTCTGCCGGTCGGCCCCGACCACTGTCGCCGCGCCCGGCCGGTCGCGCCCCCGCGCCGTCGCGCCCCCGCGCCGCCCCCCCCCCCGCGCGTCACCGCGCCGTCCTGCCTCCGCGCCCGGGCCGGGTCGATCCCTCGACCGCCCCGGCCGGGCCTGCGCTAGCGTGGCGATCATGGAATCACCTGCGGAGCCGCGCGCCCGACGGCTCTTCGGCGGCAGCGCCCGGGCCCTCGGCGACCTCACGGCCAACCCGTTCCGTGCCGACCGGGACCGGATCGTCGGGTCGCCGTTCTTCGCCCGGCTCGGCGGGGTCACCCAGGTGATCAGCCCGGTCGGCTCCGGGCTGCTGGTGCACAACCGGCTCACCCACAGCCTCAAGGTCGCCCAGGTGGCCCGGGCCATCGCCGAGCGGTTGACGGCCGACGGCAGGTGGCGTGACCTGCTGGACAAGCTCGGCGGCTGTGACCCCGACGTGGTGGAGGCCGCCGCGCTCGCGCACGACCTCGGCCACCCGCCGTTCGGCCACCTGGGGGAGCGGGTGCTCGACCGGCTGGCCCGCCAGCGTCTCGGCCTCGCCGACGGCTTCGAGGGCAACGCGCAGTCGTACCGGATCGTCACGAGCACCGAGATCCGGGGCGCCGCCACCACCGGGTTGGACCTGACCGCCGCCGTCCGCGCGGCGATGCTGAAGTACCCGTGGACCCGGCTGGACTACCCCGACCCGCACCCGCGCCTGCTGGACCCGCCGCCGCGGGGCGCCACCCCGCCGCCGGACGACCCGGAGAGCGGCTCGTTGAAGTTCGGGGCGTACCGGACCGAGCTGGACGACCTACGGCAGGCCCGGGAGCCGTTCGTCGGCCGCATTCCGGACTGGCAGCAGACCGTCGAGGCGTCCGTCATGGACACCGCCGACGACATCGCGTACGCCATCCACGACGTGGAGGACTTCTACCGGGTCGGGGTGCTCCAGCAGGGCGCGGTGTCCGCCGAGCTGATGGCCTGGCAGCGCGAGAGCGGGCACTTCCGGGCGATCACCGACGCGGCGCTGGCCACCTCCGCCCGACGACCCGGCGCGGCCATCGAGCGGCTGCGCCGGCAACTGCACCGCAAGGACGCCTGGGTCGCGGACGACGACGCGTTCGCCGCCGCCGTCGAGCATGTCCGCGAGGAGTTGGTGGACGGGCTGCTCGCGATGCCGTTCGACGGTTCGATCGAGGCGGAGCAGTACGTGGCGCGGTTCTCCGCCCGCTGGTCCACCCGCTTCGTCGAGGCCGTCACCGTGACCGACCAGCCGTCGGTGCGCTCCGGGCACGTGCTGCTCGGCTGCGCGCAGTGGCACGAGGTGCAGGTGCTCAAGTTCGTCCACCACCGGTTCGTGCTGGCCCGCCCCGACCTGGCCCTGCACCAGCGTGGTCAGGCCCGACTGCTGGGCACCCTGGTGGAGGCGCTGTGGGAGTGGCTGCTCGACCCGGAGGAGGAGTCCCGCCTACCTCGCCGGCTGCACGACCTGGTCGAGTTGGCCGAGGCCGAGCTGCACCCGCGTACGCCGCACCGGATCGGCCGCGCCCGGGGACGCGCGATCGTGGACTTCGTCGCGCAGCTCACCGACGGCCAGGCGGTCGCCATGCTGGACGCGCTCTCCGGTCGCTCCGGCGCGCTCTGGACCGACGCCTTCGTACTCTGAGATGTAAGGAAGGGGACCATGTTAAAAGCCCGGCGTTAACAAAGTTGCCATCCGTAAAACTCATGCCAAGGACAGCCACCACCCCGCGACCCCCCGTGGGTC
>NZ_JBFAOC010000022.1:37955-114134 GCF_040675055.1 Micromonospora sp. NPDC049662
GGGGCGATCTGTACCGACGACTTTTTTCTTTGTTTTTTATGGATGTTCAATTTTTTAACCGCCTGGCGTTAACAGGGGGCCCTTCCTTACATCTCAGGCGACGGACTGCCACCAGCCGTCGACCGCCGGTGGGTCGTCGACGACCACCCGCTCGCCGGGGCGGGGTACGGCGAGCCGCACGTCCCGGGCCTTCGCCTCGGCCCACAGTCGGTTCACCGGCTCCGACCAGTCGTGCAGGGCCAGGTTGAACGTCGCCCAGTGCACCGGGATGAACAGCCCGCCGCGCAGGTCGAGGTGGGCGTCGACCGCCTCCTCGGGGAACATGTGGATGGTCGGCCAGGCCCGGTCGTACGCGCCGATCTGCATCAGCGTGACGTCGAAGGGCCCGTGCTCGGCGCCGATCGCCGCGTACCCGGCGAAGTAGCCGGAGTCACCGGTGTAGAAGACCTTGCGTCGTGCCCCGGCCACCACCCAGGAGCTCCAGAGCGTGCCGTCGCGGCGCAGCCCGCGACCGGAGAAGTGCTGGGCGGCGGTGGCGGTGATCTTCAACCCGTCGACCCGGTGCGACTCGGACCAGTCCAGCTCGATGATCCGCTCGGCGGGCACCCCCCAGCGATCCAGGTGGGCGCCCACCCCGAGCGGCACCACGAACGGCGCCGACTGCCCGGCGACCAGCGCCCGCACGGTGGGCATGTCCAGGTGGTCGTAGTGGTCGTGGGAGATCAGGATGGCGTCGAGCGGAGGCAGCTCGTCGATGCCCACCGGCGGCTCGTGCAGCCGACGCGGGCCGACCGCGCCGGACGGCGAGCAGCGGTCACTCCACACCGGGTCGAGCAGGACCCGCCGCCCCTCGATCTCGATCAGCGCCGAGGCATGGCCGTACCAGACGATGTTCAGCTCGTCGGCGGTGTCGGCGGCCGGCGACGCGCCGGGCCGCAGCAGCGGCACGGGCGCGGTGGGGCGGCGCTTCTGCTTGCCGAAGATCAGTTCCCGGACCAGGTTCCGACCCGGTTCGGCGGCGACCATCGTGCGGACGTCGGCCTGGTTGTGGAACGTGCCGTCGCGGAACTGCGGCGAGCGGGCCGCCCGCTCGGCCCGGGCCCCGGCGAGTCGCCCGCCCAGTGCCGCCGGGACGTCCCGTGCCATCCAGGCCAGGCCGGCCAGCGCGGCCAGTCCCGCCGTCGCCCGCATCCGTCGCCCGAGCGACCTCTGCCCGTCCGTGCGTTCCGTTGGCGTCATCGCCGTCCCTCCGCCGTGTCCCGCACTACACGGTAGTTCCCCCGTGCGGCTTCCGCCCCGGCGGTCGCCCGCACCGGGCCGGTCGTCCCCGACGACCGGCCCGGCAGCGGAGTCAGCCGCCGTTGCTGGGCCGCTGGAAGGTCGTCCGGTACGCGGTGCCCGCGCCCCCGAGGCGGTCCACCGCGGCGAGGACCTTCGGACCCATGGCGGCGCGCGCCCGCACCGCCGGATGGGTCGCACCGAAGTTGTCCGGGTCGGCCTGCCCGTCGGCGAACAGCGCGTAGGTGAGCACCGCAGCGCCGGACCGGTCGAAGATCACGCCGGCCTCGTGCCGGGCGTCGGCGAACCAGCCGGCCTTCGTGGCGATGCGGGCCCGATCGTCGGAGGACATGGTGCGACGGATCCCGTCGGTGAAGGCCACCGGGGAGCGCAGCAGCCCGAGCAGGTGCGCCGTCGAGGCCGGCGAGAGCAGCGTGCCGGCGACCAGGGCCCGCAGCAGGTCGTGCGTCTCCCGGGGAGTGCTGGTGCCGAGGAAGAACCGATTCGGGTTGGCGACCGGCTCGACCTGGGTGTTCGGGAAGCCCTTGGCGACCAGGATCGAGTTGATCTCGGCGGCCGGGGCGACCAGACCGCACAGTCGTACGGCGGTGTCGTCCGAGACGGTCAGCAGGTTCGCCAGCACGTGTCCCAGCGTCACGCTGCTCGGGTACGCGCCGTCCCGGCTGAAGATGCCGTCCCCACCCGGCACCACGATCGTCTCGGTCACCTCGACCCGCTGGTCCAGCGTCAGCAGCCCGCGGTCGACCTTGTCCAACACCGCCGTGGCCACCGCGATCTTGTTGACGCTGTACGCCTCGATCGTCCGGTCCTCGTCCGCCGCCACCGCGACGACCGGCGTGCCCGCCGGGTCGGCCACGCTGACGTATGCCTGCCAGTTGCCGCCGGCCTCGGCGCTGTGGCGCCCGAAGGCCGTGGCGACCCGCCGGGCCGCCTGCGCGGGGGTGGTGGGTGTCGCCTCGGCGGCGCTGGCCGGAGTGGTCGCGGCGAGCACCGTACCGGCGGTGGCCACCGTACCCAGTCCGAGGGCGGTCCTGCGGTTCAGTCGGATGGTCAATCGTCTCTCCCGTCGTGGGGCGCCGGAGCGCCTGCCGGCCCCCCACGCTAGGCGAGTTGATCTATTCATGATGCCCCCGGAGAGAGTCCCGAACAGTCCCGAACAGTCTTACCCGGGCCGTCGGCGCAGCGCGGCGCCGATCGCGCCGGCCGCCGTCCCACGGAGCTGTGCCGCCGGCCCGGACACGGCCCGGGCGAGCTGCCGCAGGTCGGGCAGGTGACCGCCACGGACCGCCTCGCCGGCCGGGTTCGGGGCGAAGACCGAGCCGTCGTGCGCCGCGACCGGCCGCCCACTGAGGCCCGCGAGCCGCATCAACGGGCCGACGGGGACGTCGTAGACGCCGGGCAGCAGCGTGAAGCCGGCTCGCAGCAGCACGTTGAGCCGCCCCACCGACACCTCCCGGCGCGGACTGTCCACACAGTCGACGATGGCCCGGGCCACCCGCTGCGGCCCGGCGACCGGCGGTGGAGGGCGACCGACGCGACCCAGGTAGTTGGCCGCCTGCTGGTAGACGGGTGTGTCCACACTGCCCGGGTTGACCAGGCACAGCCGGATTCCCGGGCTGTCCCGCAGCTCCTGCTGGAGCGTCCGGGCCAGCCCCTGCAAACCCCACTTGCTGGTCACGTACGCGCTCATGTAGGGGGCGGTGATGTGCCCGAGCACCGACCCGGTGAGGATCAACGTCCCGGCGCCGGTGGCCCGGAAGTGCCGCAGCGCCACCCGGGCCGCGCCGGCGGCGGCCAGCAGGTCCGTCCGCACCACGTGGTCGAACACCCGCTCCGGCAGCTCGTCGAAGCGCCCGTAGGCCATCACCGCCGCGGTGTGCACCCAGACGTCGATGCGGCCGAACCGTTCGATCGCCGCCTGCGCCAGCGCGTCCAGCGCGCCCGCCTCGGTGACGTCGGTCGCCACGGTCAGCACCTCGACGTCCGCGCACTCCTCGCGTACCTCGGCGAGGGTCTGCGGCGCACGGGCCGCGAGGACCAGGCGGTCGCCGCGCTCGGCGAACGCCCGCGCCGTCGCCCGACCGATCCCGCTGGTCGCGCCCGCGACCACCACGACCCGACTCATGGAGCGAGCACGACCTTGATGCAGCCGTCCTCCTTCTGCTGGAACATCTCGTACGCGCGCGGCGCGTCGCTCAGCGGCAGCCGGTGGGTACGCAGATCCTCCACGCCCAGCGGGTCGTCGTCGCCGGAGAGCAGCGGCATGATCTCGTCGACCCAGCGGCGAACGTGACACTGCCCCATCCGCAGTTGGACGCCCCGGTCGAACATCTCCATCATCGGCATCGGGTCGGCCTCGCCGCCGTAGACGCCGGATATCGAGACGGTGCCGCCGCGCCGGACCGCCTTGAGCGCGGCGTGCAGGACGGCGAGCCGGTCGATGGCGACCCGGTCCGTCATCGTCTGGGCGAGCTTGTCCGGCAGCAGGCCGACGGCCGCGTGGGCGAGCTTGCCGACCGGCGAGCCGTGCGCCTCCATGCCGACCGCGTCGATGACCGCGTCCGGGCCACGCCCGTCGACCAGGTCGATCAGCGCGCCCGGTACGTCGGACAGCTCGCGTACGTCGAGCACCTCGATGCCGTGCCGGCGGGCCAGCTCCAGCCGCTCGGGCACCAGGTCCAGCCCGATGACCCGCCCCGCGCCGAGGTGGCGGCCGATCCGGGCGCAGAACTGGCCGACCGGGCCCAGCCCGAAGACGGCGAGCGTGCCGCCGGGCGGGGTGTCCGCGTACTTCACCGCCTGCCAGGCGGTGGGCAGGATGTCGGAGAGGTAGAGGTAGCGCTCGTCCGCGCCGGTCTGCGGGATCTTGATCGGCCCGAAGTGGGCCTGGGGAACGCGCAGGTACTCGGCCTGGCCGCCGGGCACCGACCCGTAGAGGGACGTGTAGCCGAACAGCGCCGCGCCCTTGCCCTCGCTGGTCACCTGGGTCGTCTCGCACTGGGCGTAGAGCTGGCGTCGGCACATCCAGCAGTCGCCGCAGGAGATGTTGAACGGCACCACCACCCGGTCGCCGGGCTTCAGGCCGGTCACCTCCGGGCCGACCTCCTCGACGATGCCCATCGGCTCGTGTCCCAGGATGTCCCCGGGCTTCAGGTACGGCCCCAGCACCTCGTACAGGTGCAGATCCGAGCCGCAGATCGCCGTCGATGTGATCTTGACGATCGCGTCGGTCGGCTCCTCGATCCGGGGGTCGGGTACCTCCTCGACCCGTACGTCCCGCTTGCCCTGCCAGGTCAACGCCTTCATGTCCGGTTGCCCTCCCTCGGTCCTGTCTGACTGCTACCCCGGGAGAGGGGGTTGAACCGGCTTGCCGAGGGGTGTGCCTGCTTGCCGGCTCGCCGAGCCCGTCGTGGTGCCGTGATCGACTCGGGTTCCAGGAAGTCGCGGTGTGGTGGGAGCCCGGACCAGCCGACTTCCGGTATGCCGAGTTGATCTTCCCCGGGCCAGTCGCGGACCGGGCCGGGCCAGTCGCGGGCCGGGCCGGACTAGCGCGTTCGGTGGACGCCCTCAACGCCGGACCGCCGCGCCCGACGATCGGGGGCGCAGCGGTCCGGGGGTTGCCTGGGCCGGAGGGTTCAGGAGCCGGGGGTGTTGCCGCCCTTGGTGGTGGCCGACAGGTAGTCGCGGTTGAGCCGGCCGATGGTGTTCAGCGGGATGCCCTTCGGGCAGGCCACCGTGCACTCACCGGCGTTGGTGCAGCCGCCGAAGCCCGCCTCGTCGTGCGCGTCGACCATGCCGATCACCCGGGTGTAGCGCTCCGGCTGGCCCTGGGGCAGCAGCGAGAGCTGGGTGAGCTTGGCGGCGGTGAAGAGCATGCCGGAGCCGTTCGGGCAGGCCGCCACGCACGCGCCGCAGCCGATGCAGGCGGCCGACTCGAAGGCGGCGTCCGCGTTGGCCTTGGCGACCGGGGTGGAGTGCGCCTCGGGCGCGCTTCCCGTCGGTGCGGTGATGTAGCCGCCGGCGGCGATGATCTTGTCGAAGGCGCTCCGGTTGACCACCAGGTCCTTGACGACCGGGAAGGCGCTGGCCCGCCACGGCTCGATGTCGATCGTGTCGCCGTCCTTGAACTGCCGCATGTGCAGCTGGCACGCCGTGGTGCCGCGCTGCGGCCCGTGCGCGTCGCCGTTGATCATGAGGCCGCACATGCCGCAGATGCCCTCGCGGCAGTCGTGGTCGAACGCCACCGGGTCCTCGCCGGAGAGGATCAGCCGCTCGTTGAGCACGTCGAGCATCTCCAGGAACGACATGTCCGGGGACACGTCGTCGACCGGGTAGGTCACCATCCGACCCTTGTCCTCAGGGCCCTTCTGGCGCCAGATGCGCAGGGTCAGGTTCACTTGTAACTCCGCTGCGTGGGGTGGACGTATTCGAACTTCAGGTCTTCCTTGTGCAGCACCGAGGGCTCACCGGTGGCGGTGAACTCCCAGGCCGCCACGTACGCGAACTTCTCGTCGTCGCGCTGCGCCTCCCCGTCGGGGGTCTGGTGCTCGGCCCGGAAGTGACCGCCGCAGGACTCCTCGCGGTGCAGGGCGTCGATGCACATCAGCTCGGCCAGCTCGAAGAAGTCGGCCACCCGGCCGGCCTTCTCCAGCGACTGGTTCAGCTCCTCACCGGTGCCGGACACCTTGACCCGCTGCCAGAACTGCTCGCGCAGGTCGCGGATCTCGCCGATCGCCTTGCGCAGTCCGGCCTCGGAGCGCTCCATGCCGCAGTGCTCCCACATGATCTGGCCCAGCTCCCGGTGGAACGAGTCCACGGTCCGGTCGCCGTCGACCGCCAGCAGCCGCTGGATCCGGTCCTCGACGTCGGTACGCGCCTCGACCGCCGCGGGATGGCTGGCGTCGACCTTCTCGAGGGGCCCCGAGGCCAGGTAGTTGGCGATGGTGGTGGGCAGCACGAAGTAGCCGTCGGCGAGGCCCTGCATCAGCGCCGAGGCGCCGAGGCGGTTCGCGCCGTGGTCGGAGAAGTTCGCCTCGCCGATCACGAACAGGCCCGGGATGCTGGACTGGAGGTCGTAGTCGACCCAGAGCCCGCCCATCGTGTAGTGCACGGCGGGGTAGATCCGCATCGGCACCTCGTACGGGTCCTCGCCGGTGATCCGCTCGTACATCTCGAAGAGGTTGCCGTACTTGGCCTCGATGGCCTTGCGGCCCAACCGGTCGATCGCGTCGCCGAAGTCGAGGTAGACGCCGAGCTTGGTCGGACCGACGCCGCGGCCCTCGTCGCAGACGTTCTTGGCGGCGCGGGAGGCGATGTCGCGGGGGACCAGGTTGCCGAAGGACGGGTAGATCCGCTCCAGGTAGTAGTCCCGCTCGTCCTCGGGGATGTCCTTCGGGCTGCGGTCGTCGCCCTTGCGCTTGGGCACCCACACCCGGCCGTCGTTGCGCAGCGACTCGCTCATCAGGGTCAGCTTCGACTGGTGGTCGCCGGAGACTGGGATGCAGGTCGGGTGGATCTGCGTGTAGCAGGGGTTGGCGAAGTACGCCCCCTTGCGGTGCGCCCGCCAGGTGGCGGTGACGTTGCAGCCCTTGGCGTTGGTGGAGAGGTAGAAGACGTTGCCGTAACCGCCGGAGGCGAGCACGACGGCGTCGGCCATCTCGGTGGTGATCTCGCCGGTGACCAGGTCCCGGACCACGATGCCCCGGGCCTTGCCGTCGACGATGACCAGCTCCAGCATCTCGTGCCGGGCGTTCATCTCCACGTTGCCGAGGCCGATCTGCCGCTCCAGGGCCTGGTACGCGCCGAGCAGCAGCTGCTGGCCCGTCTGGCCCCGGGCGTAGAAGGTGCGCTGCACCTGCGCGCCGCCGAAGGAGCGGGTGTCCAGCAGGCCGCCGTACTCACGGGCGAACGGCACGCCCTGGGCGACGCACTGGTCGATGATGTTGACCGAGACCTCGGCGAGCCGGTGCACGTTCGACTCCCGGGAGCGGAAGTCGCCACCCTTGACGGTGTCGTAGAACAGCCGGTGCACGGAGTCGCCGTCGTTGCGGTAGTTCTTCGCGGCGTTGATGCCACCCTGCGCCGCGATCGAGTGGGCCCGGCGCGGACTGTCCTGGTAGCAGTAGGACTTGACGTGGTAGCCCTGCTCGGCCAGCGTCGCCGCGGCTGAGCCGCCGGCCAGGCCGGTGCCGACCACGATCACCGTCATCTTGCGGCGGTTGGCCGGGTTGACCAGCTTGGCCTCGAAGCGCCGCGTCTCCCAGCGCTTCTCGACCGGGCCGGCGGGCGCCTTCGTGTCGGCGATCGGGTCGCCCTCGGTGAAGAGTTCCATGTCAGGACACCAATCCGGTGAGTACGGCGAACGGGACCACCAGGTATCCGGCGCAGAGCGCCACGGCGAAGACCAGCGCGGCGGCGCGCGCCCGGCGCTCGCCCCGGGGCGTCTGCTGCCCGAGGCTGCGGAACGCGCTGAAGGCGCCGTGGCGCAGGTGGAAGCCGAGCGTGACGATCGCCAGGGTGTAGAAGAGGGTGACGTACCAGCGCTCCGGCGCGAAGTCGGCGACGACGTTGCCGTACGGCTTGCCCTCGGTCCCGACCGGGTTGAGCGTGCCGGTGGTCAGGTCCAGCAGGTGGTAGATCACGAAGAGCAGGATGATCACGCCACCCCAGCGCATGGTGCGCGCCGCGTAGCTGCCCCGGACCTTCTTGCGGTGGGCGTACTTCACCGGGCGGGCGGCGCGGGCGCGCAGCGCCAGCACGGTGGCGGCCACGATGTGGGCGACGACGGCGACCGTGAGGACGGTGCGCAGGATCCACAGGAACCAGACACCGGGCAGCAGTGGCTTGCCGATGTCGCGCAGCCAGTGCGCGTAGTGGTCGAACGAGGTCTCCCCCGTGAACACCTTCAGGTTCCCGAGCATGTGCGCGATCAGGAAGAGCACCAGCAGGATGCCCGTCACCGCCATGACGGCCTTGAGGCCGACGTTCGAGCGGATGGGCGACCGAGTTTTCGTCATTACCACGGGATCGACGCTAGGAGCACTTTGATCAGTCGTCCAATGCATCGAACTCGCAGCGTTGATAGCCATAAGCTATGTAGATGCAGCTCCATCAGCTCCGGTACTTCGTCGCGGTGGCAGAAGTACGACATTTCACCCAAGCCGCCGACATCGTTGGCATAACCCAGCCTTCGTTGAGTAAGCAAATTCACGCCCTCGAGACCGACCTCGGGGCCCCGCTGTTCGAGCGGGTAAGGGGCAACATCGCCCTCACCGCGGCCGGGGAGGTGCTCCTGCCGTTGGCGACCCGGATCCTCGCCGACGTGGAGACCGCGACCCGGGAGGTGCAGGAGCTGGTCGGCCTGCGCCGAGGGCGCGTACGCCTGGGCGCGACCCCGAGCCTGGCCACCTCGCTCGCCCCGCCGGTGCTGCGCCGGTTCCGCGACGCGCACCCCACCGTCGACCTCCGCGTCGAGGAGAGCGGTTCCCAGGACCTCGTCCGTGACCTGCTGCGCGGCGACCTGGACCTGGCGCTGATCATCATGCCGTCGCAGGGCGCCGACCCGGGCCTGCGCGTCGACCCGATCCTGCGCGAGAGCCTGGTGGTGGCCTCGGTGGACGAGGTGCCGACGGGCTCGGGGACGGGCGAGCTGCGCATCACCGATCTGCGTGACCAGCCGATGGTGATGTTCCGGGAGGGCTACGACCTGCGTGATGCCACCATCGCGGCGTGTCGGGAGGCGGGCTTCGAGCCCACGTTCGCGGTGGACGGCGGCGAGATGGACGCCGTCCTCAGCTTCGTCGAGGCGGGACTCGGCATCGCGCTGGTGCCGGGGATCGTGCTGGCCCGCCGGCCCGGGGTGCGCGGCACGCCGCTGGCGTCTCCCGGGGTGACGCGGACCATCGCGGTGGCCCGTCGCCGTGACGTGGTGCCGACGCACGCCGGCCGCGAGCTGCGGCGGATCCTGCTCGACTACGTCCAGTCCGCGATCGACCGGGGCGAGCTGCCGCCGGGTGTCGAGCCGCTGGGCTGACCCGGCCGGGGCCGCCGCCGCGAAGAGGCCGGCGGCGGCCGGGCCGGCGGGCTCAGCGGCCCTCGGCGTCGTCCATCGCGCGGTAGATCCGCTGCTCCGAGACGGGGTACGGGGTGCCCAGCGCCTGGGCGAACACGTTCACCCGCAACTCCTCGATCATCCAGCGGATCTGCCGGACAGCCGCCTCCTGCCGGCGCGCGGGCGGCAGAGCGGCGAGCAGGTCGTCGTACTCCTTGCGCACCGCCGCGATCCGGTCCTGCTGTTGGCGGTCGCGCTGCGGGTTGCCGCCGAGCCGGTCCAGCCGACGTTCGATGGCGGTGAGGTAGCGCAGCAGGTCGGGCAGGCGGGCGTACCCGGTCTCGGTGATGAAGCCGGCGTGCACCAGCCCGGCGAGCTGCTTGCGGATGTCGGCCAGCGCCGCCACCACGGCCAGGTTGCGGGTCGCGCCGAGCCGCTGCTCGACCGCGTACGCGGCGGCGAGCACCTTGCGGACCCGGTCCATCACCTCGACGACGGTGTCGACCAGGTCGGCGCGGACCTTCTCGCGCAGGGCGGCGAAGCCCTCGGCGTCCCACGCCGGGCCACCGGCGGCGTCGATCAGGCGGTCGATGGCCGCGCCGGCCGCGTCCTCGATCAGCTCCTGCACGCCGCCGTGCGGGTTGCGGCTCAACGCCAGCTTCGCCTCGTTGCTCAACCGACCCTGCAGGAACCGGGCCGGGGACGGCACGGTGAGCCGCAGCAGCCGGCGGGTGCCGGCCCAGTGCGCGGCCTCCGCCTCGGCGGGGGAGTCGAACACCTTCACCCCGACCGTCGTGCCCTCGTCGACCAGGGCCGGGTACGCGGTCACCGCGTAGCCGACGCGGACCTGCTCGATGGTCCGGGGCAGCGTGCCGAGGCTCCACTCGCGCAGGCCGGTCCGGGCGACCTCCGGCGCGGCGGCCGCCACGACCTGGCGTACCTCCTGGCGCAGTTGACGTTGCAGGGCCGGCAGGTCCTTGCCCTCGGCGACCGGCTTGTCGTCGTCGCCGAGCACCCGGAACGTCACCCGCAGGTGGGCGGGGAGCTTGCCGGGCTCCCAGGCGTCGCGGGGCACGGTGACACCGGTCATCCGGCGCAGATCACGGGTGAGCGCGTCCAGCAGCGACGTCTCGCCGGGGGTGATCGCCGCGAGGGCGGCGCGGGCGTAGTCCGGCACCGGCACGAAGTTGCGCCGGATCGCCTTGGGCAGCGAGCGGATCAGCGCGATCACCGTCTCCTCGCGCAGCCCCGGCACCTGCCAGTCGAAGCCCTCCGCCGGTACCTGGTTGAGCAGCGGCAGCGGGATGTCCACGGTGACGCCGTCGGTCGCCGTGCCCGGCTCGAACCGGTAGGTCAGCGGCAGGGTCACCCCCTGGGTCTGCCACTCGTCGGGGTAGTCGCTCTCGTCGACACCGCCGCGACCGTCGTTGATCAGCAGGTCGCGGGTGAAGGTCAGCAGGTCGGGACGCTCGTGGCGGGTCTTCTTCCACCAGGTGTCGAAGTGCCGGCCGGAGACCACGTCGGCGGGGATCCGCTGGTCGTAGAAGCCGAAGATGGTCTCGTCGTCGACCAGGATGTCCCGGCGGCGGGCCCGGCTCTCCAACTCCTCGATCTCGCCCAGCAGTCGCTTGTTGTCGGCCCAGAACCGGTGGTGGGTCTGCCAGTCGCCCTCGACGAGCGCGTGCCGGATGAACAGCTCCCGGCTCAACGTCGGGTCGATCCGCCCGAAGTTGACCTTGCGGGAGGCGACCAGCGGCATGCCGTACAGGGTGACCTTCTCGTAGGCCATCACCGCGGCCTGCTTCTTCTCCCAGTGCGGCTCGCTGTAGCTGCGCTTGACCAGGTGCTGCGCCAGCGGCTCGACCCACTCCGGCTCGACCCGCCCGGCGATGCGCCCCCACAGCCGGGACGTCTCCACCAACTCGGCGGCCATCACCCAGCGCGGCGGCTTCCTGAACAGCGCCGAGCCGGGAAACAGCGCGAACTTCGCGCCCCGCGCCCCCAGGTACTCGTGTTTCTGGGCGTCCTTGAGGCCGATGTGCGACAGCAGGCCGGGCAGCAGCGACTGGTGCACCTTCGGGGTGTCGATCTCCTCCGGCAGGTCCGCGCCGCCCCGGCGGCCCGCGCCCCGGCCGGCGTCCGCCTCGGCCGGGGTGTCCCGCGCCGCCCGCCCGCCGCGCCGGTCGTTCTCGGCGGGGGTACGCAGCACCTGGCGCAACTGGCTGACGATGTCCTGCCACTCGCGGATCCGCAGGTAGTTCAGGTACTCCGCCTTGCACATCCGGCGGAACGCGCTGGACGACAGCTCCCGCTGCTGCTCACGCAGGTACCGCCACAGGTTCAGGTACGCCACGAAGTCGGACTCTTTGTCGGCGAACCGGGCGTGTGCCTGGTCGGCCTGGGCCTGCTTCTCGGCCGGGCGCTCGCGGGGGTCCTGAATGGAGAGCGCGGCGGCGATCACCAGGATCTCGGTGGCACAGCCGTTGCGCTCGCCCTCGACCACCATCCGGGCCAGCCGCGGGTCGACCGGGAGCTGGGCGAGCCGGCGGCCCAGCGCGGTGAGCCGCTTCGCCGGGTCGGTCTCGGTCGGGTCCAACGCGCCCAGCTCGTGCAGCAGGTTGACGCCGTCGGTGATGTTGCGCTTGTCCGGCGGGTCGATGAACGGAAACGCGGCCAGGTCGCCCAGCCCGATCGCGGTCATCTGGAGGATGACCGACGCCAGGTTGGTACGCAGGATCTCCGGGTCGGTGAACTCGGGGCGGGACAGGAAGTCCTGCTCGTCGTAGAGGCGGATGCAGATACCGTCCGACGTCCGACCGCAGCGGCCCTTGCGCTGGTTGGCCGACGCCTGCGAGACGGGCTCGATCGGCAGCCGCTGCACCTTGAGCCGGCTGGAGTAACGGGAGATGCGGGCGGTGCCCGGGTCCACCACGTACTTGATTCCCGGCACGGTCAGCGAGGTCTCCGCGACGTTGGTGGCGAGCACCACGCGTCGTGAGCTGTGCGCGGCGAAGACGCGGTGCTGCTCGGCGGCGGAGAGCCGGGCGTACAGCGGCAGGATCTCGGTGCCCAGCAGGGACCGCTTCTTCTGCACCAGCTTGCCCAGCGCGTCGGCGGTGTCGCGGATCTCCCGTTCGCCGCTGAGGAAGACCAGGATGTCGCCCGGACCCTCGGCGGCCAGCTCCTCGACGGCGTCGCCGATCGCCTGGATCTGGTCGCGGACGTTCTCCTCGTCGGCGTCGCCCTCCTCGTCGCTCTCGGCGACCTCGACCAGCGGCCGGTAGCGGACCTCCACGGGATAGGTGCGTCCGGAGACCTCGACGACCGGCGCCGGACTGCCCTGGGCGTCGGCGAAGTGCTTGGCGAAGCGGTCGGTTTCGATGGTCGCCGAGGTGATGATCACCTTGAGGTCGGGCCGGCGGGGCAGCAGCTCGCGCAGGTAGCCGAGGATGAAGTCGATGTTGAGGCTGCGCTCGTGCGCCTCGTCGATGATCAACGTGTCGTACTGGCGCAGCATCCGGTCGGTCTGCAACTCGGCCAGCAGGATGCCGTCGGTCATCAGCTTGACCAGGCTGCGGTCGCTCACCTGGTCGGTGAAGCGCACCTTGTAGCCGACCACGTCGCCCAGCTCGGTACCCAGCTCGTCGGCGATCCGGTCGGCCACCGTCCGGGCGGCCAGCCGCCGGGGCTGGGTGTGCCCGATCAGGCCGTTGATGCCGCGCCCCAGCTCCAGACAGATCTTCGGCAGCTGGGTCGTCTTACCGGAGCCGGTCTCGCCGGCCACGATCACCACCTGGTGATCGCGGATGGCGGCGGCGATGTCGTCCTTGCGCTCGCTGACCGGCAACCCCACGGGGTACGCGATCGTCGGCACCGCCGCCCGCCGGTCGGCCAGCCGCTGCTCGGCCCGCGCCAGCTCGGCGGTGATCTCGGTCAGGGCCGCCTCCCGGCGCTGCGGGTCGCGCAGCTTGCGGGCGCCGTCCAGGCGTCGCTGGAGCCGGCGCTGGTCGCGGAACATCAGGGGACTGAGGCGGCGGTGCAGGTCGCGGACGGGATCGGTCGCGGCGGAGGAGGCTGGATTCTGCATGTCGTGCCCAAGGATAGGCAGCCCGGCGGCGGACCGCCCCTGGGTTACCGCGCGTGGGTGCTTCGGCGCGGGGACGGCGGTCTACAGTTGCGGCCGACGTCGAGCGCTGGGGGGCCGGGATGGAGCTGCGGGACACCGATCGAGCGCTGGTGCAGGCCGCCACGGCGGTCGCCAAACTTCGGTGCCGCAGCCGCCACCACACCGGCGCGTCGGCCGCCCGTACCGCCGACGGGCGGGTGTTCTCCGGGGTGAACCTGCACCACGACAGCGGGGACACCTGCGCGGAGTTGGTCGTCATCGGCACCGCCGCCACGCAGGGCGTGACCGAGCTGGAAACCATCGTCTCGGTCGCCGACCGGGGTCGTACGGTCGTCGGGCCCTGCGACAGGTGCCGGCCGGTGCTCAGCGCGTACTTCCCGGCGCTGCGGGTCATCGTGGGCGAGCCGGACGACCTGCGGGTGCTGCCGATCGCGGACCTGCCCGGCTGACCGCGTCAGTCGCCCGCCGCCGCCTCCAGCATCGACGCGGGGATCGGCACGCCCTCGTACCGCACGTTGCCCTCGGGCACCATCCAGCTCGCCACCCGCGCGACGAGCAGGCCGGCACGGACGGCCGGGTCGTCGGCGTAGAGCCCGCGTACCTCGTCCGGGGCGATGGAGAAGACGACGAAGCCCCGCATCCGGTCGTCGTCGGCGTGCAGGAGCGGGCCGGCCGCGAGCACCAGTCCCTGCTCCACGAGCCCTGCCTGGTGGGCCAGATGGGCGTCGCGTAGCCGGTCGATCGCCTCCGGTGGCAGCTCCGGCGGATCCGACGGTCGGGTCAGCAGGACGACCGTGTGCTGGTCGAATCGCATGCCCCACACCCTATGGTGCTCGCTGTCCCTCTTACGGGTGTTATCCGCCATCCGCCCCACTTGCCCCCGTCCGCGAAACTCATTCTCTTATCGAGGTCCGATACGAGTGGAGGTGCGGCATGGTCAGCAGACGACAGGTGCTCGTGGCCGGTGCCGCCGGGGGCGCCGCGGTTCTGGTCCCGGCCGGCTCGACGGCCGCGGGCCGCACGCTCGCCGCGGCGATGGTGCTGCGCGCCGCCGACATCCCGAAGTACGTCGCGCCGCTGCGCATCCCCCTGGCCATGCCCCGGGTGGCGAACGACCCCGAGCGGGACACCTACGTCGTCGGGGTGCGGCAGTTCCGCCAGCAGATCCTGCCGCTGTCCTGGCCGCGTACGACCGTGTGGGGTTACGGCTCCACCGCCCACCCCGACAGCTTCGGCTACCCGGCGCACAGCATCGTCGCGCGGGTGAACCGCCCGGTACGGGTGACCTGGGTCAACGAACTCGTCGACCACCGGGGCGACTACCTGCCCCACCTGCTGCCCGTCGATGAGACCCTGCACTGGGCCAACCCGGCCGGTGGCCGGAACGGCCGGGACGGGCACGGCCGCTCGGACGGCAGCCGCCGTGGCTACCGGGGGCCGGTGCCCCAGGTGGTCCACCTGCACGGCGGGCACAGCACGCAGGAGAGCGACGGGCACGCCGAGGCGTGGTACCTGCCGGTGGCCCGCGACCTGCCGGCCGACTTCGCCGTCACGGGCAGCGCGTACGGCGAGTTCCGGTCCCGCTTCGCCGAGGGGTCCGGCCTGCGCTGGGCGGCGGGTTCGGCCACCTTCGAGTACGCCAACGACCAGCGGCCCTGCACCCTCTGGTACCACGACCACACGCTGGGCCTCACCAGGGAGAACGTCTACGCCGGGCCGGCCGGTTTCTACCTGCTGGGCGGCGACGACCTGCCCGACGGGGTGCTGCCCGGCCCGACGCCGGGTCACGACGATCCGCCGGACACCGACTACCACGACATCCCGCTGCTCATCCAGGACCGCAGTTTCAGCGCCGACGGCGAGCTGGTCTACCCCGGGGGTCACCACGAGGGTCCGGCGTGGACGTCGGCGTTCTCCGGCACCACCATCGTGGTCAACGGCCGGACCTGGCCCAGCCTTACCGTGCAGCGGCGGCGCTACCGGTTCCGGTTGCTCAACGGCTGCAACAGCCGCTTCCTGATGCTCAGCGTCGCCGCCCACGCCACCGCACGGCCGGCCCGTCCGGTGCTGCCGGTCTGGCAGATCGGCAGCGACAGCGGCTTCCTGCCCGAGCCGGTGGCGCACGACCGCGTCACCCTGGGCCCCGCCCAGCGGGCCGACGTGATCGTCGACTTCACCGGCGTGCCCGCCGGCACCGAGCTCTTCCTCGTCAACGAGGGGCCCGAGTGGGCGTACCGGGGCGGCCGACCCGGGGTGGACTTCGCGCCGTCCGACCCGCGGACCACCGGGCAGGTGATGCGGTTCGTGGTCACCGAGGCCACCGGCGCGGACCCCAGCGTGCCGCCGGAGCACCTGCAACTGCCCGCCCACCCCCGGCTCGGTGCGGCGGAGCGGGTCCGGCGGCTGTCGCTCAACGAGCGGATGTCCGGCCGGTCGATGGTGATGCTGCTCGGCACCCTCGACGAGCGCGGCCGGGGTCGGCCGATGCGCTGGAGCGATCCCGCGACCGAACAGCCCCTCGTCGGCGCGACCGAGGTGTGGGAGGTGCGCAACTTCACCCGCAACGTCCACCCCGTCCACCTGCACCAGGCCCAGTTCGAGCTGCTGGGCCGTGGACGGTCGGGCCGGGCGGAGCCGGAGCCGGGGGAGCGGGGATGGATGGACACCGTGCTCGCGTACCCGTGGGAGGTGACCCGGATCAAGGCCCGCTTCGACCTGCCGGGCCGCTTCTCCTGGCACTGCCACCTGCTCGAGCACGAGGACAACGAGATGATGCGGCCCCTCAACGTGCTGCCGCGCGGCGCGGCGGCGGCCGGGGACGGCGGCTCGGTGCAGGTGCCGCAGGCTGAGTCGGCGGCATCGACCGACGCCAGTTAGGTCACTTTCCGCAGGTCGGCTAAGGTTAGGCGAACCTAAGCTCGAACGTGCAGGAGTTTCGTGACCACCCTCGCCGCCCGGCCGACGCCGGCCCGCAACTCCTCCGGTGCCCGCACCGGTCGGCGGGTCGCCGTCACCGTCGGCGCCGCGCTGGTGTTGCTGCTCGCCGTACTGGCCAGCTTCGCGCTGGGCAGCCGGCAACTCGGAGTCGGCGCGGTCTGGCACGCCCTCGTCGCGCCGGACGGCAGCGACGCGAGCACCATCGTCCGGGAACTACGTATGCCGCGTACCGCGCTCGGGCTCGCCGTCGGGCTGGCGCTCGCCGTGGCCGGCGTGCTGTTCCAGGCGCTCACCCGCAACCCGCTCGCCGAGCCGCGCATCCTCGGCATCAGCGCCGGCGCGTCGTTCGGCGTGGTCCTCGCCATCTCCGTCTTCGGCATCGGCACGCTCGCCGGGTACGTCTGGTTCGGCATCGCCGGCGCGCTCGCCGCCGGCCTGCTGGTCTTCGCCATCGCCAGCCGGGCCCGCGAGGGCGCGAGCCCGGTCACCCTCGCGCTGGTCGGCGCGGCGCTCGACGCCAGTCTCGCCTCCGGGGTGTACGCGCTGCTCAGCATCGACGCCCGCACCTTCGAGGAGTACCGGTTCTGGGTGGTGGGCGGACTGGCCGGGCGGGACCTCGGCGTCACCGCCCAGGTGCTGCCGTTCGTCCTCGTCGGGCTGCTGCTCGCCGCGCTGGTGGCCCGGGGCCTGGACGCCCTCGCTCTCGGCGACGACGTGGCCCGTGGCCTGGGCCACCGCATCGGCCTGGTCCGCCTCGGCGGTGGAATCGCCGCCGTGCTGCTCACCGGCGCCGCGGTGGCCGCCGCCGGTCCGGTCGCCTTCGTCGGGCTGGCCGTGCCGCACCTCGCCCGTGCCCTGGTCGGCGCGGACCACCGCTGGACCCTCGCCGTCTCCGCCCTGCTCGGGCCCGCGCTGCTGCTCGGGGCCGACGTCGTCGGCCGACTCGTCGCCCCGCCCGGCGAGATACCCGCCGGCATCGTCACCGCCCTGATCGGCGCGCCGCTGCTGGCCGTGCTGGTCCGCCGCGCCCGGGTGGTGACCGCGTGACCGCCGGTCGTCCCGCCGAAGCGTCCGGCACCGCCGGCCCGGACCCTGCCGCTGACCCGGTCGCTGGTCCGACCCGCGCCGCGTCCGGCGCTGCTGGTCCGGCCCGCGCTGCTGCCCCGGCCGCTGGTCCGGCCCGCGTCGCCGATGCGTCTGGCGCGGCTGGCGCGGCTCGCGTCGCCGATGCGTCTGGCGCGGCTGGTGCGGCCCGCGTCGCCGATGCGTCCGGCGCGGCTGGTGCGGCCCGCGTCGCCGATGCGTCCGGCGCGGCTGGGCTCGCAGCCGCGGCCGGGCTGCCCGGTGCGCCCGGCGGCACGTCCCGGCTGCCCGGCCGGTCGTTGCTGCGGGTCGGTCCGGTCAGCCTGCTGATCCGTCGCCGCGCGACGCTGGTCGCCGCCGTGCTGACCGTGCTGCTCCTGCTGGCCGTCGTGCTCAGCCTCTCGCTGGGCACCCCGTACGTCGCCCCGGCCGACGTGCTCCGGGCGCTCTCCGGCGCGGGCACCCCGTACGACCTCGTGGTTCTTGATCTTCGCCTGCCCCGGGTCGTGCTGGCGGCGGTGGCCGGCGCGGCCTTCGGCGTGGCCGGCACGCTGATCCAGAGCGTGGCGCGCAACCCGCTCGCCAGCCCGGACGTCATCGGCATCACCCAGGGCGCCGGCCTCGCCGCGACCGTGGCGTTGACCAGCGGCGCGGCGGCGGTGCTGGTGGCGCCCAGCGCGCTGGTCGGCGGTCTGCTGGCGGCGGTGCTGCTGTTCGCCCTCGGTGCCCGGCACGGGCTGGCCGCGCAACGGTTCGTCCTCGCCGGGGTGGCGGTCGCGTTCGCCTTCCGGGCGCTGACCGAGGTGGTCATGCTCACCGCCGACCCGATCGACGGCCTGCGGGCGCAGATCTGGCTGATCGGCACCCTCGCCGGCAAGGGCTGGACCGAGGCGGCCTGGATCGCCGGCACACTCGCGGTGCTGCTCCCGGTGCTGGCGTGGGCCGGCTGGGCCCTGAACAGCACCGCCCTCGACGACGACACCGCGCGCGGCGTCGGGCTACGCCCGGTGGCCCGCCGGATCGGGCTCGCCGGCACCGGCGTGCTCGTCGCCGCGATGGTCACCGCCCAGGTCGGGGCCGTCGACTTCGTGGCGCTCGTCGCACCGCAGTTGGCCCGCCGGCTGGTCCGCGCCGAACGGCCCCCGCTCGTCTGCGCCGCGCTGCTCGGCGCGCTCCTGCTCGTCCTCGCCGACCTGGCCGGCCGTCGACTGTTCGCGCCCACCCAACTGCCGGCGGGCGTGCTGACCGCCGCGATCGGCGGCCCGTACCTGATCTTCCTGTTGCTTCGTGGACGGCCACGGTCGTCGTGACGCCTGTGAGGAGTCGTGTGATGCTCTCCACCCGCGACCTGGTCGTCGGCTACGACGAGCGGACCGTGCTCGACGGGCTGACCCTGGACCTGCCCACCGACGCGTTCACGGTGATCGTCGGCCCCAACGCGTGCGGCAAGTCCACCCTGCTGCGCACGATGGCCCGACTGCTCGCTCCGCGACAGGGCACCGTCCTGCTGGACGGCACCGCCATCCGTGACCTGCCCACCCGCGACGTGGCCCGCCGGCTCGGCGTCCTGCCGCAGAGCCCGCTGGTGCCCGAGGGCGTCACCGTGGCCGACCTGGTCGGACGCGGCCGGCAGCCGTACCAGCGGTGGTGGCGGCAGTGGTCGTCGTCCGACGCCGCGGCGGTCGACGAGGCGATGGCCCTGGCCGACGTGGCCGACCTCGCCGACCGGCCGGTGGACAGCCTCTCCGGTGGCCAGCGGCAACGGGTGTGGATCGCCATGACGCTCGCCCAGGACACCGAGGCGCTGCTGCTGGACGAGCCGACGACCTTCCTCGACCTGGCCCACCAGGTGGAGGTGCTGGACCTGCTGCACCGGCTCCGCGCCGAGCGTGGCCGCACCGTGGTCGCCGTCCTGCACGACCTCAACCAGGCCGCCCGCTACGCCGACCACCTGGTCGCGATGCGCGCCGGCGCGGTGGTGGCCGCCGGCCCACCCCGGGAGATCCTCACCGCCGAGCTGGTCCGGGACGTCTTCGGGCTGGCCTGCGTCGTCGTGCCCTGCCCGGTGACCGGCGCACCCCTGGTGGTGCCCGCGCGCACCGGCGGCCCGGCCCTTCCCACCGGCTCTGCTGGCGTGGGCAACTCTGCCGGCTCTGTTGCGGCCGCCGGGTCTGCTGGCGTGGGCGGCCCGGAGGCCCCTGCCGCTGTCGGGTCCGCTGCGCCGGCCGCTGACGCTGCGCCGGCCGCTGACGCTGCGCCGGCCGCTGACACTGCGCCAGCCGCTGACGCTGCGCCGGCCGCTGCTGCTGGGCCTGCTGCGCCGGCCGCTGCTGCCGGGTTCGCTGCGCCGGCCGCTGGCCCTGGCGGCGCTGATTCGTCGACGGCGTCCGTACCGGACGCCCGATCCGCCGATGGCGACGCGGCCACCCCGCTCGCCGGCACGTACCCCTCGAAAGGACACTGATGCGTCGTCTCGTCGCCGCTCTCGCCGCGGCCGTCGCCCTCGGGGTCGGCCTCACCGCCTGCGGTGAGAGCGACCCGGTCGCCGGCTCCGCTACCGGGGAGACCCGGGAGATCACCCACGCCATGGGCACCACCAAGGTCCCGGCCGAACCCAAGCGCGTCGTCGTGCTCGACACCGACAAGATCGACACGGCGCTCTCGTTGGGCATCACGCCCGTCGGCGCGGCCACCGCCGGCGAGGCCAAGAGTTGGCCCACGTACTTCGGCGCGGACAAGCTCGCCGGCATCAAGGAGGTCGGGGTGCTCACCGAGCCTGACCTGGAGGCGATCAACGCCCTCAAGCCGGACCTGATCCTCGGTAGCAAGTTCCGCCAGGAGAAGTTCTACGACGAGCTGGCCGCCATCGCGCCGACCGTGTTCACCGACAAGGTGGGCATCACCTGGAAGGAGAACTTCCTCCTCGACGGCAAGGCGCTCGGCCGCGAACAGCAGGCCAAGGACCTGCTCGGCGCGTACGAGAAGCGGGCCAAGGACTTCGGCGCGACCCTCGGCGACGCCGCCGCCCGCAAGGTGTCCATCGTGCGGTTCATCCCGGGCAACATCCGGGTGTACGGCCCGGACTCCTTCTCCGGCATCGTCATCGGTGACACCGGCCTGGGCCGCCCCGAGCGGCAGTTGCTCGCCAACAAGGAGGACAAGCGCTTCGACCTGGTCAGCCCCGAGCGGATCAACGAGGTCGACGGCGACGTCATCTTCGTGACCGCGTACGGCGACAAGGCCGCCGCCGAGCAGAGCAAGGTGGCCGGCGGGACCCTCTGGAAGGGCCTCGGCGCGGTCAAGGCCGGCAAGGCGTACCCGGTCTCCGACGAGATCTGGATGACCGGCATCGGCGTCGGCGCCGCCAACAAGATCCTCGACGACCTGGCCAAGTACCTCCCCGCCACCTGACCCACCCGGGCCGCACCCAAGATCCGCGCAAGTTCGGGGAAACTGCTGCCTCGCGAGCCAATGAAGCAGCAGCATCCCTGAAGTTGTGCGGATCTTGGTGCCGGTGCCGGTGCCGGTGCCGGTGCCGGTGCCGGTGGCGGTGCTGGTTCTGGTTCCGGTTCCGGTGCGGGTGCGTCTCGGGTCGGGTCAGCGGGAGCGGGAGCGCAGGGCTTGACGGAGTTCGTCGAGGAAGCCGTCGAAGTCCTCCCGAAGTCGTTTTGCGGTGACGTGCAGCACGATCCAATCCTCACCGAGCAGCCGATTGAGGCGACGGCGGTCGAGGTGGAGTTGCTCGGGATCGTCATGCCACAACCCGTCGTACTCGACGGCGACCTTGAGATGCGGCCATGCCAGATCGAGACGGGCCACGAACCTCCCATCGTGCTCGACCACGAACTGGGTGACCGGCGGCGGTATCCGGGCGAGCACGATTCGCACGCGAAGTCGGGACTCCGGTGTCGACTCCGAGCCCGCGTCGGCCAGATCGGCCACCCGCGTCATGCGCTTCACCCTCGGTCGCCGACCCGCGCTCGGGCATTCGCCCGCAGCGGCGCGAGCGCTACCAGATGCTTGTGGGCGAGCCGATCCACGATGGCAACTGCCTCCTCGGTCGGCAGCCACTGGGCCAGATCCCAGCAGGTGCGCGTCGGCGTGGTCACCGGGATGCCCTGACGTCGGATGACGTCGAATTCGTCGATCGCGCCGGCATGGACGGCGAGTCCCGACACCGGTCCGAACCGCTGGCCGGCGGGCACGAGCACATCGACGGGCTCATGGTGGGCGACCGTCGTCGCGCCGTAGAGCGCTGCCGCGCTGCGTCCGGCGATCACCACACCCGGCGGCAGCACGAGTTGGGCAGCCGCGGCGCAACGGGTGCGGTGAGTGACGTCGAGTTGGGCGTCGGCATACACGTCCCGGAAGAGCGGGCGCCAGGCCGCGCTGCGTAGTTCCGCAGGGGTGAGCAGACCGTCGGCGACGGCGCGGGAACCGCGAAAGACGCGCCCCTGCAGTCTCGCCGGGCGTCGTGGAGAAGCAGGCATGACGACACCCTGACGGCCAGGCGTGGCTGCCGGCAGCCCCTGTGGATAACTTCCGCCGGGGGTAATTACGCCAAGATCCGCGCAACTTCAGTGCTCTTGCTGCCTCCCGATCACGGGAGGCAGCAGCATCCCTGATGTTGCGCGGATCTTGGCTGAGCGGGCGAGCGTGGGCGGGCGTGGGCGGGCGTGGGTGCGTGGGCGGGCGCGGGCGGGTGGTGCGGGTGGAGGGGTGTGGGCGGGTGGTGCGGGTGGAGGGGTGTGGTTAGGCGGCGGTGGACCAGATGGCGCGGAAGGCGGCGGCTTCGCCGGCCAGCCAGCGTTCGATCTGTTCGGGCTTGGCGTCGGTGGGCATGCGGTGGGTCTGACCGCGCCGGACGTCGACCAGGACCGGCTCGGCGTGCGGGAGGACCGCGTCCATGTGGCGGGCCATCAGGTGCAGGGTGGCGAGCATCGATTCCTCGCTCGGCGGCGCCTCGTCGAAGTGCAGTCGGACCGCGTCGGCGTGACCGTCGGGGTAACGTACGCCGAAGTGGGGGTTGATCTTGACGGGTAGGTCGCCGAGCATGGCCAGGGCGTCGCGGGTCTGGGCCAGGTCGAGGGTGGCCGGGTCGCCGAGGGAGTGCAGCCAGGCCGTCGCGCCGGGCACCAGCGCCTGGTAGAGCGGGCGCCAGCGCGGCTTGACGACGTCGACCACACCGGCCAGGTGGGTGCCGCCGGTGTGGAAGGCGATGTCGGCCTTGAGCGCCTTGACGAACTGGCCGTGCGGGTTGAAGCCGGAGCGGCTGGCGCGCTGCTTGCGCAGACCGCCCACGAAGGTCGCCTTGGTGGGGCCGGTGCGGTCGACGTAGCGGGTGAAGCCGAGCAGGGTGGTGTAGGGCGTCAGGGGCATGGAGGTGGGCGCGGTCACGGGCGTCCTCCCAGTTCAGAAGCGCTATTAGTACATACATTCTAATCGACACCCCTGACATCGCCCAGTGAAAACGGGGCGGCGGAAGACGCGACAAAGGGGGCCGTCCGGCAACCCGGACGACCCCCTCGCGGCGACCGCTAAAGCTGACCGACGTCCGTGATCCGGACGACCGCCGCGCCGACCTCGTCCGAGGCGGCGAGGTCGACTTCGGCGCTGATGCCCCAGTCGTGGTCGCCGTCCGGGTCGTCGAAGATCTGCCGGACGGTCCACTTCTCCCGGCCCTGCTCGATCATGAGCAGCGCCGGGCCGCGGGCGTCCGGACCCACCCCGATCGAGTCGTACGCCTCGAAGTAGGGCGTCAGGGCGTCGGCCCACGCGTCGTAGTCCCAGCCGTCGGCGGAGTCCAGCTCGGCGAGCAGGTCCCAGCGGCGCAGCGCGGCCAGCTCCACCCGACGGAACAGCGCGTTGCGCACCAGCACCCGGAACGCCCGCGCGTTGCGGGTCACCGCCGGTGGCCGGTCGGTCAGGGCGGCGTGCGCCTGGGCCACCTCGGCCACGTCGGACGGGTTGCGCAGCCGCTCCCACTCGTCGATGAGGCTGGAGTCGACCTGGCGGACCAGCTCGCCCAGCCACTCGATGAGGTCGATCAGCTCCTCGGTCTTGGCGTCCTCGGGGACGGTCTGGCGCAGCGTCTTGTACGCGTCGGCCAGGTAGCGCAGGACCAGGCCCTCCGAGCGGGTCAGCCCGTAGAACTGCACGTACTCGGTGAAGGTCATGGCCCGCTCGTACATGTCGCGGACGACGGCCTTGGGGGAGAGCTGGTGGTCGGCGACCCACGGGTGACCCTGCCGGTACATCTCGTACGCGGCCTCCAGCAGCTCGGCAAGCGGCTTCGGGTGGGTCACCTCGTCCAGTAGTTCGAGGCGGGCCTCGTACTCGATGCCCTCGGCCTTCATCGCGGCGACCGCCTCGCCGCGCGCCTTGAACTGCTGCGCGGACAGGATCTGGCGGGGGTCGTCGAGGATCGACTCGATCACGCTCAACACGTCGAGGGCGTACGAGGGGGACTCGGCGTCGAGCAGCTCGATGGTGGCCAGGGCGAGGGGGGAGAGTGGCTGGTTGAGCGCGAAGTCGAGCTGGAGGTCGACGGTGAGCCGGATCCGGCGACCGGTCTCGTCCGGCTCGGGCAGCTCCTCGACGACCCCACCGGCCCGCAGCGCCCGGTAGATGGCGATGGCCCGGCGGATGTGCCGGCGCTGGGCGGCGGGCTCCTCGTGGTTGTCGGTGAGCAGGTGCCGCATCGCCGCGAACGCGTCCCCGGGGCGGCCGATGACGTTCAGCAGCATCGAGTGGCTGACCTGGAAGCTCGACGTTAGCGGCTCCGGCTCGGCCTCGACGAGGCGGTCGAAGGTGGGCTGCCCCCAGCCGATCGAGCCCTCCGGCGGCTTCTTGCGGACGACCTTGCGGCGTTTCTTCGGGTCGTCGCCGGCCTTGGCGAGGGCCTTCTCGTTGTCGATGACGTGCTCGGGGGCCTGCACGACGACCCGGCCGATGGTGTCGTACCCGGCCCGGCCGGCCCGCCCGGCGATCTGGTGGAACTCCCGGTTCTTGAGCAGGCGGGTACGGACCCCGTCGTACTTGCTCAGGCCGGTGAACAGCACCGTGCGGATCGGCACGTTGATGCCGACGCCGAGCGTGTCGGTGCCACAGATGACCTTGAGCAGACCGGCCTGGGCCAGGGTCTCGACCAGGCGGCGGTACTTGGGCAGCATGCCGGCGTGGTGTACGCCGATGCCGTGCCGGACCAGCCGGGACAGCGTCTTGCCGAAGCCCGAGGTGAACCGGAAGCCGCCGATCGCCTGGGCGATCATGTCCTTCTCGGCGCGGGTGCAGACGTTGACGCTCATCAGCGCCTGGGCGCGTTCCAGCGCGGCGGCCTGGGTGAAGTGCACGACGTACACCGGAGCCTGTTTGGTCTCCAGCAGCTCCTCGAGCGTCTCGTGCAGCGGCGTCATCGCGTACGAGAAGATCAGCGGGACCGGCCGCTCGGCCGAGCGCACCACGGCGGTCGGCCGTCCGGTACGCCGGGTCAGGTCGTCCACGAAGCGGGTGGTGTCCCCCAGGGTGGCGGACATCAGGATGAACTGGGCCTGCGGTAGTTCGATGATCGGCACCTGCCACGCCCAACCACGGTCGGGTTCGGCGTAGAAGTGGAACTCATCCATGATCACCTGGCCGACGTCGGCCTTGGCGCCCTCGCGCAGCGCCAGGTTGGCCAGGATCTCCGCCGTGCAGCAGATGATCGGGGCGTCGGCGTTGACGCTGGCGTCGCCGGTGAGCATGCCGACGTTCTCGGCGCCGAAGACCTCGCAGAGCGCGAAGAACTTCTCCGACACCAGCGCCTTGATCGGCGCGGTGTAGAACGTCGTTCGGCTGTCGGCCAGGGCCGCGAAGTGCGCGGCGACGGCCACCAGGCTCTTACCCGAGCCGGTGGGCGTGTTCATGATCAGGTTGGCGCCGGAGACGATCTCGATGACCGCCTCCTCCTGATGGGGGTAGAGGTCGAGGCCGCGCTCCTTCGCCCAACCGGCGAACGCGTCGAAGAGGGTGTCGGGGTCGGCGCTTCTCGGCAGCGCGGCGGTGAGCGTCATAGCGTGTCCATGGTGCCTGGATCATGCCCTCCGGCGCCAACCAGGTTGTCGCGCGACCCGCTCAAGGCGTTAGGAAGGGCCCCTTTTACAACGCCAGGCGTTAACAGGGGGCCCTTCCTTACCGTCGGCGGTAGATGAGATCAGCGACCGGACGGCCCGCCGTGATCGCCCGCCGCTCGAACTTCGTCACCGGGCGGTGCGCCGGACGGGGCGCGTAGCCGCCGTACGCGTCGACCAACTCCGGATCCGCGTCCAGGGTCTCCCGCATCGCCTCGGCGTACTCGGCCCAGTCCGTCGCGCAGTGCAGCACGCCGCCGGGGGCCAACCGGGACCGCAGCAGGGCCACGTGCGACGGCTGGATGATCCGCCGCTTGTGGTGCCGGGCCTTCGGCCACGGATCCGGAAAGAACACGTGTACGGCGTCCAGCGCGCCCTCCGGCAGGCCGCCGACCAACTCCAGTGCGTCACCGCGAGCAACCCGGACATTCCCCAGGTCAGCGCGGTCCACCAGGTCGAGCAGGTTGGCGATTCCCGGCGTGTGCACCTCGACCGCCAGATAATCTCGGTCCGGGTCGGCGGCGGCCATCGCGGCCGTACTGTCGCCCATGCCCGAGCCGATCTCCAGCACCACCGGGGCCCGGCGGCCGAAGATGGCGGCCAGGTCGACGGGCTCGCCCGACACGTCCAGACCGTACGAGGACCAGAGCCGGTCCAACGCGTCGGTCTGCCGGCCGCTCATCCGTCCCCGGCGGGGGTGGAAGGTGCGGATCATCCGGCCCGTGGGCGGGACGGTGGCGGGGTCAGGGTCGTCGGTGATGGTCACAGCGACCCGAGCGTACGCGACTTCGTCTGCGGATCGGATGTGATGTGCGACCGGGAATGAGAGGATCCGATTGGTACGGCAGGCCGGGCGGTCCGCTGCCCGGCGCGGTTCGACGGCGTCGAGAGGGGGCATCGTGACAGTGACCCGCGGCGGCGTGCTCCTGTCGGTGGCGGCCATGCTCGCCATCCCCCTGCTCAGCACCGCTCCCGCGCTCGCCGCCCCGGCGACGCTGGCCACGCCGCCGGCCCTCGCCACTGCGCCCGGCGGGCCGTCCGACGCCCTGTCGACCGCCTCCGACTGGCCGCTCGATCCTCTGTCGGCCGTCGCCGCACCCGCTCGGCCGCTCGACGTCCTGCCGGTTGCCGCGTCCGCGCCGCTCGACGTCCTGCCGGCTGCCGCGCCCGCGCCGCAGCCCGGAGGCGTGCCGGGTGGCGCGCCACAGCCCGCTCCCGTGGTGGACGTCTTCGTCGAGGTGAGCCCCAGCACGGTGCAGCCCGGCTACCTGGTCGGCATTCGGGCCAGTTGCCGGGACAACTCGATCGGCGCCACCGTCGTCTCGGACGCGTTCGGCGCCGTCGGCGTGCAACCGCAGGGCGGCGTGCTCACCGCCGCGCCGATGGTGCGCGAGCGCACCCGCCCCGGCAACTACCGGGTCAAGCTGGAGTGCCGCGACGGCGAGACGGCGTCGACCATGTTGCAGGTGGTGAAGACGGTGCCCTCCCCCCACCCCAGTCGAGGCCCGGCGACCGGCTTCGGTGGCAGTGCCGGGGGAGTTACCGGCAAGCTGCTGCTGCCCGGCGGTGCCGCCTTCACGGTCGCCGGCCTGGTCCTCGCCGTGGTGGCCCTGCGCCGGCCCCGTAGCGTCGCGCGCCGCTGAGCCCGCCATGGAAATCTTCCGCCCCACACCGCCGCCGGCCGGATCCCGTCCGCCCACGGGTTCGCGCCCGTCCGCCGGCTCGTGGCTGCCCGGCGATGCCCGCCCACCCGCTGTCGCACGCCCGTCCGGCGATGCCCGGCAATCCGCTGCTGCCCAGCAGGCCGGCAGTTCGCGCCCGTCCGATGGCGCGAAGCCCTCGCCGGTGTCCCGCGCGTCGCATGTCTCCGGCGAGCGGCCGGCGGTGGCCGCCCGTCCGCCGACCGTCGTCGCTCCCCGGCGCAGCCGTCCGACGGGGCGTAGCCCCTGGTCGGTGCCGCTGGCCGTGATGCTGGTGCTGGTGGGCGTCTTCGCCACCGGCGCGGGACTGGGTCGTTCGGTCGGCCCGCTCGACCTGACCCCGGCCGGCGGCGAACGCCCGCCGCGCAGCGAGACGGTCGGGTTGTCGGCGAGCCGCCCGGTGCGCCTCACCGTCCCGGCGATCAAGGTGGAGGCGCCGGTGGCTCCGGTCGGGCAGGCGTCGGACGGCACGATCGCCGTACCGCCGCTGGAGAAGCACAACGAGACCGGCTGGTACGACCGGGGGCCGACACCCGGTGAGCCCGGTCCCGCCGTCATCGTCGGGCACGTGGACACCAAGAGCGGCCCGTCGGTCTTCTACGACCTGGGCAAGCTGAAGCCCGGTGACCTGATCGAGGTGGCCCGCGCGGACCGGTCGACGGTGGTGTTCAAGGTCGACACGGTCGAGCGCTTCCCGAAGGACCAACTGCCCGCCGAGCGCATCTACGGGCACGAGGGCCCCGCCGGACTCCGGCTCATTACCTGCGGCGGCCAGTTCATCGGCGGTCGCGCCGGCTACGCCGACAACGTGATCGCGTTCGCCACCCTCCAGTCGTCCCGCAAGCCCTGAGCCCGGCCGGGCTCGGCTTGATCCACACGACGTCGGTGATGTCGGGGTGTCCAGGTGGCGCTGACACCCCGATTTCGCCGAAGTCGAGTCGATCAAGCCCGGCGGTCAGGGCGTCAGGGGAACCCGCCTGGCGCGGATCGTGCGGGCGGGCGCTGGTCACCGCCCCGGCCCGACCCGGGCGAGCTGGTAGCCCGGCCGGGCGTCAGCGCAGGAAGTCCAGAAGTCGGTGGGCCGTCTCGTCGGGCGCTTCCTCGGGGATGAAGTGCCCGGCCGGTACGGGGCCGCCTCGTACGTCGTCGGCCCACTGCCGCCAGATCGCCATCGGGTCGTCGTAGAGCTTGGCGACCTGGCCGTGTTGGCTCCAGAGGAACAACAGCGGGCAGGCGATCTTCCGGCTCCCACGGTCTGCCCGGTCCTGGTCGTAGTCCAGGCTGGCCGCCGCGCGGAACTCCTCGCAGATCGCGTGCACGGTCTCGGGGTGCGTGAACTGCTCGACGTAGGCCGCCCGTACCTCGGGTGGGAAGGAGTCCTTCACCTCCGGCCAGTTCTCCAGCATGTAGTCGACGAGCACCTCGGGCGCGGCGGCGATGAACCGCTCGGGCACCGGCTCCGGCGCGGCCAGGAAGGACCAGACCCAGTAGGACAGGCTGAACGCCTTGTCGGCGCGGTCGTACACGTCGCCGATCGGCACGACGTCCAGGACGGCCAACCGGGTGACGACGTCCGGCGCGTCGAGCGCGAGTCGGTACGCGCACCGCGCCCCGCGATCGTGGCCGACCAGGTGGAACCGGTCGTACCCGAGGCTCCGCATCACCTCGATCTGGTCGCGGGCGATGGCGCGCATGCTGTACGGCTCGTGGTCGGCGCTGCTCGGCGGTGTGCCGCTGTCTCCCCAGCCCCGCAGGTCGGTGGCGACGACGGTGAAGTGCTCGGCGAGCCGGGGCGCGACCCGGTGCCACATGAGGTGCGTCTCGGGTATGCCGTGCAGCAGCAGAACGGGCGGCCCGTCACCGCCACGCCGTCCGTGGATCGTCGCGCCGGACGTGGCGATGTCGAACTCTTCGAAGCCGTCGAACATGGCCGGACGCTATCAGCGCAGATCGCCGTCGGGGCGGGGTTACGTCGAGCCCGGCAGGCCGGCAGGTGGTCAGGGCTGGGGGACCCGCAACGCCACCTCGAACTCCAGCAGGGTCGCGCCGCTGGAGACCGGCGGGCGGGGCGTCTCCCCGGGGGCGGTGGCGTGGGCGGCGCGGGCGGACCCCGAAGCCCAGGCCTGGTACGCCTCCTCGCTCTCCCACCGCGTATAGACGAAGTAGCGGGTCTCGCCGGCCACCGGGCGCAGCAGTTCGAAGCCGAGGAAGCCGGGGGAGCCCTCCACCGCGCCGGCCCGTGCCGCGAACCGCTTCTCCAGCTCGGGGCCGGCGTTCGGGGGAACCTCGATTGCGTTGATCTTCACGACTGCCATCTGCCCACCCTAGCCAGCCCCGGCGGCCGTGCGGCGGGAGCGCCGGAGGTCAGAGCCCCTCGACCGCCGGAACGAGGTCCGCGTCGACCACGATCGGCGCGTGGTCGGAGGGGCCCTTGCCCTTGCGGGCCTCCCGGTCGACGTACGCCGAGCGGACCGCGCGGCTGAACGGCGCGGAGGCGTACACCAGGTCGATTCTCATGCCCTTGTTCTGGTGGAACATCCCGGCGCGGTAGTCCCAGTACGTGAAGGGGTGCGGCCCCTTCATGGGCGTCGGCACCACGTCGTTGAGGCCCAGGTCGCGCAGCGCGGCGAGGGCGGCCCGTTCGGCCGGGGTGACGTGCGTGGAGTGGGTGAACACCGCCGGGTCCCAGACGTCGGCGTCGGTCGGGGCGACGTTGAAGTCACCGCAGACGGCCAGCGGCCGGCCGCCGGCCAGCTCCGCCTCCAGCGCGTCGCGCAGCGCCGCGAACCAGGCGAGCTTGTACGCGTAGTGCGGGTCGTCGGGCGCGCGCCCGTTGGGGACGTACACCGACCAGACCCGCACCCCGTCGCAGGTGGCGGAGATGGCCCGAGCCTCCGGCTCGGGAAAGCCCGGCTCGCCCGCGAAGCCGACGCGGACGTCGTCGAGGCCGACCCGGGACAGGATCGCGACCCCGTTCCAGCGGCCGTCACTGTGGCTGGCCACCGTGTAGCCCAGCTCGCCCACCTCGGCCACCGGGAACGCGCCGTCGGGGCACTTCGTCTCCTGCAGGCAGACGACGTCGGGACCGGTGTCGGCCAGCCATTCCAGCAGCCGGGGGAGCCGGGCCTTCACCGAGTTCACGTTCCAGGTCGCCAGGCGCATACGTCCACCCTGCCGTATCCGCCGCCCCGACGCCGCCTCACACAGGTGCCGGGTCGCCGGCACGCCGCCGGATCAGCTCCCGGGAGTGTCGCCGGGGCGGGTCTGTTCGGCCAGGAACCGTTCCAGCTCCGCGCCGAGTTCGTCGGCGGTGGGTAGCGGGCCGGCGTCCGGGGCGAGAAGGCTCCGCTCGCCGCGTCCTCGGGCGAACGCGTCGTACTGCTCCTCCAGGGCTTGGACCAGCGCGGCGGCGTCCTCGGTCTGGGCGACCTGCCGGTCGATCTCCACCCGGACCACCTCGGCGGCCGAGCGCAGGCCGTCGCCGGGCAGCAGCAGCCCGGTGCTGCGGGACACGGCGCTCAGCAGCACCTCGGCGGCGGCCGGGTACTCGGTCTGCGCCACGTAGTGCGGCACGTGGGCGGCGAAGCCGAGCGCGTCGCGGCCCTGCTCGCCGAGGCGGAACTCCAGCAGATGGCCGACGCTGCCGGGCACCTGAACCCGTTGCAGCCACGGCTCGTACCCGCTGATCAGCTCGGGACGGGTGGCGTGGGCCGTCACCCCGGTCGGCCGGGTGTGCGGGACCGCCATCGGGATCGAGTTGAGCCCGACGGTGAGCCGTACGTCGAGCCGGGCGGCGAGCCCCGCGACGGCGGCGGTGAACCGCTCCCACTGCAGGTCCGGCTCGGGGCCGGTGAGCAGCAGGAAGGGCGTCTCGTCGTCGTCGTGCAGCAGGTGCAGCTCCAGCTCCGGCGCGTCGAAGCTCTCCCAGTGGTCCTCGTTGAAGGTCATCACCGGTCGCCGGGAGCGGTAGTCGAAGAGCTGGTCCACGTCGAAGGTGGCGATCGGCCGACCCTCGAGCGAGGTGAGCAGTTGCTCGCGGGCCAGCCGGCTGGCGTTGCCGGCGTCCACGAACCCGGTGAGGGCCTGAATCAGGACCGGCTGCCCGAGGTCGGGCAGATCGTCGGTGAGCTGGTAGAGCTCGTGTGGGTCGAGCACCGGTGCGGACCTCCCTGGAATGTGCCTGTTCGGGTGCCGTCGCGACGGACAGCACTCGGTTCGGGCAACGTACCCGCCATCCTGGCGCATTCCTGCGTCGGGCGATCCGTCGCCCGCCCGGTGGGCACGATCGGACGAACCACCCGATTCCGCCGATCGGCCGATGGGCGGTTCGGCCCAAAGGCCGAGTTTGTCGATCATGTCGGGTCGCGCGGACCGATGTCCATCTCTGTCGCGGTCCGTGCCGGCCTGTACGCCCCGCCGCTTTCCTGAGGTACGCGAGGTTCGTTCCCCGGGCGGGTCGAGCCGCCCCGGTCGTCCACCGGTGACACCCGTTTCTGTGGCGATGACCACGTGATCACCGTGCGTGATCGGGGCTTCGGTCTGCCTAGCCTCGGCTGATGCGTGACGACGGCACCCTCGACGACCCGTACGCCCCGAGTAGCCCCACTGCCGAAACAGCGGAAGGCACCTCAGCCGAACGGACAACCGCCGCGAGTCGGCTTCGGGCGTACGCCCGCGACCTGAGCGGCCGACGCCGCGCCCAGGTGGCGCTCGCCACCGGCGTGGTCTGCTGCCTCGGTCTGGCCACCGCCGTGCAGGTCCGGGACCAGGACGCCGGCGCGCAGTCGCGCGAGAAGACCGCCGGCGTCGAGCTGGCGGAGCGCGCCGAGCAGCAGACCGCATCCCGCGGGCTCGACCGATCGGCGGCCCCGTCCGCCACCCCGTCGACGTCCACCACCCCCGCCGACCCGGACGCCACCCCCCGCGCCCGCAAGGTCGCCCCGGCGAAGCCGACCCGCCCGGCGCCGGTCGCCGGTCTGGACGAGGACCAGATGGAGAACGCCGAGGCGATCGTCCGCGCCGGCCGTAAGATGGGCATCCCGCGCCGTGGCCTGGTCATCGCGGTGGCGACCGCCATGCAGGAGAGCAACCTCTACAACGTCGCCAGCGGCGTCCTGCCGGAGTCGCAGGACTACCCGCACCAGGGCGTCGGCTGGGACCACGACTCGGTCGGGCTGTTCCAGCAGCGCTCCAGCAGCGGCTGGGGTCCGGTCGGTCGGTTGATGGACCCGGAGTTCGCGACCCGGCAGTTCCTCACGGCACTCGAACAGGTGCCCGGCTGGCAGCAGATGCGCCTCACCGATGCCGCGCAGGCGGTGCAGGTCTCCGCGTACCCGGAGTACTACCAGCAGCACGAATGGCGGGCCACCCGGGTCGTCGACGCCATCGTGCCGACGGGGCGGTAGCCTACCGACCACTATGGACGGTGAGGGTTGAGCCTGTCGCGTCCCGGGTACATCCGTTGCGGGTTCGGGGTACACATGACTGAGGGATCACCGACAGGAGGACGTTATGTCTCTGATGCAGCGGATCAGCACTTTCCTGAGATCGCCCAAGGGTCAGCAACTGGTGGACCGGGGCCGGCGCGAGCTGGCCAAGCCGGAGAACCAGCAGAAGCTCAAGGGGTTGGCCACCCGCCTGTCCAACCGCCGTCGCTGACCGCGCCACCGGCCGTCCTGCCCGTACCCACCCCTGGGGAGACCCGGTGACCGACACCCCGCCCACCGGCGGTCAACCCGCCGCGCCCACCCCCGAGCCGTCGGCCGACCTGCCGGTCGCGCCGCCGGCCACGCCCGAAGGCCCGCCTGCGCGGCTGTGGGACCGGATGCGTGACGATCCGCAGTACGCCCCGGAGCACCTCGCGCTGGAGGCGGTACGCCGACTCGGGCCGGAGGCCGCGCAGTGGGCCGCCCGGGCCCGCAACGACCACCCCGGTGTCTCGTCCGACGTCCTGGCCGACCAGGCGGTCCGCAAGTTCGTCAACCTGGCCCGCCTGTCCGGGGCGGTCTCCGGCGCGGCCGGGCTGCCCGGCGCGGTCCTCGACGTCGGCGTGCTGGCCTGGACCCAGGCGCGGATGGTCCTGCACGTCGCCGCCGCGTACGAGGTCGACCCGCTGCACAGCGACCGGGCCACCGATCTGCTCGTGCTCCAGCGGGTGCACAAGGTCGCCGAGAGCGCCCGCCTGGCGCTCGGGGTGGCCGCCGGCCGGGAACGCGCCGACGCGCTCTTCGGCCTGGGCGGTCAGCGTCCGCTGGGCCGGGTCATGTTGCAGCTCGGCGTCCGGCTCGCCCAGATGGCCGGTGTGCGGGCGGCCAAACGCGTCATCGCGAAGATCGTCCCCGGGGCGGCAATCGTGCTCGGCACCTGGGCCAACTCGTCCGCCACGAAGGACCTGGCCGAGCGCTCGCGGGCGCTCTACGGTCGCCGCGGCACCGCCGTTCCGGAGCCCCGCCACCCCTGATCCGGTCCGCTCGCGCGGGCGGACTCAGTCGGCCAGTCCGGAGGCGCGCCAGGTCACGTCGGCCAGGCGGTCCTGACCGCTGGCGTTGGGGTGGAACCAGTCCAGCGAGTTGAGCAGGTCCAGGGTGAAGCGCACCCGGTGCGCCGCGCCGCCGTCGTGCCGGCAGCGCGAGCCGTACGCCCGGCAGGCCGCCACCAACTGCACGTTGTACGCGTCGATCCGCTCCCGGACGGCGGCCCGGCGGGCCTTGTCGGCGGCCGCGTTCGACGTCGCGTTGGCCAGCAGCGCCGGACAGATGCCCCGCTTCCACGCGCGCGTCGCCCGACCGTCGGTGTGCCCGACCTCCCAGAGTCGGTACAGGTCGGGGATGCTCACCACCAGCACCCGGGCCTTCGGTCGACCGGTGCGCAACGCCCGCAGGCCCCGGTCGACGTCGGTACGGAACGTGGTCACCGGGGTCATCGCGTCCACCCCGCCCCGGCAGATGTCGTTGGCGCCGATCAGCACGGTGACGTAGTCGGCGTGGTCGCGTACCGCTGCCTGGGCCTGGCCTTCCAGGGCGTCGGCGCGGGCGCCGGGCCGTGCGTGGTTGTACGCCCGGCCACGGATCGCGGAGTCCTGGTCGAGCAGTCGCCGGTAGTGACTGTGTACCCGCAGACCGTCCCCGGTGGACCACGAGTTGCGTTCGCAGGAGGTGAGGACCAGGCAGGAGGCGAAGCCGGTGCTGATCGAGTCGCCGAGCGCGGCGATGCCGCCGGGGCCGCCGGACGACGGCGCGCTCCTGGTGGGGCGCGGCGCCGCCGATGTGCCACCCTCACAGGCCAGCGCCACCAGTGCGGCGAGGCAGGCCAGGGCGGCGATCCAGCGTCGAGGCATGACATCCCCTGTCTCGCAGCACAGAGCGACAGCGCGGTAACTCTATGCGCTGGACCCGGTTGGGCGGGAAGTTGCTGTCGGGTATGCGGCGAAGAGGCCTCGGACCTGCCGTCGGGATGCTATAAGTGCCGCCGCGCGTGGAGTCGTCGGCCACCGGTTAACACCCCCGATCGCGGGTAGATCGTGGGGTATGACGAGATCGCAGCCCCGGCGCGCCCGTGGCACGGTCGGGCACGCGTACAGCGCCCTCAACCTGCGGCTCACCCTCGCCAGCTTCGGACTGGTGATCATGGTGATCTTCGCGGTGCTGGCGTTCTGGGTCGGGATCGCCTGGCTCGGCGTGCTCTGCGCGATCCTCGCGGTGGTCGCCGTGGTCGATCTGGTCGTGATCCAACGCCGCCGCGCCGCCCGCCGCCGCGAGGAGCCGGGCGTACGACACTCGCTGTTCGAGTGACAGGAGAAGCGAAATGCCGCACATCGCCACCACCAACCCCGCCACCGGTCAGGTGCTCAAGACCTACGAGGCGATGTCCACCGAACAGATCGACGCCGCCATCGAGCGCACCGATCTCGCGTACCGGCAGCTGCGCGGCACAGGCGTCGAGGAGCGCGCCCGGTGGATGAACGCCGCCGCCGACCTCCTCGACGCCGAGCGGGACGAGATCGCCCGGATCATGACCACGGAGATGGGCAAGACGTACGCCGCCGCGCAGGCCGAGGTGACCAAGTGCGCCACGGCCGCCCGCTTCTACGCCGACAGGGCCCCGGCGTTCCTCGCCGACGAGCCGGCCGACGCCGCCGCCGTGAAGGCGACCAGGGCGTTCATCCGCTACCAGCCGATCGGCGTGGTGCTCGCCGTGATGCCGTGGAACTTCCCGCTCTGGCAGGTGATGCGCTTCGCCGCCCCGGCGTTGATGGCCGGCAACACCGGCCTGCTCAAGCACGCCTCGAACGTGCCGCAGACCGCGCTGCTGCTGGAGGACGTGTTCCGCCGCGCCGGCTTCCCGGAGGGCGCGTTCACCACCCTGCTGGTCGGCTCGGACGCCGTCGAGCGCATCCTCGCCGACCCCCGGGTACGCGCCGCGACGCTCACCGGCAGTGAGGCGGCCGGGCGGTCGATCGCGCAGATCGCCGGGCGGGAACTCAAGAAGACGGTGCTGGAGCTGGGCGGCAGCGACCCGTTCGTGGTGATGCCCTCGGCGGACCTGGACCGTGCCGCCGAGGTCGCCACCACCGCCCGCTGTCAGAACAACGGCCAGTCCTGCATCGCCGCCAAGCGTTTCATCGTGCACACCGACGTCTTCGACGCGTTCGCCGAGAAGTTCGCCGCGAACATGGCCGCGCTGCGCGTCGGCGACCCGATGGACGGCGACACCGACGTCGGTCCGCTGGCCAGCGAACACGGCCGCGACGAGGTGCACGCCCAGGTGCGCGACGCGGCGGAGAACGGCGCGACGGTGCTCTGCGGCGGTGAGCTGCCCACCGGCGACGGATGGTTCTATCCGCCTACCGTCGTCACCGACCTGACGCCGCAGATGCGGATGTGGTCCGAGGAGGTGTTCGGGCCGGTCGCCGGCCTGTACCGGGTGTCGTCCTACGACGAGGCCATCGAGGTGGCCAACGGCACGAGCTTCGGGCTCGGGTCGAACGCCTGGACCAGGGACGCGGCCGAGCAGGAGCGCTTCGCCACCGACCTGGACGCCGGCAACGTCTTCGTCAACGGCATGACCACCTCGTACCCGGAGCTGCCCTTCGGCGGCGTGAAGAACTCCGGCTACGGACGGGAGCTGTCCGAGCTGGGCATGCGGGAGTTCTGCAACACCAAGACGGTGTGGGTGGGCGAGGGGGCGGCGTCGGCCGGCGCCGGCGCGCACGCCGAGTAACACCTCCGCTTGAAAGGAAGGGCCCCTTATTAGACGCGGAGCGTTAATAAGGGGCCCTTCCTTTCAAGCATCAGCGGGCGTCGTCGTGGGTAGGAGATGCGCCCATGACGACGTTCGGGTTCCACGCCTCCCACGAGCAGATCAACCCCCGCGCCCTGCTGGAAGCGGTGATGCACGCCGAGCGGGCCGGCTTCGACGCCGCCATGTGCTCCGACCACTTCTCGCCGTGGAGCGAGCGGCAGGGTGAGTCCGGCTTCGCCTGGTCCTGGTTGGGCGCGGCCCTGCAGGCCACCGGCATGCCGTTCGGCGTCGTCAACGCCCCCGGCCAGCGGTACCACCCGGCGATCATCGCGCAGGCGATCGGCACCCTCGGCGCGATGTACCCGGGCCGGTTCTGGGCGGCCCTCGGCACCGGCGAGGCCAGCAACGAGCACATCACCGGTGACGTGTGGCCCCGCAAGGACGTCCGTTCCGCCCGGCTGCGCGAGTGCGTGGACGTGATCCGGGCACTGCTGGCCGGTGAGGAGGTCAGCCACGACGGCCTCGTCCGGGTCGACCGGGCCCGGCTGTGGACCCGTCCCGAGGAGCCGCCCGCGCTGGTCGGCGCCGCCGTCAGCGTCGCCACCGCCCGCTGGTGCGCCGAGTGGGCCGACGGCCTGATCACCGTGAACGCGCCCGTTGAGCACCTGCGGGCGATGATCGACGCGTACCGGGACGCCGGTGGCCGGGGACCGCTGCACCTCCAGGTGCACGTCTCCTGGGCGCGGGAGCAGGCACAGGCCGAGGCGATCGCGTACGACCAGTGGCGCAGCAACGTCTTCGCCCCTCCGGTCTGCTGGGACCTGGAGACCGTGGAGCACTTCGACGAGGTGTCCGCCGACGTACCCGCCCAGCGGGTCGCCCAGGTGGTGAACGTCTCGGCGGACCTGGGCCGGCACGTCGGCTGGTTGGAGGAGTACGTGGCGCTCGGCTTCGACCAGATCGCCCTGCACCACGTCGGGCAGGAGCAGCGCGGTTTCATCGACGCGTTCGGCGCCGAGGTGCTGCCGAAGTTGCGTCCGGCCGGCTGATCGGGCGTCGACCACCCGCCCCCTAGGCTCGTACCCCATGGAAAGCCTGTTTCCGGTCGTCGTCTTCCTGGCGATCGCCACCCTGGGCGCGGCCTTGGCCCGCCGGCTGGGCCTGCTCGCGCCGATCCTGCTTGTCGTACTCGGATTGGCCCTGTCCTTCCTTCCGGGCTTCCCGCAGATCCACCTCGAGCCGGAGTTGGTGCTGATCGGCATCCTGCCGCCGTTGCTGTACGTCGCGGCGCTGGAGACGTCGGTGCCGGCGTTCAAGAACAACATCCGGCCGATCCTGCTGCTCGCCGTGGGCCTGGTGCTGTTCACCGCGTTCGCGGTGGGCGTCGTGCTGCATCTGCTGCTGCCGCAGGTGCCGTTCGCGATCTGCCTGGCCCTCGGCGCGGTGGTCGCGCCGCCGGACGCGGTGGCCGCCACCGCGGTCGCCCGCCGCGTCGGGCTGCCCCGCCGGGTGGTCACCATCCTGGAGGGGGAGAGCCTCGTCAACGACGCGACCGCGCTGGTGCTGCTGCGGGTCGCGACCATGGCCACCATCGGTTCGACCGTCGGCACGGCGGACGTGGCCGTGGAGGTGCTGCGCGCGACCGGCGGCGGCATCCTGATCGGCGCGCTCGGGGCGGTCGTCTTCGGCTTCCTGCACCGGCGGATCAGCGACCCGCTGCTGGACAACGCGCTGTCGTTGATCATCCCGTTCGCGGTGGTGTTCACCGCCGAGCACGTGCACGCCTCAGGTGTGGTCGCCGTGGTCGTCACCGGGCTGGCCCTCGGCCACAAGCTGCCGCAACTGCTGTCGGCGGCGTCCCGGTTGCAGACCGGGGCGTTCTGGCGGTTGGTGCGGTTTCTTCTCGAAGGGCTGGTCTTCCTCCTGGTCGGGCTGCAACTGCGGGACGTGCTGCGGAACCTCGACGAGCCGGCCGGCTCCCTCGTCCTGATCACCGTGGCGGTGTTGGCCACCGTCTTCCTGACCCGCTTCGTCTGGCTCTTCCCGGCCACCTACCTGGCCCGGCTGGTCCCTCGGATCCGCCGCCGCGACGCGGCCCCCTCCCCGAAGATCCCGATCATCATCGGCTGGGCCGGGATGCGCGGCGTGGTGACGCTCGCTGCCGCCCTGGCCCTGCCGTTGACGCTGGCCGAGGACGAGCCGTACCCGCGGGCCCTGTTCATCTGGCTGGCCTTCGCGGTGATCGTGGTCACCCTGGTCGGTCAGGGGGCCACCCTCCCGCTGGTCGCCCGCCGCCTGAAACTGCCCCAGGACGACCCCATGCAGGACGCGTTGTCCGCCGCTGGCGTACAGCAGCAGGCCAGCCGGGCAGCGCGGGACCGCCTGGAAGAGCTGGCCGACAGCGCGCCCGCCCCCGTGGTGGACCGGCTGCGCCGGGTGCTGGAGGACCGCACCAACATGGCCTGGGAACGGCTCGGCGGCGACGAGCGGGAAACCCCTTCACAGGCGTACGGTCGGCTGCGACAAGAGATGATCGACGCCGAGCGGGACGTCTTCCGAGCTGCCCGGGACTCCGGTCGCATTCCCGAGGAGGTACTGGTGCAGGCCTACCGTGACCTGGACCTGGAAGAGTCGCTGCTGCGGCAGGAGGTGGAACAGTGAGCTGTCAGCATCTGACCGAGGCCGGCACCGCCGAGCCGCTAACCCCCGACGAGTGCGCCGACTGCGTCGCCATCGGCAACACCTACTGGGTGCACCTGCGTACCTGCCTGAGCTGCGGGCAGGTCGGCTGCTGCGACTCGTCGCCGAACCAGCACGCGAGCAAGCACTTCGCGTCCACCGGTCACCCGGTGATCCGCTCGGCGCAGCCGGGCGAGGCGTGGCGCTGGTGCTTCGTCGACGAGGAGATCGGCTGACGTTCAGTCGAGCCGGCGCACGAGCAACTGCCCCGGCCACGGCTCACGCCCCGACCGGACCACGGTGAACGGTTCGGTCGGGGTGAAGCCGCAGCCCTCGTAGAACCGGACGAGTGCCCGGTCGTCGCCGCCATAGCAGTCCACCCGCAACAATCCCAGCCCGCGTGCCCGCGCCACCTCGGCGGCGTGCTCCAGCAGTCGGGCCCCGATCCTCAGCCCGGCGTGCGCCCGGTCGGTGACCAGCAGCCGGACGTACAGCTCCGGCTCGGTGGCCGGGGGCACGTGTTCGGTGGCGTCACCCACCACCAGCGCGCCGACGACACGGTTGCCCCGCATCGCCAGGTGCAGGCCGCCACTCGTGGCCCACTGATCGGCCCGGGCGATCTGGCCGGGATCGGTGGAGGGCTGCCGCGTGCCCCACTGCCCGGTCCGGCCGCGCTCCACCAGCCAGGCGGTGGCCACGTCGAGCAGCCGCAGCACGGCCGGGGCGTCGTCGGGGCCGCCGGGGCGGATGGTGATGATCGACTGATCGGTCATGCCCGGCATCCTGCTACACCCGGCGGGTGTCCAGCGCCCACCGGGTCAGCGCCGGGATGATCAGACCCGTCACGGCGAACAGCCCGGCGACGGCCAGCCAGCCGGCCGCCCCGCCGTCGATGATGACCAGGGTCAGCAGGGCCGGGGCGACGGCCCGGGCCAGGCCGGCGAGCATCCCGTCCACCCCCTGGTACGCGCCGAGGGCTCCCGATGGGGCGAGATCGTAGGCCAGCCCGGCTCCCGCAGCGGCGTGCCACAGGTCTCCGGCGGTGTAGACGGCCGTGGCGAGCAGGAGGAGTGCGACCGCCGCCGTGGTGGGCAGGGCGACCGTGGTGGCGTACAGCAGCATCGCGGCCGCCAGTACCAGGCCGGCGCGGCGCATCGTCGCCGCCGCGGGGACGGCGGTGTCCGCGCCCCGGCTCAGCCGCACCGCCAGCACGACGGTCAGCAGCGTGTTGGTCAGCAGCACCGCCGACACGACGGGCGGCGGCGCTCCGGCCACGGTCACCGCCCACAGTGGCACGACGAGCGTGAGAACTGTCTGGTGCATAGCGAGCAGCGCCGACGCGCCGCTCACCACGAGGAACCGGCCGTCGCGCAGCGCTCCTCCCCGGCCCAGGACAGCACCGGTCGCGACACGTGGCATCGGCGGGTAGGCCGGCAGTCGCAGCAACAGCGCCGCCGACACCAGGTAGGTGACCGCGTTGCCGACCACCAACAGTTGGTACGCCCGGTGCGTGTCGACGGCCAACGCGAACCCGGCCAGCCCGGCCCCGACGGCGATGCCCAGGTTCGCCACGGCGCGCAGCGTGGCGAAGGCGTGTACCCGCCGCTGCGGACCAGCGACGGCCGCGACCAACGCGGCGCGGACCGCGAGGTTGCCCGAGGCCAACAGCAGTTCGAGCACCGCGACGGCCAGGAAGACCGTGAACGAGTCGACCAGCAGGTACGTCGCCCCCACCGCCGCCTGGAGGACCTGCAGCGCGGCTCGCAGCGTGCGCGGGTCGCGCCGATCCGCCAGGGCGCCGAGCGGCACGCTGGCGGTCAGCCCGACCAGTCCGGCGACGCTGAGCCCGGCACCCACCTGGACGGCGGACAGCCCCACATCCCGGGTGAGATAGAGAGCCGCCCCGGTCAGCCACAGGCCCGCGCCGACCGAGTTCGCCAGGGTCGCGAGCGCGAGAGTGCGCAGTCGCCCCGCCGGTGGTGACGGCGCGACGCCGGTGTCGCCGATGACCGTCATGGTGGCGACGTTAGGCAGGACCTGCGGAGTCGGCAGTCCCGGACGACGCGAGGCTGGTCACACCAGCAGCCCGAGAGCACTTGTCACCACGGCCTGCCGCGGTCGGCCCGGCGCGCCTCGGCCTCCAGGGCTGCCCTGGCGGCAGCTTCGGCAAGCTCCGGGGCGACCTGGTCGAGGACCCGGGTGCCCAGCTTGCGCAGCACGGTCGGCTCGAACTTGCCGGCCCACTCGATGAGGACGCCGACCGCCTTGTCGGCCGTCTCGGCGTCAGCGGCCGTGTGCACCGTCAGGACGGTCTCGCCGATGACCCGCGCCTGCTCGACAGTGATGTCTCCGTTGGCCAGCGCGGCGCGCACCCCGGGCGCTCCGGCATCGAGCGCCCCAGCGACATTGACCAGTCGGCGCGCGGTGGAACCGTCGAGCCGCAGCCGGTCCCGCAACCACACTGCCGTCGACGACGTGCCCTGCGCCCGGGGCGTGCCGCGGCCGTCCACCTCACGCACCAGCGCCAGTTGCACGGCCGCCAAGCGTTGCGCGAGCCGGTGCGCGGCGTCGACGGCCGCGACGAGATCGTGCTCGGGGAGGGCCCACACCGCCGCGTCGAGGCAGTCGGCAACCGCCGCCTCCGCCCGCGCCAACCCTTCCACCACGGGCCGAGGTTAGAACAGGTGTACGACAATTCGGGGCTGGGTCGTGCGTCGAATGCGCCTATGATCATCGATGATCGCAGCGGGACGGGAGAGATGGGTTGATCAAGGCGGTCTTCTTCGATGTGGGCGGGGTGATCCTCGACGAGTCCCGCGAGTTCGCGGCCTGGGCGGACTGGTTCGGCGTCCCGCGGCACACGTTGTCTGCCGTCTTCGGCGCGGTCGTCGCGAGGGGCCTGGACTACCGGGAGACGTTCCGGACCTTCCGGCCCGACTTCGACCTGGAGGTCGAGCTTGCCCGTCGAGCCGCCGCCGGGCAGCCGGAGACGTTCGGCGCGGGGGATCTCTATCCGGACGCGCAAGGGTGCCTCGCCGCCCTGCGCGATCAGGGTCTGCTGGTGGGCCTGGCCGGTAACCAGCCGGCCCATGCCGAGGCGACCCTTCGCTCTCTCGACCTCGAGGTGGACGTGATCGGCACGTCGCACTCCTGGGGCGTGGCGAAGCCGGCGCCGGCCTTCTTCGACCGGGTGGTGGCCGAAGGCGGCGGCGATCCGGCCTCGATCCTGTACGTCGGCGACCGGCCCGACAACGACGCCCGTCCGGCTCGGGAGGCCGGTATGAAGACGTGCCTGATCCGGCGCTCCCCGTGGGGGCACATCCTCGACATGCCAGCCGTGGCCGACCGGTGCCTGTTCCGCATCGACTCGCTGCACGAGCTGCCGGCCCTGATCGCCGCACACAACAGCCGAGCCGACTAGCCGCGCCCAACAGCCGAGCCGACTAGCCGGGCACACCGAGCCGTGCACACCGAGCCGTGCACACCGAGCCGTGCACACCGAGCCGTGCACACCGAGCCGTGCACACCGAGCCGTGCACACCGAGCCGCGCACACCGAGCCATGCACACCAAGCCGGGAACAGCAGGCCGAGAACAACAAGCCGAGAACAACAAGCCGAGCATGCCAGGCCGAGCGGATCAGGCGCCCGCCTCGCGCCGCTCGGCCCACTCCCGCCGAAGCGCGGCCGTAGGGTTTTGCGGTGACCGTCAAGCGGATGCCCGCCGCGGAGATTCCCGTCTCTGTCGAACTGGTGCGCGGTCTGCTCGACCAGCAGCACCCCGATCTGGCGGACCTGCCGATCGAGATCCTCGCCAACGGCTGGGACAACCTGGTGTGCCGGCTTGGTGCGGAGTTGCTGGTCCGGTTGCCGCGCCGCGCCATGGCCGCCGAGTTGACCGCGCACGAGCAGCGCTGGTTGCCGGAGCTGGTCGGTCGCCTGCCGTTGCCGGTGCCAGCGCCGGTGCGCGTCGGGCAGCCGACGACCCGCTACCCCTGGTCGTGGAGTGTCGTACCGTTCTTCCCGGGCCGGATCGTGGCGCTTTCGGCGCCCGGCGACCCCGGGGCGGCCGCGGCGACGCTGGGCGCCTTCCTGGACGCGCTGCACATGCCGGCTCCGCCGGAGGCTCCCGTCAACCCGATGCGTGGGATTCCCCTGCTCGGCCGCGCCCCGGGGGTCCTGAACGGGCTCGCGCATGTCGATCCGGCCGATCGTGCCGCCGCGCTGCGGGTCTGGGAGGTGGCCGTCGCCGCACCCGCGTGGGGTGGTCCACCGCTGTGGCTGCACGGGGACCTGCATCCCGCCAACATCCTCGTCGACCGGGGCCGGCTCAGCGCCGTGATCGACTTCGGCGACATCACCTCGGGCGATCCCGCGACCGACTTGTCCGTGGCCTGGATGCTGTTCACGGCTGAGCAGCGTGCTGCTCTTCGACGGGAGTACGGCCGTGCGGACGACGCGACCTGGGAGCGGGCGCGCGGCTGGGCGCTGGCCCTGTCCCTGGTGTTCCTGACGCACTCGCAGGACAACCCGCTGATGCGCGGCATCGGCGAGCGCGCCTTCCGCCTGGTGCTGGATTCGTGATGGCGGACGGGTGGTCCTGGTGGCCGCCCCCGGGGGGAAGGGCGGCCACCAGGGGTCGCGCTCAGGACAGCGAGCAGGCGTTCCCGTTGACGGTGACCAGCCCCGGGTTGGGGTTGGCGCCGCCGTTGGTCGTCGCGTTGAAGCCGAACGTCACCGTGCCACCGGGGACGATCTTGGCGTTGTACGACTCGTTCTTCGCGGTGACCGTCGCGCCGGACTGGGTGACCTTCGCCAGCCAGGCCTCCCGGACGCGCTGGTCACCCGTGAACGCGAACCGGGTGGTCCAGCCGTTGACGGCCGTGGACCCGGTGTTGCGGATGGTCAACTGCGCGGTGAACCCGGTGTTGCCCTGCCAAGCGCCGTAGTTGGCGTAGCTCACCGAGCAGGTGACGGCCGGTACGGCGCCCGCCTCGCCCTGGTCGGCCAGGAACGAGGAGATCCAGGCCAGCGCCGAGTTCCAGTTGATCGCCACCTCGTTCGTGGAGTACGAGTTGATGTCGTCGACGTAGCAGAACATCGGCTTGCAGCCGGCGAGCAACTGCGCCACGAAGGGGTCCTGCAACGCCGCGTTCGCGCCACCGGCGAGGGAGCCGGCGGGCGGACGGGGCAGGTTGGCGTCGAGCTGGTGGCCGAAGATCCGGCTGTGCTGGTTCTGCGCGGCGTGCTCGCCCCAGCCGGTGACGTACGAGATGTTCAGGGCGTTGCGGCCCAGGATGTAGTCCATCGCCTGCACGGCGCCGTCGCGGTAACGGGCGTCGCGGGTCAGGTCGAAGGCGGTGGCCAGGACGATCGCGTTGTTGATGATGCTGCTGTTCGCGCCCCAGAAGTAGCTGTCGGCGTCCCCGGGCATCGGCAGCCCGTACGCCTGCCGGCGCAGCTCGGCGAGGTACGCGTCGGCGGCGGCGGTGACCGAGGCGCGAACCCGGGTCAGGTCGGCGGCGGGCAGCCCGTTCGGCACGGTGGCCAGATCGAGTCGACCCAGCGCGGCGACGCTCTGCCAGCCGAAGCCACGCGGCTCGAACACGTTGCCGGTGTGGTGCGGCGACGCGGTCAGGTCGGTCAGGTAGGTCTGCGAACCGGTGGTGAGGTACAGCTCGACCGCCGCCCAGTAGAACTCGTCGGTGACGTTCGAGTCGTCGTACGCGCCGCCGCCGGTGCCGTCGGTCGGGCTGGCGTACACCGCGGGGTGTGCCTTCGCGGCGGCGTAGGCCGTCTTCGCGGCGGTGCCGCAGCGGGACGCGAACGCCGCGTCGTACGGGGCGAAGAGTCGCGCGCACTGGGCGGCGGTCGCGGCCATGTTGAGGGTGGCGGCGGTCGACGGCGGGTGCAGCTCGCGTGGCTGCGGGTCGTCCTGCGGGGCGAGCGGCAGGCCGGTCCAGTTCTTGTCGTGGATCTTGTGGTGGACCATGCCGGCGAGCGGCTTGCCGGCCGGCACCTGCATGCGCAGCAGGAACTCCAGCTCCCAGCGGGCCTCGTCGAGGATGTCCGGGACGCCGTTGCCGCGCTCGGGCACCCGCAGGGTGCTGTCGGCCAGTCCGGCGCCGCCGTTGGCGGTGGCGGCCGTCTTGGTCCGCTCGAAGGTGTTGAGGAGCTGGTAGGTGGCGATGCCGCCGTTGACCACGTACTTGCCGTGGTCGCCGGCGTCGTACCAGCCGCCGCGCACGTCGAGGGAGTAGTCGCAGACGCCCGGCTGGCAGGGCACGCTGGTGTCGCCCTGGTTGGGGGCGACGCCGAGGTGGCCGGCCGGGCGGGCGTACTCGTCGCCGATCAGGTCACCGTCGATGGCGATGCCGCTGCGCTGGGCGTAGAAGAACTGCATCGAGTCGGAGCGCAGTTGGTTGTAGAGGGTGCCGGAGATGTCGAACGGGTGACTGGTCTCGCCGTCGACGGTGAGCGTCAGCCCCGCGCCCGGGGTGCGGTAGCTGGAGAAGTCGACGGTCTGCACGTTCTGCCCGGAGGCGGCGTCCACACCACGCGTGGTGGTGGTGCCGCTGGCCAGGACGGCCCCGGCGGCCGAGTGGAGCTGCCAGGGCAGCGGCGTGGTCGCCTCGGTGACCACCGTGGCGTTCTTCGGCCCGCCGGGCAGGTAGCCGGCCTGGTTGACGCGGACGCGGGGCCCGGTGTCCGGCTCGTACGGCGCGGGGGGTTCGCCGCCGCGCAGCGACACGTCGTCGAGGCAGATGGTCTGCGCCTGCGCGCTGCCACCGACCTGGAAGATGAGCTGGGCGTTCTGGTTGTCGTCCGGGACGGTGAAGGTCGACTCGACGCGCTGGACGGTGCCGGTGGCGGCGGCGTCCACGGCCGCGTACGTGGTGTACGGGGCGCTGCCGAGCTGGAGCACGGCCTTGACGGCGGTGCCGGGGGTGGCGGTGATGTCGAAGCCGAGCGTGTACTCGGCGCCCGCGATCAGCGGCACGCCGTCCTGACCGATGCCGGCGTCCCACGGGTTGGCGAGTCCACCGGGGACGGCGGCGCAGAGCTGGCCGTCGGTGACCCCGAGTGAGTCGGTGCCGTAGGAGAACCACGGGCTCACGCCCGCGCTGAAGTCCCCGTTGTCGATCTGCTCGGGGGCGTCCGGTGGAGGGGCGGCGTAGGCCGCTCCGGCGCCCGCGCCGGTGAGGGCCAGGGCGGTCGCCGCGGCCAGGAGGAGGCGACGTTTGGATGGCGTCACGGGGTAGTCCTTCCGGGACGGGAGGTGAGGCAGGTGGCGGTGGCGACCTGGGAGCGCTCCCAGGTCGAAGCTCGATGTTTCCAGTGGTGGATCGTCCTGTCAATTGATCCGACTGGATGGGATCTGCCGTCCGACAAGGGCGGAGACGCGCGCCGCGGCCGAACGCGAGACGTGAGATTGGCCGCGCCACGCGCCGTCGTCCTGATCTCCTAGAGACAACTGCGCCCTTCGCCTGGCAGGCTGCCTCCCATGACCCTGAAGCTGCGCTCCGTGGGAACGAGCGACCGTGGGCTGATCCGCAGCGGAAACCAGGACGCCCTGCACGCCGGCACCTGGCTCGTCGCGGTCGCCGACGGCATGGGCGGAATGGCCGCCGGTGACCTCGCCAGCTCGCTCACCATCGACGCGGTCGCCCCGCTGGACGTGGAGACACCCGAGGACGCCCTGGTGGCCGCCCTCCAGGACGGCATCGCGTTGGCCACCGCCCGCATCCGGCAGGCGGTCGCCGACGACCCCGAGCGCCAGGGCATGGGCACCACGTTGACCGCCCTGCTCTTCGCCCGTACCGGTAGCTGCCTGGCCCTCGCCCACGTCGGTGACTCGCGGGCCTACCTGTTCCGCGAGGGTGTGCTCAAGCAGATCACCCGCGACGACACCTTCGTGCAGATGCTCGTCGACCAGGGCGTGATCACCCCGGACCAGGCCAGCAGCCATCCGCGCCGGGCCGTCGTGACCCAGGCGTTGCAGGGCGAGGACGTCTCCCCGTCGTACGCGACGATGGTGCCCCGGTCCGGCGACCGGTGGCTGCTGTGCAGCGACGGCCTCTCCAACGTCGTCCGCCCGGACACCCTGGCCGAGGTGCTCGCCGCCTACCCCGACCGGTCCGCCTGCGCCGGCAAGCTGATCGACCTGGCGCTGCACGCGGGCGCTCCGGACAATGTCACCGTCGTGGTGGCCGACGTCGTGGAGGAGTAACCCCTGCTCAGCGTCGTCGCGGCGCGGCCCGCCGGGTGGGCGTCGCCGTGTCCGGGTCTTCGGGCCACGGATGACGCGGATAGCGACCGCGTAGCTCGGCGCGGACCTGCGGATAGCCGGTACGCCAGAACGACGCGAGGTCCGCGGTGACCGCCACCGGCCGGCCGGCGGGGGAGAGCAGGTGCAGCAGCACCGGCACCCGGCCACCGGCGATGCGTGGGGCCGCCGGCCAGCCGAACGTCTCCTGGAGCTTGACCGCGAGCACCGGCGCGGCCGGGTCGGCGTAGTCGACGCGGATACGTGAGCCGCTGGGCACCTCGATGCGCTCGGGCGCGAACTCGTCCAGGCGCGCGGCCTGCGCCCAGGGCAGCAGCCGACGCAGGGCCGAGGTCACGTCGACCCGGCTCAGGTCGGCCCGCCGCCGGCCGGCGGCCAGCTCCGGCCCCAGCCAGGTCGGGGCGGCGGCGAGCAGCGCCTCGTCGTCGACGTCGGGCCACTCGGCGTCGAGGTGCAGCCGGCAGAACGCCATCCGCTCGCGCAGCCCCCGCGCCGCCGGGGTCCACGGCAGCAGTCCCAGGCCCTCCTGACGCAGGCCGGTGAGCAGCGCCGCCGTGATCTCCGCCGGGTCCGGACGGTCCAGCCGCCGCGTCACCAGTTCGATCGCGCCCAGTCGGGTCACCTCCCGGGCCACCACGTCCCCGTCGGACCAGCCGACCTCCCGGCGCGTGGACAGCAGGGGGCCCGCCGCCTCCCGGGCGGTCGCCTCGTCCAGGCCGGTGGCGCGGCGGATCCGCGCCGAGGGCGCGCCGGGGCGGCGGTCCGCGACCGCCACCGCCAGCCAGTCGGCGCCGGCCAGGCCCGAACCGGCCGCCAGCTCCGCGGCGGTCCCGCCCGTCATGAGGTACGACGATCCGCCCGGCCGCCGCACCCGGGCCAACCGCTCGGGGTACGCCAGACCGACGACCAGCCCGGCGGCGAGGTCATCGGTCAGCCGCTCGCGGTCAGCGGGTACGCCGGGCCGAGAAGTCGCGGCGGCACCGGTCGGTGACGCGCTACCGGTCGGCGGTGCGGTGCCGGGCGCGGCGGTTGCCCGGACACGTCCAGAACCGGCATGGTCGCCGTCGGGGGAGCCGGCGGGCAGGGCGGCGCGCAGGCGGCGTACCTCGGCCCGCCAGCGGGCGGTGGCCCCCGCGTCGACGCCGGCGCGCAACCGACGCCAGCCGGCCACCAGGTCGTCGCCGGGGCCGGCCGCGCTCTCCTCGGCGAGGAGGGCGACCACCTCGGCCGCCCGGTCGCCGCCGACCCGGTCGGCGGCGTCGAGCAGCGCCCGGGCCAGCCGGGGGTGCGCACCGGCGGAGGCGATCGCCCGTCCCCGCCCGGTGATCCGACCCGTCGCGTCGACCGCGCCAAGTGTTTCGAGGGTGTCCCGGGCGACGGTCATCGCCGCGGCCGGTGGCGCGTCGGGCAGCGCGAGTCCGACGCCATCCGGGCTGCCCCAGGCGGCCAGCTCCAACGCGAACCCGGTCAGGTCGGCGGTGGCGATCTCCGGCTCCGGCCGGGCGGGCAGCCGCTCGTGGGTGGCCTCCGACCAGCAGCGGTAGACGCATCCGGGCGCCTCGCGGCCGGCCCGGCCGGCCCGCTGGGTGGCGGCGGCCCGGGAGACCGGCACGGTGACCAACGCGCCCAGTCCCCGGGCCAGGTCGATGCGGGGCACCCGGGACAGCCCGGCGTCCACCACCGTCCGTACGCCCGGCACGGTGAGGCTGGTCTCGGCGAGCGCGGTGGACAGCACCACGCGACGCCGGTCGTCGGTCCGGGGGCGCAGCGCCGCGTCCTGCTCGGCCCCGCGCTGACGGCCGTGCAACGGCAGCAGCGCGACGGTGTCCCGCAGGTCGGCGAGCCGCCCGGCGACCGACGCGATCTCACCGGCCCCGGGCAGGAAGACCAGCACGTCGCCGGCCTGCTCGCGCAGCGCCCGGCGGACGGTGGCGGCCACCTGGTCGAGCAGCGCGCGGTCGACCGGGCCGGCCCCGGGCGGCGCGACGGGCCGGGGCGGCGGCGTCCAGATCCGCCGCACCGGGTGCAGCGCCGACTCGGCCCGGACCACCGGGGCGGGGGTGGCCCCGCCGAGTAGCGCGGCGAACCGGTCGGTGTCCGGCGTGGCGGACATGGCGAGGAGCCACAGGTCGGGCCGGAGCGTGGCCCGGGCCTCCACCGTGAAGGCGAGCGCCAGGTCGGCGTCGAGCTGCCGCTCGTGGCACTCGTCGAGCAGTACCGCGCCCGTGCCGGGCAACTCCGGGTCGTGGTGCAGCCGGCGGACCAGCAGGCCGGTGGTGACCACCTCGATCCGGGTGGCCGGGGAGACCCGCCGCTCGCCGCGTACGGCGTAACCGACCCGGTCGCCGACGCGCTCGCCCAGCAGGTCGGCCATCCGCCGGGCCGCGGCGCGCGCCGCCACCCGGCGGGGCTGGGCGATCACCACCCGGCCGTCGACCCGGTCGGCCACCGCCAGCGGCGCGAGGGTGGTCTTGCCGGTGCCCGGCGGCGCGACCAGAACCGCCGCGCCGGCCGCGTCGAGCGCGGTGAGCACCGCCGGCAGGGTGGGACGGACCGGCAGGTCCAGGGTCACGTCGGAGAGCACGGCCCAGTCTCGCACCGGGCCCCGGCGGGCTCGACGGGCCCGCCACCAACGCGAACGGCCGGGTCGCCGCCCCGAAGGGAAACGACCCGGCCGGTGTTCACACGATCGAGGACCGGGGCAACGCTGACCCGACCCTCGATCGTGAAGCCCCTAGTAGGTGCCGTCGAGCTGGCCCCGCAGCTTGGTCAGCGCCCGAGCGAGCAGTCGGGAGACGTGCATCTGCGAGACGCCGATCTGGTCGGCGATCTGCGACTGGGTCAGGTTGCCGTAGAACCGCAGGGTCAGGATCTTCTGCTCCCGCTCGTCGAGCGTGGCGAGCGCCGGGCCGAGGGCGACCCGCAGCTCGGCCAGCTCGAACTCGTTGTCCTCGCCGCCGAGCATGTCGCCCAGCTCGGTGGCCCGGTCACCGTCGCCGGTCGGCGTGGACAGCGACACCGCGTTGTACGCGCGGGCGCCTTCCAGGCCCTCCAGGACCTCTTCCTCGGTGATCTTGAGGTGGGCGGCGATGTCGGCGACCGTCGGCGAACGGCCGAGGGTCTGCAGCAGCGAGCTGTTGGCGTCGGAGATGGCGAGCCGCAGCTCCTGGAGACGACGGGGAACCCGGATGTCCCAGGTGCGGTCGCGGAAGTGGCGCTTGAGCTCGCCGATGATGGTGGGGATCGCGTAACCGGCGAAGTCGACGCCGCGCGACGGGTCGAACTTGTCGATGGCCTTGATCAGGCCGACGGCGGCGGTCTGCGCCAGGTCGTCGGTCGGCTCGCCCCGCCCGCTGTAGCGGTGGGCCAGGTGGTTGGCCAGCGGCAGCCAGGCCTCGATCGCGCGGTCCCGCAGAGCGGCGCGCGACGGGTGGTTGGCGGGCAGCGCGGCCATCGCGTTGAGGAGATCGGCGGCGCTGTCGGTGAGTGCGCGCGGGTCCAGCTTGGTGGTGCTCTTCTGCTCGGTAACCGTGGTGCTCGCCTGCTCGGTGATCGTTGACGCGGTCATGGTGGTCCTCCCTGCACCTCGTCCGCGGACAAAAATAAGGTGGCGCTTTGGTTTAGCTTCAGTTGGGCCGTTCGGGAGTCACCTTAACCTGATCGGCTCCCGGAAAGCTAGCCGAAAGGTTGATGTACTTAAGGTGTGTCGACCCACAAAACGCCCATAAGCGGCGACGATCGCGCAGGTGGCGAAGTCCCTTACCCGTTTTCGGGGCGATCCTGCGGTGTCCGATCAACCCGGCGGGTCCGACCGGTCGGTCCAGGAGCCTCCACCGACCGGTCAACATGAAATCCGACAACCGGGCAGGTGTGTCGACTATCCGTCGTTGTCCCGTCGGCGGGACCGGCCGTAGCGTCGCGGAGTAGACACCCGGTTCGGAGGCACCGTGCTAGATCCAACCGCTCCCCAGCTCGTCGTGAACAGCCACACCCTCTACTTCAGCTGGTTGCCGGCGGACCCCGACGCGGTCGCCGCCCTGGTGCCCACCGGGCTGTGCCCCCGTGCCGACCGACAGGTGTTCCTCAACCAGTACGTCGTCGAGGACGAGACGCAGACCTCCGGCTTCGGCGCTTACTCGCTGACGTACATCGGTGTCTCGCTGGCCGGCGTGGACGCTCCCGGCGGGCTCAGCCCCGGCGGCTGGTGGACCCACTACGTGGCCTCCAGTCGAATCGTCCGCGAGTACGCCACCGCGCGCGGCGCTCCCGTGCTGGCCGGCCTGACCACGATCAAGCTCAACGGCGAGGCGCTGCAATCCGAGACCGAGGCGGACGGGGTGCCGCTGATCCGCGCCCGGTGTCGGGTCGGGCAGACCGGGCACGTGATCAGCAGCGGGCACCACCGCTACTTCACCCAGCGTGACGGTCAACTGCTCAGCTCGGTCTACCCGTACGTGGCCGAGCCGGTCACGCCGTTCGAGATCGAGTCGGTGGAGTTCCTGCAGCCCCGACACCCGATGTACGCGCTGCGCCCCGCCAACCCGCTGATCATCGGCTTCGGCTACTTCTCACCGCGCTCGTCGTTCGCCTACCCGGGAGGGCTCAGCGTGCACCCGGGCGGGGCTGGCCTGCCCGAGCCGGCCCGGCCGGCTCACCAGGTGCCGGCCAGCCTCGCGCGCAGCGGCCTGCCGTCGGGGTCGTAGACCAGCCGGTACACCGGCAGCGCCCAGGCTCGCGTGAACCAGGGCAGCCGCTCCGGGCGGTGCGGGCGCAGCCGGCCGGGCGGACGCTCGCCGACCTGGCCGCCGTCGTACCACCGTTGCAGTTCGTCGGCCGCGGCCGTGATGGCCGCGACGGCGTCGGCCGGGTCGATCAGGTCGGCGTCGTCGGCGCCGTCGGGGTCGCGGTCCAGGTGCTCGCGCCAGAGCCGCAGCCGCAGGTCCCGGGCGTAGGCGCGGGCCCCGTCGCCGAGGCCCGCCGGGTCGGTGGGCGTCCGCTCGTCGCGCGTGTCGTCGAGTACGGCGCAGGACAGCTCGCTGTCGTGGGTCCAGGAGCGGCGGTTGAAGTTGTCGCTGCCGACGCTGGCCCACACGTCGTCGACCACGCAGACCTTCGCGTGGACGTACACCGGGGTCCCGGCGTGGTTCTCCACGTCGAACACGTGCACCCGATCGGGCGCGGCGCGCTCGCACAGCGACAGGGCCTGCTCGCGGCCGACCATGTTGGGCGGCAGGGCGAGCCGGCCGTCCACGTCCGGGTGCCGGGGCACCACGGCGACCAGGTGCAGCTCCGGGTTCTCCCGCAGCGCCTGGGCGAACAGGTTCGCCACCTCGGTGGACCAGAGGTACTGGTCCTCCAGGTAGATGAGGCGGCGGGCCCGCTGTACCGCCTTGGTGTAGCCCCGGGCCACGGTCCGCTCGCCGTCCGGGGCGAACGAGTAGCGCGGCCGCACGGCGGGGTAGGTGCGCAGCACCTGGATCTGGTGCGGCCCGCACTCGGGCGGGTCGGCGGGCTGGTCGGGCAGCGGGTCCGGTCGCAGGTCCGCGCCGCGCAGCCGGTCCCGGGCGTACGCCACCGGGTTCTCCGAGTCCAACGGCATCGGGTCGGTCCAGCGCTCCCGGAAGAGGGTGTCCAGCGCGCCGACCACCGGCCCGCGCACCGCGAGCTGCACGTCGTGCCAGGGCGGGTTCGGGCCGTACCGGGAGGACATCTGCACCGGCTGGGGGTCGCCGCCGTGCGCGGCGTCGTCGCGGCGGCTGTGGCACAGGTCGATGCCACCGGCGAAGGCGATGTCCCGCTCCGGCGCGTTGAAGTGCCGCAGCACCACCAGCTTCTGGTGGTGCGAGCCGCCCCGGCGCACCCGCTGGTCCAGCAGCACCTCACCGCCGGCCGCCGAGACCGTCTCGCTGAGGTTGCGGTTCTCCGCCTCGCTGTAGGCCAGCACGTCCAGGTGTGAGCGCCAGATCAGGCCCTTGACCACCACGCCGCGCTGGGCGGCCTGGGCGAAGAGCTGCGCCACGGTGGGGCCGTCCGGGCGCAGCCGCTGGTCCGGGTCACCCCGCCAGTCGGTGAAGAAGAGGTGGTCACCGGCGGTCAACGCCTCCACCTCCTCGACCAGCCGGTCGAAGTACGCCGCGCCGTGAATCAACGGCTCGGCGAGGTTTCCCCTGGTCCAGACGGGTAACCCAGAGACCGGGTTGGCGCGTTCCTGCGCGGTGAGGAACCACTCCTGCAACGGCACGTCCAGCCCTCCGGAGGTCGACAACGTCCTCACGGTAGGACCCCCGACGCGGGTCCGCATGCCAGGCCGCCCGACCGGTGACCTGGATGACGCCACGCGAGCAGCGACAACAGCCAGGGAGGCCACACCATGCCCCGCGAAACGACGAACCCCGTGAACGAGTACCGCGAGCCGGCGGTGGAGAGCGAACGGGGGGCGCTGGTAGCGGTCTTGGTGATGGTGATCCTGGGCGTCGCGGGAATCTTCGCGGTCTCGTAGGACGGCGCTGCGGGTCCTCCTAGCTCGGACGTTCTTGACTCGGATGTTCCTGGGTCGTACGGTTTCGGGCGTGGTCATCTCACCTTCCTCGTACTGGACCGGCCCGCTGCCCGAGGCGACTCCGCCAGCGGACCTGGCGCTGTACCGTCTGCCCACCGGCACCTACACGACGCGAGCGGCGTTCGCCGTGACCGGAGGGTCCATCCGGGACAAGCGGGATTTCGCGGCCACCGCCGTGCTTATCGCTCACCCGAAGGGCGACCTGCTCATCGACGCCGGGTTCGGCGAGCACGTGGCGGAGCACATCACGATGCTCGCGCGCGTGGAGCGTGCTCCCCACCGGCTCGGCCGGACCGTGGCGCAGCAACTCGACGCGGCGGGCTATGACCGGTCCCGGCTGCTGGGCGTGCTCGTCACGCACGTGCACTGGGATCACGTCAGCGGCCTGGACTCCCTGCGGGTGCCGGTGTGGATCAACGAGGCCGAGATCCGCTACGGCGCCGACGACTCGCACGGCAGGGTCTTCCGCGCGGTGTCGCAAGGCCTGGAGATCCGGGAGTACGCCTTCGACGGCCCGGAGTATCTCGGCTTCCCGGCGAGCTTCGACGTCTACGGAGACGGCTCGGTGATCGTGGCCCTCGCCGCGGGGCACACCTCGGGTTCCGTCGTCGTGTTCGTCACGCTGCCCGCCGGGAAGCGGTATGCGTTCATCGGCGACCTCACCTGGCAGCTGGACGGCATCTCCCGTGGTGCGGAGCGCCCGTGGTTGCTGCGCCGCGTCGCCGACGTCGACGCCAAGACGGTCCGGGTCGACCTGCGGCGCAGCATCGCCCTCAGCCGCGTGTTGCAGGTCGTTCCGGCACACGATGTCGCCGCCTACGACACCATCCCGCTCCTGCCGTCCCGGTTCCCGGCCGGGACACTGTGACCATGCCTGCCTCACCCGCGAGCCGCCCCGGTCCGACGATCGACGACGAGGCACCGCAGCGCCCCACTCTGGGGCCGGGGCCCGACTCCGAGCTCACGTGGCTGCTGCACCGGGCGGCCCAGCGGATGCACGCACTCGTCGGCGCGGAAGCAGAACGCCACGGACTGACGCTGCGCGACCACATCGTCCTCAGCGCTCTGCACAAGAGCGCCGATCTCACCCAGGTCGAACTCGGGCAAGCCCTCGGGATGGACAAGACGACTCTCACCGCTGAGATCGACCGGCTCGAGCGCATGGAACTCGTCTCACGACGCGTCAACCCGCGAGACCGGCGGGCCCGCATCGTCGCCATCACCCCGAAGGGCGACGCGGTGCGGGCGGCCATCGCCGCCGGCACCGAGGCCGGGGAGGCCGACGCGGTCCGGCCCATCCCGGCGGCCGAGGTCGCACAGCTACGACGGGCCCTCTACTTGATCATCGGCTCGGCCGAAGACCCGGGATCGTGCATCTGAACGCTTCCCCAGACGTGGCCGGCCGCAGCACCGCCGGCCGCCTCGGGTACGCCCGCAACCTCGCCGGGCCGGAGGACGAAGCCCAGAGCATGGTGGCGGCGCGAGCCGGCGCGGTCACCGCCGTCTGGCAGCAGTCCGGCCCCGATATGCCGGGCATGGCGTCACCTCACTGGCGGGCTCCACCAAAGCGCCGGTGGCCAAGTCCTGGCTTCTTCAGCGATCAGCCGGGCACCTCAACCCAGCGAGCGGCCGCGTCGAATGTGTCCGTCGGGGTGGCGTTGAATGCGATCGCCGCCTCGGGCGCATGGCGATGCACCAGGTTGACCACCAGCTCGAACAGTTCCGGCTGATTGCGAACCCCGCCACCAATGACGACGCATTCCCACGGCCGGGCGCGAAGGGCAGTGGTGACGACCGCCTTCACATCGTCGCTGCCGTCGAGGCCGAACAGGCAGAACTCCGCCCCCACGTTGTGCTCGACAAATCGGGCCCGCCCGGCCTCGATCCCGTCCGCGACCGGCTTGGGGTCCCACGGTCCCGGCACCCGATACGGATCCAACCCGATCACCAGCACGCGGGGTGTGAGGGCCGTTGTGTCCACTGTCGAAGACTACGTGGCGTGCTGCGGCGTCCTGCGGAGGCATGTCCGGGCGGTGATCCACACGAGATCGCCGAAGTCGGGGTATCTGAGGCCGGTTGATACCCCCAGATCGGCGAAGTCGAGTCGATCATGCCGCAGGAAACGGTCCAAGATCTCGCTGGTGGCTGCATCCAGCAAACGCGAAAGGCCCCCGGCGCGAACCGGGGGCCTTTCGCGTGGGTCAGGGACGCGGGCCCTGGCCGTTGGTGTGCGGGATGCGCTCGGTGGGGATGACGCCGAGTCGGCCGGCCTTGAAGTCCTCGAAGGCCTGGAGCAGTTCGTCGCGGGTGTTCATGACGAACGGGCCGTACTGCGCCACCGGCTCGCGGATGGGCTGACCGCCCATGATGTAGAGGTCGAGCGCCGGGGTGTTGCTGTCCTGCGTGGCGTTCGCGCTGAAGCGCAGCGCGTTGCCCGGCCCGTGCACCGCGAGCTGGCCGGTGTGGACCGGCCGGCGCTCGGCGCCGACGGTGCCGCGCCCGCCGAGGACGTACACCAGGGCGTTGAAGTTGGGGTTCCAGGGCAGGTCGACCTGCGCGCCGGGCTGAACGGTGACGTGGCTGATGGTGATCGGCGTGAACGTGGAGCCCGGCCCCTTGTGCCCGGCGATCTCACCGGCGATGACCCGGACGAGCGCGCCGCCGTCCTCGGTGGTGAGCAGCGCCGACTCGCGGCCCCGGATGTCCTGGTACTGGGGCGGGTTCATCTTGGCCTTGCGGGGCAGGTTCACCCAGAGCTGCGTGCCGTGGAAGAGGCCGCCGCTCATCACCAGGTGCTCCGGCGGGGCCTCGATGTGCAGCAGGCCACTGCCGGCCGTCATCCACTGGGTGTCGCCGTCGGTGATGGTGCCGCCGCCGCCCTGCGAGTCCTGGTGGTCGAAGACGCCGTCGATGATGTACGTGACGGTCTCGAAGCCGCGGTGCGGATGCCACGGGGTGCCCTTCGGCTCACCCGGCGCGTAGTCGACCTCGCCCATCTGGTCGAGGTGGATGAACGGGTCCAGGTCGGTCGTCGACACCCCGGCGAAGGCCCGGCGGACCGGGAAGCCCTCGCCCTCGAAGCCGCTGGGCGCGGTGGTCACCTTGCGGACCTTGCGGACCGTGGTGGCCTTGTGAAGCTTGGGCAGGCGGGGCAGAACGAGGACGTTGTCAACGGTGATCGCGGGCATCGCGGGGCTCCTTAGCGTGTGGCGTGGGTGTCCGACGTGGTCCCGGCCGCCCGCAGGCGGCGGCCGAGCCGGTCGAAGATCCGGGTGATGCAGGCGACCTCGGCGTCATCGAGGTCGTCCATCAGATGGGTACGCACCGACGCCAGGTGGTGGGGTGCGGCCTCGGTCAGGGTGAGCAGCCCGGCGGCGGTGAGCACGGCTTCGCTGCCGCGCCGATCGTCCGGGCAGGGCTCCTTGCTGACCAGGCCGCGCCGCTGCATCGAGGAGATCTGGTACGTGAGGCGGCTGGGGGAGAAGACCAAACGGCCGGCCAGCTCGCCCATCCGCAGCCGTTGCCCCGGCGCTTCGGAGAGCAGGACCAGCACGTGGTAGTCGGCGAAGCTGAGATCGCTGTCGGCCCGCAGGTCGTCTTCCATCCGGGTGAACAGGCGCTGACTGGCCTCGATGTAGGCGCGCCAGGCGGCCGCTCGGGTGCTGTCCAGGCTCTCTGTCACGACCACGACACTAGCACTAGTTAAAAATTTAACTAGTGGTGTTCAGGGTTGCCTGCGTCACGTCTGTCTGGTTGCAGGCTCGCTTCGTACAGCTTTGAAGAAGGTCGTGGGTAAGCCGGCAGCGGGACCGGCGCGGAGTGTGTCAGACTCCGGCCTCGTGGAACACGTGGAGCTCGCCGCCGACGACCTGCTGTTGCGTCCCTGGCGGGACGCGGACGCCCCGGCGGTGCTCGACGCCCTGCGCGACCCGGCCATCGCCCAGTGGAACCCGCAGGGCGACGGCCCGATCGACGACCAGGTGGCCCTGCTCTGGGTACGTCGCCGGGCTGACTGGTCGGCCGGTGACCACGCCTCGCTGGCGGTGACCGACGCCGGTGACGGCGAACTGCTCGGCTCGGTGTCGCTGCACCACATCCGGCACGGCGACGCCTCGATCGGGTACTGGACGATGCCGGCGGCGCGCGGGCGCGGTGTCGCGACGCGGGCCGTCGCCCGGCTCACCGCGTGGGCGTTCGACGACCTCCGGCTGCACCGGATCGAGCTGTGCCATGCCGTCGCCAACCCGGCGTCCTGCCGGGTCGCCGACCGGGCCGGCTATCGCGCCGAGGGGACGCTACGCGAGTCGTACCGCTACGGCGACGGCCGCCGCTACGACGAGCACCTGCACGCCCGCCTGGCCACCGACCGCTGACAGCCTGGTGTAGAAGGGGCTTCGAAACGCCGAATCTCGCCTGCTTCGTCCTGGTGGGTGAAAGAGTGAACATCGTGACGACGAACCATCCGCCATCTGCGGCGGCAGACTCGGGGTACGCCGCCGCGCTGGACACGGCTGAGCGTCTGCTGGGCTTCCGCTTGGAGCGTTTTCTTGGCGCCACGCCTGGTGAGCCAGCCAACGGCGCAGACTTCAAACGGATCGCGACGGTGCACGCATTTGGCGACGTCTGGCCGCGCACCGAGCACCTGGATACACGGACGCGGGCACTGGTGTCCGTCACCATCGCGGCGACACTCGGCGTCCTGGAGCCCCTCCGTGGTCAGCTCCGCATCGCGCTCAACGCCGGCGCCACCAACGAAGAGATCGTCGAAGTCTTTCTTCAGGTCGCGGCCTACGCTGGCGTAGCACGCGCGTTCGACGGCTACCAGGTCGCGGCCCAGGTCTTCGCAGAAAACGCCGAGCGCTCAGACCCCGGTAAGTGAGGCATTCAGAGGTTGGTGGCGCCGAGACCTTGTTTACCAGGGTCTAAGACTGGCCGGTCAGCCCGAACTACGAGCCGTCTCGGCCCTGCCAGGTCGTCACGCAAGCCTCGTTGCCCTCGATGTCGGCGAGAAGGCGGGAGCGCGGGACGCGGACACGAGTCGGCCGCCGGCCGCCAGCGCGGCCTCGATCCGCCGGGGTGCCTCGTCGTGTGGGACGCAGACATCGAAGTGGATGCGATTCCGGTCCGTGCGTGGCCGATCCATCTGCTGGAACCACATCGCCGGACCCTGCCCCACCGGGTCGACGATCGGATCCTCGGGACCGTCGGCTCCCGCCTCGTCCGCGTAGCCCAGGACGGCCTTCCAGAACGGCCGCACCGCCGCGATGTCGAGCGCGTCGACAGCGATCTCCACGAGCTGGACCGAACGCGGTGCTCCCGTACCGATCTCAGGCTCGGTCCGGTGCCCGAGGTTACGCACGGTGGCGGAGATCCGATGCGCGAGGTCGATGTCGCGGGCGGTGGGCGCCGCCTGATCCATCGACTGGAGGGTCAAAACGACCCGTTCCGACCGCAGATCAGCGCGCAGGTGCCCATCCGCGTCGTCACCGCACTCCGCGACCAGGCGCCCCACCATCTCGACCGCCTCGGCCAGCGAGCCAACGGGCACCGATGTGCGGAGCGCGCCCAGCAAATACCGCCATCCCTGGTCGCTGATCGCGTCCGAGGCCGCCCGCCGGCTCAGCACCTGCTCCATATAGGCATCCTTGCACGCGGCGGCGGTGCCGGTTTGCGGACTGCGGGCCCAGTACGAATATCGTTTACGCCAGCGCGGCCGGTAAATTGACCCCATCGCCGATAGTGGAATTCTCGATATTCTGGCGACGAGCGTTGAGATCGTATGGGGGATATGGGGTGAACGAGGAAGAGGCTCAGAAAAGTACTTCACCTGACAGTTCAGCCGATGTCCCCGACGAAGTCACGTCGCCCCCGGCCGCAGGCGGCAGCGAAGGCCGGCAACCCCGCTCTGCGTCGCGGCCGTGGGAGGCCGTGGCCGCAGTCTCTGCCGCTGCCGGGGTGATCGTGGCGCTCGCCGTCGGCCTGCCGAGTGTTCTGTCGGACAGGTCTGCCGAGTCCGATCGCCCCCCGGCCGCTGTGTCCCCGACGTCGGCCCCGGCGCAGGCGCCGTCGCCCAGCCCTGCACCGCCCGTCACGATCCTCACGCCGACGTCGACAGAGGGCGCCACCGTGGAGTGTGTGAAAGACGCCTGCGCCATCGAGGTGCGCGGCAGGACGCGCGCTGCGGCTGGGCTGCATTCGTATGTGCTGATCGCGCGCGAATGTTGCCCAGGAGACACGCCGCGGTTTTACGTGCAGTGGGATTCCACGAAAGAGGTCCCCGGTGGGGACTGGGTCGCTCTGGCCTATGTTCAAAAGCCGCCCGTCAACGCCACGTTTCAGATCAAGGCGATTCTCACGACCTCCGCCGTCCGGGCGACGCCCGGAGCCGATGACCTCATTGTCTGGTCCGACGACATGGCGGAGGCCGTCGGACTCGTCGCGGAGACGCCGACGCTCACCGTGAAGGTCGCGGACGTCGTCCAGGCGACCGCGTTCTGCGACTGCTCATAGCGGGACGCCAGTTACTCGGTGACCCGGCGCAGGAACGCGGCCAGGTGGCCGGTGGTGCGGTCGATCTTCTCGGTCAGGGTGATGGTCTCGTCGATTCGCCGCCCGGCCTCCTTCTTGCCCCGTACGTAGAGCGAGCAGGCCAGGTCGGAGCAGACGTACGCGCCCACGGAGTTGCCCTGCCGGCCCTCGCGGCCCGCCTTGCGCGCGGTCATCAGCGACACGCCGTCGCCGGTGTGGGTGGTCAGGCAGAAGGAGCACATGCTGCGCCGTGTCCGCCCGGTCTGCTGCGGCGCCACCCGCAGCGCGACCCCGACGGGGCCGTCGTCGGTCTCGGCGACCAGGTACGCCCGCTGCGGCGCGGCGGGGTCCCGCCAGCCGAGGAAGTCGAGGTCGTCCCAGGGGTACGTCTCCAGATCGACCGGTACGGCCATCCGCTTCGCCTCGCCCTGCGTGACGTTGACGAAGGAGGCGCGGATGGCGGGTTCGGTGATGGCTAGCATAGGTTGTAGCCTAGCTCTCCTAGGCAACCGATTAACAAGGCTAGTTTGAGGGGTGTGGCGAGTGGCACGTGCCGGCGTGACGGTCGAGCGGTTGACCCAGGTGGCGGCCGACCTGGCCGACGAGGTGGGCGTGGAGAACGTGACAGTCGCCGCCCTCGCGCGGCACTTCGGGGTGAAGGACGCGAGCCTCTACTTCCACCTCAAGAACGCGCACGACCTGCGCGTCCGAATCGCCCTGCTGGCGCTCGCCGAGCTGGCCGACCACGTCTCCGACGCGCTCGCCGGCCGGGCCGGCAAGGACGCGCTGGTGGCCTTCGCGAACGCGTACCGGGACTATGCGAGGCGGCACCCGGGCCGGTACGCGGCCATGCAGATCGACCTCGATCCCGAGACGGCCGCCGCGAGCGCGGGTATCCGGCACGCGGAGATGACCCGGGCGATTCTGCGCGGCTACCGGCTCGCCGAGCCGGACCAGACCGACGCCATCCGGATGATGCACAGCACGTTCCACGGATTTGTGAGCCTGGAGCGTACCGGCGGTTTCCGCCACACGCCGCGCCCGACGGACGACTCCTGGGCCCGTACCCTCGATGCTCTTGATGCCCTGCTGCGCAACTGGCCGCAACCGTGACGGGCGGGCATGGCCGCCAATGGCCGCCATGCCCGCCCGCGCCTGCCCGACTCCGCGCCCCGGTCAGGACGTCGAGGGCGGCGTGACGTTCACCAGCCAGTCGGTCCCGAACCTGTCGGTGCACCGGCCGTAGCGGGCGCCCCAGGGTGACCGCGCGAACAGCACCGTGACGCTGCCGCCCACGCAGAGCCGCTCCCAGTACCCGGTGAGTTCCGCTTCGTCGTCACCGCCCAGGGTGATCGACGGCGGGCTACCGGTCCCGTCGTCGCCGGGCTTGCGGTCCGAGCCCATCAGCACGATCCCGGACGCTCCCCGGAGAATCACGTGCGCGACCAGATCGTCGGTCGCCGCGTCGTCGGGTCCGTGCAGGTCGCCGAAAGTGGTGATCTGGAGACCGCCGCCGAACACGGACTGGTAGAACCCCATGGCTTCCCGGGCGTTGCCGGCGAAGCTGAGGTACGGGCTCACCCGGGCGGTCATCGGCCGGCCTCGGCGGCGAGCGGACGTCGCGGTGCGGTCCGCTGTCGGAGCAGGACGAACCCCAGCCCCGCCAGGAACCAGGCGGCGAGCACCGCGAGCGGCACCAGCGTGTGCGAGCCGCCGAAGTAGCCGAAGTTGTTCACCGCGCGGACGGCCGCACCCGGCGGAAGCTTCGCCGAGATCGCCTGCGCCCAGCCCGGCAGCAGGTCGACGCCGATCGTCGCACCGCTCGTCGCGTTACCGATGGTGGTGAGGGTGAGCACGGCGAGCGCGATACCGATCGGCCCGAGCCATGCGCCGAGGGCCTTCGTGGTGAAGGCGCTGGCCGCCGACAGCAGGATGAGCGACAGGGCGAGCAGGGGGAACGGCGCCGTCAGTGAGCCGTACACCGGGCCGGCGACCGTGGCCGCGACCACGCCGATCACGACCGCGAACCCGCCCATCGCGTAGAGCCGGTGGCGCAGGCGCACCTTCGCGGTGGCGGCGGTGAGCCCCTGCGCGAGGACGAACGACGAGAGGGTGACCCCGAAGACCACGTAGAAGGCGGACAGCCCGCGACTGTCGTAGCTCGCCAGCGGGACGATGTCGTTCTCCTGGACGGTCATGCCCGCCTGCTTGCCGAGACCGGCGACGAGTTGCCGAGCGGCACCGCTCTCGCTGAACCCGCTCGCGCCGGCGTAGTCGAGGCGCAGGCTGTCGGGCGCGGCCGCGCTGAGAACCGCGACGGCGTCCCCGTCGTGGACCAGGGCGGCACCGTCGTCGACGCTGGTGACCTGGGTTACGGCGACGGCGTCGCCGAACCCGCCGTGGGCGGCGGTGGCCAGTTGCTCGCCGACGACCGCGATCGGCAAGCGGCTCGGTGCGGGATCACGTTGCAGCCCGACGTAGACGGCGATGAACGCCGTACCGATGATCAGCCCGGTGATCACCAGAGAGAGCCAGGCGGCACGCTGGGTGGTGACGGGCGTTTCCCGCTCGGTGGGTGACTCGGATGGCGACGTCATGGGTGCTTCCTCGGGTAGTGTGGTTTGAATGTCCAACCAGATGAACCGTAGCACCCCCGGTTTGAATTCCAAACCAGAGCGGGACACTCTCGCGGTGGCGCTCGACGCGGTCAACGACAGGTGGTCGCTGCACATCGTGCGCGCGCTCGCCTTCGGCGCGTCGCGGTACACCGAGATCCTGCGAGCGGTCGGCGCACCCCGGGACGTCCTCGCCGCCCGGCTGCGGAAACTGGCCGAAACCGGAATCCTGCAGGCCCGTGCCGCCGAGGACGGCAAGGTCGCCGGGTACGAACTCACCCAGAAGGGCCGGGACCTCGGTCAGGTCATCCTCGTACTCAAGCGCTGGGGCGACACCTACAGCGATGCCGACGTGCCCCAGGTCGACTTCATCCACGACGTCTGTGGCGAGGTGTTCGTCGCCGAGGTCCGTTGCCAGGCGTGCGGCCGGCCCCTGAAGTCCGGAGAGCTGTCCCTCGACAAGGAGTCCCCCGCATGCTGACCGACCTCGAACTGGCCGACTGGCGGGAGCGGGTGGCCCGGCTCTACCTGTCCGACGTCGACCTGGCGGGCTTCCGCGCCGGCCGCGACGACCTCTTCGCCACCCACCCGCAGAGCCCCATCCCGCCCGACGAACGGCCCGCCTTCCGGGGCGTGCGGTACTTCCCACCCAACCCGGAGGCCGTGGTCGAAGCGCCGCTACGGCCGGCCAGCGGTGAGCTGAGCATCGACACCGGAGGCCCGGACGGCGTCGTGACGTACCGGCGGGTGGCGGTGGCCGAGACGTCGTGGGGGCCGCTCACGCTGTGGTGGATCGAGGCGTACGGGGGCGGACTGTTCGTGCCGCTGCGCGACGGCACCTGCGGACAGCAGACGTACGGCGGGGGCCGCTACCTCACCGACACGGTGAAGGGCACCTTCGGCCGGGGCGTCGAGCTGCTGCCCGGCGACCGCGTCCGCCTCGACGCTAACTACCTCTACAACCCGAGCTGCGCGTACGACGACCGCTGGGCCTGCCCCCTCGCGCCGTCGGAGAACCGGGTCGACGTCCCGCTGCGCGCCGGCGAGTTGGCGTACCACGACTGACCGGCGAGCGGGAGAACCGGTTACGAACACCGAGCTGACAGCTTCCTGACATGCCTGCGCCAGGGTGGGGCCGAATCGGTCACACGACGGGAAAGAGGCACAGCATGGCGAGGCAGCGCATGGCGTTCCTGGTGTTCGCGGCCGTCATCGTGGCGGCGACCGCCGGATGCGACCCCGGCGGCGCGAAGACCGGTGAAGAACAGCCCGACGTCGCCACCCTCCAGACGGCGACCGCCGCGTCGCCGTCGCGGAGCGCGTCGCCGACCGTCGAGGCGCCGAGGTTCCGCCTCGACGACACCGACGCGGACCGGACCGCGAAGATGAGGCCCTACGACGACTGCCTCAAGCAGCACGGGCTTGACGTCATCGCCATCCGGCAGAAGCGCAAGCCCCCGCTCGGCGACGCCGCCCGGGAGGCCGCCAACAAGGCGTGCGAACCCCTCAACCCGCTCCCACCCTGGGAGGAGGACCCCGCCAACCCGAAGGCCCGCGACTTCACGTACGCCGTGGTCAAGTGCCTGAGGGCGAAGGGCGTGGACGTCGAGCTGTCACCCGACGGAGCGAGCTACGGCTACCGGGGAACACCCGACGACCCGGGCGACGTCGAGAAGGGCATGAGCCTCGCCCTCGTCTGTCGCCGCGAGGTCGCCAAGACCGACTACTAGCTGACCCCCGCCCGGCGCGCGCCGATCTTGCACTTTCGGTCACTGATATGCCCGCTCTGCGCCAATGTGGTAGCGCAGAAAGTGCAAGATCGGCGGCGCGGTGTCGACGGGTCAGCGGGTCAGCGGGTCGTTGCCGGGCGTGAGCCGGGCATCTGCATGCGGCCCAGGAGCTGCCTCGCCTGGTCGGCTAGCTGCGCGTCGACAGTTACCGCGTACTGGCCGGCGCGGAGCGAGCTGGCTGAGGTGAAGTCGCGCTGCCCGCCGGTCATGGCGTGCGCGACCGCGCCGAACACGGCGCCCCAGATCGCGCCGATGACCAGTCCGACCAGGATCACCGCCAGCCAGTTGCCGACGGTGAAGATGCCGAACAGCAGGCCGATGAAGAGCCCGAACCAGGCGCCGGTGCCGGCGCCGAGCAGGGCCGCGCGGCCCGTCGTCATCCGTCCCAGCACCGTCTCGACAAGCGTCAGGTTCGTGCCGACGATGGCGGTGTGCTCCACCGGGAAGCGGTTGTCCGCCAGGTAGTCGACCACCTTCTGCGCGGACGGATAGTCCGGATACGAGCCGATCGTCACGGTGGGTGGGCCACCTTCCGGCCCGTGCCCGTCCGCGCCGGGTGTCGACGGGCGGCCTGCCGGGCCGGACGGAAGCACGTCACCACTGGTTGCGCCGGGCCGCCAGGCGGCGGTCGGCTCCGGGGCTGAGGTCATCAGCATCCTCCCTCGTCAGCCGCCCGGTTTCCCGCAAGTGCCGAGTGGTAACGCCGGGCCGGCGGGCGGGTGCCGCGGCTCGGGAGGCATGCGTGGGGACGGCCCGGGTAGGCAGCCGGGTGCAGACCGCAAAGATCAGCGACCACGGCTTCCTCGCGGACGGCCGCAGCGCGGCTCTGGTGGACCACGCGGGGTCGGTGAACTGGTGGTGCCCGGGTCGGTTCGACGCCCCGTCGGTGTTCGCGCGGCTGATCGGCGAGGACGCCGGGCACTGGTCGATCCGGCCGGAGACCGACGACTTCACCGTCGAACGCAGCTACCTCGACGACACCCTGGTCCTGCGGACCGTCTTCCGCACCGCTGCGGGCGAGGTGGAGTTGACCGACGCGCTCGCCCTGGAACCCGGCGCGCGCGAGCACGACATCGGTTACCGCTCGCCACAGGTGCTGGTCCGCAGCGTGCGGGGCCTCTCCGGCGAGGTGCCGATGCGGGTGCACTACCGGCCCCGGTTCGAGTACGGCCGCACCACGCCGTTCCTCGTCGAGCAGGACGGCGCCCTGGATGCGGTCGGCGGGGCGAGCCGGCTCACCCTGGTCGGCAGCGTGCGGCTGACCTGCGGCGACGGCGAGGCCGCCGCCGCGTTCACCGTCCGCGCCGGCACGACGAACAACTTCACCCTCGGGTACGCCCCGACCTACGACTCGCCCCGGCCACAGGTGCCCGACGCCGACCGGACCATCGCCGACACGGCCGAGGGGTGGCGCTCCTGGGTCCGCAAGCACGAGTACCAGGGGATCTACGCCGAGCATGTGCGACGCAGCGCGCTGATCGTGCAGGGCATGACGTACCGACCCAGCGGCGCGGTGGTCGCCGCCGTGACGACGTCGCTGCCGGAGGAGCTCGGCGGGGACCGGAACTACGACTACCGGTACGTCTGGGTGCGTGATTTCAGCCTGACCCTGCGGGCGCTCTGGCGGACGGCCTGCTTCGACGAGGTGCAGCGGCAGTTCACCTGGCTCGGCCGGGCGATGGGCCGGATCGACGAGGAGCCGGTGCCCATCATGTACGGGGTGCTGGGGGAGCGGGACCTCACCGAACACCGCCTCGACCAGCTCGCCGGCTACCGCGACAGCCCGCCCGTGATGATCGGTAACGACGCGTGGCGGCAGCGCCAGACCGACGTCTTCGGCGAGGCGATGGACGCGGCCTGGCTCATGCGTGACCGGCTGGAACCGTTGGAGCCGGACGTCTACCACCTGCTACGGTCCCTCGCCGACAAGGCGGCCCGGGACTGGCCGCTGCCGGACGCGGGGATGTGGGAGGAGCGCGGGGTCGAACACCACCACGTGTCCTCGAAGGTGCACTGCTGGTCGGCGCTGGACCGGGCGGTCCGCTTCGGCGCCCGACTCGGGGAGCCGCAGGACGTGGCCCGCTGGGCGGCCGCCCGCGACAAGGTCCGTGCCGAGGTGCTGGAACGAGGATGGAGCGAGCGGGTCGGGGCGTACACCGGAAGTTATGAATCCGACGACCTGGATGCGTCGGTGCTGGTGATGCCCCTGGTGGGGTTCCTGCCGGCCGACGACGAGCGGATGCGCTCGACGATCCGTGCCGTGGAGGACAAGCTGTCCCACGACGGCCTGCTGCGACGCTGGGACGGCGACCCGGCGGGGTTCCTCATCTGCTCGTTCTGGCTGGTCTGCTGCCTGGCGCTGGCCGGCGAACGGGACCGGGCGCGCGAGTTGTTCGAGACGCTACTGGCGCGACTCAACGATCTGGGACTGTTCGCCGAGCAGATCGACCCGCTGACCGGGGAGCAGTTGGGCAACTTTCCCCAGGCGTTCTCGCACATCGGTCTGATCAACGCCGCTGGTGTGCTCAGCGACGTCGAAGAGGACTCGGCGCTGCGCAGCCTGGGCATGCCGCCCTCCTTCTTCACCCCGGCGTCGCGCTGAGCACGCGGCCCACGTCCGGGAGATGATGCCGGCATGAGGCTGGTGCTCACGGCGGACACGCATCTCCCCAAGCGGGCCCGGGACCTCCCGGAGCAGTTGTGGACGGCGGTCGAGGCGGCGGACGTCGTGCTGCACGCCGGCGACTGGGTCGACGAGTCGCTGCTCGACGCGATGACCGCCCGCGCGCGACGGCTCGTCGCGGTGTACGGCAACAACGACGGGCCGGCGCTGCGCGCCCGGCTGCCCGAGGTGGCCCGCGTGGACCTCGACGGGCTACGGGTGGCCGTGGTGCACGAGACGGGTCCGCGCACCGGCCGCGAACAGCGGTGCGCGGCCCGTTTCCCCGACGTCGACCTGCTGGTCTTCGGGCACTCGCACATCCCCTGGGACACCGTGGCCCCCAACGGGCTGCGCCTGCTCAACCCCGGGTCGCCCACCGACCGCCGCTCTCAGCCACACGCCACCTACATCGAGGCCGAGACGACCCGGGGGAGCCTTACGTCCGTACGCCTGCATATCCTGCCGCGTCGCTGACCAGCGCGCCTACTGGCCCCGGCCCGTCTCGGCCTGTAGCTCGTCGATCCGCTTGGAGGCCTCGGCCTTGGTCAGGTCGTCCGGGAGCGTCGCGTCCGCCTCCCGGGCCAGCGTGGCCAGGTACGACTCCTGGGCCGCCGTGGGCGGCTCGTCGCCGGTGACCCACTCGTCCGGGTCCTTGATCGCGCCGCGCGGGTCGGCCTGATCGTTGCTACGGTCCGTCATCCTCATCACCCTTTCTTCGAACAGGTGTGCCAGTACCCCGATTACCGCCGGTTCATGCCCCCGGACGACGCCTACGATCATCGGATGAGCGTTGACTCGGCGGGCGTGCTGGTGGTCGGGGCGGGCATCGCCGGGGTGGCGTGCGCCGTGGAGCTGACCCGCGCCGGGGTGCCGGTGCGGGTGCGCGAGCGGGGGCACGTCAGTGGCGGCCGGATGGCCAGCAAACGCTTCGACGGTCGCCCCGCCGACATCGGCGCCGCGTACTTCACGGCCAGCGACCCGGACTTCGCCGCCGTGGTCGACGAGTGGCGTGCCGCCGGCCTGGTCCGCGAGTGGACCGACACCTTCTGGGCGTACGACACGAACGGCCGGCACGAGGTGCCCGGCCCGCTGCGCTACGCCGCCCCGCGCGGGCTGCGGTCGCTCGTCGAACACCTGGCCCGTTCGGTGCCGGTGACCGTCGACCGGTTGGTGCTCGCCGTGGAACCCGGGCCGACGGTCGACGGCGAGGCGTACGACGCGGTCGCCCTGGCGATGCCGGGACCACAGGCGGCCCTGCTGCTCGATCCGGCCCTGGCCGACGCCACCCGCGTCGTGCAGGCGCAGACCTGGTCGCCGACCCTCGCCGCGGTGCTGCGCTTCGGTTCCCGGCGCTGGCCGACCTTCCGTGGCGCGTTCGTCAACGACCATCCGGTGCTCAGTCTCGTCTGCGACGACGGCGACCGGCGGGGCGACGACACGCCGGTGCTGGTCGCGCACACCGTGCCGGAGTTCGCCGCCGGGCACCTGGCCCAGCCCAGCGCCGCCGGGCCGGCGATCGAGCAGGCCGTCCGGGACCTGCTCGGTCTGCCCGACGAGGCCGCCGACGTGCACGTGCACCGCTGGACGTACGCCAAGCCGACCGGCGAACCCACCGACGTCACCCACCACCTCGACGCCGACGGGATCGGCCTGGCCGGCGACGCGTTCGGCGCACCCCGTGTGCAGAGCGCCTGGCGCTCCGGCCGGGACCTCGGTCACGCGCTCGTCTCCCGCCTCGGCTGAGGAGTCCCGGCGCGCTCAGGAGTGCCCGGCGACGGCCACCGGCCGGGCCTCGGACTCGGACGGGTCCTCGGTGCGCTCGCCCTCGCGGTCCAGCAGTTGCATCACCGGGGTCGCGGCGACGCCGTGCACCACCACGGACACGAGCACCACCAGCCCGACGGTGGCCCACAGCAACTCTGCCTGCGGGAAGTCCGCCTTCGTGGTGGCGTACGCCAGGTAGTAGAACGAGCCCACCCCACGGATGCCGAACAGCGAGATCACCCAGTGCTCCGCCGGACGACCGGGCGCGCCGCGCAGCGACAACCAGCCGACGACCGGCCGGATCAGGAAGACCAGCGCCAGCCCGACGGCCGCCGCCGGCCAGGTCAGCGGCGCGAGCAGGCCGCCCACGATCGCGCCGCCGAGCAGCAGCAACAGCACCAGGGTGAGCAGCCGCTCGACCTGCTCGGCGAAGTCGTGCAGCACCGAGTGGAACTCGTGGGTCCGCTCGGCGGCCCGGATGGCCCGCGCGGCCACGAAAACCGCCAGGAAGCCGTACCCGCCGGCCACCTCCACCAGCCCGTACGCGAGGAACGTGGCGGCCAGCGCCAGGAACCCCTCGGCGTGCCGGGCCAGCCGCAACTCGCTGGGCGCCCGGAAGAACAGCTTGCCGAGCAGCCAGCCGATGAGCAGGCCGCCGCCCACCCCGACGCCGACCTTCCAGAGCACGTCGACGGTGAACCACTCGGCCATCCACGCGCGCGGGGCGAGGCTGGTCGAGGCGATGGCGATGGCCGCGTAGACGAAGGGGAACGCCAGCCCGTCGTTGAGGCCGGCCTCCGAGGTCAGGGCGAAGCGGACCTCGTCCTCGGAGTCCTCCACATCGGTCGGCTCGCCGACCTGCACGTCTGCGGCGAGCACCGGGTCGGTCGGGGCCAGCGCGGCGGCCAGCAGCAGCGCCGCCGCCGGCACCAGACCGGCCCACCACCAGCCGAGCAGCGCCACCGCCGCGATGCACACCGGCATCGCGATGGCCAGCAGTCGCCAGGTGGAGGACCACCGGGCCCAGCTCAACGGTCGGTCGATCTTCAACCCGGCGCCCATCAGGGCGACGATCACGCCGATCTCGGTGAGGTGGGTGGCCAGCTCGGGATGGGCCAGCGGGTCCGGCGTGGGCAGTTCGATCGGAAGGAGGAAGACCAGCATGCCGAGGGCGAGGAACGCGATCGGCATGGACAGCGGTCGGCGCTCCAACACCCGGGGCAGAATGCCCGCGAGCAGGGCGCCCACGCCCACCAACGCGAACGCCACATCTACCGGCTCCACGGACACCACCCTCTCGCCGCACCCGCACGGTGCGGGCAGGTGGCCACAGACCATGCCCCGCGAGACTGGTGGCTATGCGTGTCGACCCGGACGAACCGGAGTGGGGCTCACCTCGGGCGGGTGAGGGGGGAGTCCGCCAGCTCGGCCAGCAGCGCGGCCGGGTCGTCGTACACCGCCACCGCGCCGGCGCCGGCGAGTTCGCCGCGGCTCGTGCCGCCGCAGGTCAACCCGACGCACGGGATGTCGAGCTTGCCGGCCGCCGCGACGTCCCACACCGAGTCGCCGACGAAGACGACCCGCTCGGCGGCCAGCCCCGACTGATCGAGCGCCGCTTCGAGAATGTCCGGCGCGGGCTTGCTCTCCTTGGCGTCGGCCGACGACGTGACGGTGTCCACCACGTCGTCCGCGTTCAGTGCCCGGCGCAGCGCGCCCACCTCGTGCTCGGCGGCGGAGGTGGCGAGCACCACCCGCAACCCGCGCTCGGCGCAGGCGCGCAGCAGGTCCGCCGCCCGGGGCAGCGGCGTCAGCCGTTCCCAGTACTCGGTGTAGAGGGTGTCGTGCGCCTCGCGCAGCTTCGGATCCTCGTCGCGGTCCCGCTCCGGGCCGAGCAGGTGATCCAGCAGCTTGTCCGAGCCCATGCCGATCGAGCGGTGCACGGTCGCCATCGGTACCGGCCGGTCGGCTTGGCGCAGCGCCTCCCACCAGCTCACCGTGTGCAGGTACGTGGTGTCGACGAGCGTTCCGTCGACGTCGAAGAGCACCCCTTGGGGTTGTTCGTTGGCCATGGCCGCACTCCTACCCCTTCGGCGATCGGCTGACTCGCCCCGCACGGGTCGGTGGGTACGACTCAGTGTGGTTCGGCCGGTGGGACGAGGATCTCGAACCAGACCGTCGAACCGCGCACCGACGGATCGGTGCCCCAAGCGTCACTCAGCTCCTCGATCAGGCCCAGTCCACGCCCGCGACTGCTCAACGTGTCGGTACGGGCCCGGGTCACGGTGCCCCGGGTGCCGGAATCGGCGACCGAGACCAGCAGCCGCTCGGGGCTCAGGTCGATCTCCACCCGGGCGGCCGTGCCGGCGTGCAGCAACGCGTTGGTCGTCAGCTCGCTGGTGCACAGCACCGCCGCCCCGATCACCGACTCGGGCACCTGCCACTCGGTGAGTTGACCGGTCATCCAGTGCCGGACCCGGCTCGGCGCGGTCGGCTCCGCCGGCATCTCCATCGCCGTCGACCGGCTCGGCTTGAGGGCGTGCTCGACCGCCAGCACCGCCACGTCGTCCTCGGTACCGCCGGCCACCGCCGCGGTCGCCACCGCGCAGAGGGCACGAGGGTCGCTGGTACCGGCCTTGGCCACCGCGTCGCCGAGGGCGTCCATCCCGGCGCTCAGGCTCTGCCTGCGCCGCTCCACCACGCCGTCGCTGAACAGCAGCAGGGTGTCGCCGGGCGGGAACGCGACGGTGACGGTGGTCGGTCGTCCGCCCAGTCCCAGCGGGGGAGCGGCCGGCACCTGCACGTACTCGGCGTGCGTGCGGCCGTCGGGCGCGCACCGGCGGATCAGGGGAGCGGGATGACCGGCGCTGGCCAGGGTCAGTTCCCGCCGCTCGGCGTCGATGACCCCGAACGCCACGGTGACGAACAGTTCGTGGCTGCCGGCCTCCGCGCCGAGGCTGGTCACCAACCGGTCCAGACGGGTCAGCACCGCGTCCGGCGCCGGATCGGCCAGGGCCAGCGCGCGCAGGGCCGCCCGCACCTGCCCCATCCGTGCCGCCGCCTGGACGTCGTGCCCGGCGACGTCGCCCAACACCACGCCGAGCGCGCCGGTGGGCAGCAGGAACGCGTCGTAGAAGTCGCCGCCGGCAGCGTTGCCGTCGACCCCGGGGTCGTAGCGGGCCGCGATCCGCAGCCGGGGCAGGTCGGGCAGGTGCTCGGGCAGCATGCTGCGTTGCAGCAACTGGGCGGTGCCGTGCTGGGTCTCGAACCGCCGCGCCCGCTCGGCGGCCTGGCCGATCAGCTCCGCCGCCGCGGCGAGCAGCGCGCGCTCGGCGGCCGACCAGGAGTGTGCGCCCTGGTAGCCGACCGTCAGCCCGCCCCGAACCACCGACGTGCCCAGCGGGAGCGTGGCCATCGAGCGGATCTTCTCGTCATGCCGGTCCACGGCGGTCTCGCGCAGCGGCTGGCCGTCGCGGATGAACCGGGCCTCGCCCGACCGGGCGGCCAGCGCGACGGGACCTTCCCAGTCGGCCGGCGCCCGCCGCCACAGCGGAGGCAGCCGCTCGTCTGCCTCGTCCATCAACTCGCCGCGCACCCGACGCACCATCCGCCAGCCGCCGCCACCCTCGTCGACCACGAACGCCACCCGGTCGGCGTCGAACATTCCGATGGTGTGGCGCAGCGCGACCCGGGCCACGTCGTCGAGGGTGAGGGTGCCGGCGAGCGCGGCGGCCACCTCGCTGAGACTCTGCAACTGCTCGGTGACGTGAGTGGTTTCGGCGGCCACCGTCAGGATTCCGACGATCTGCCCGTCGCTGTCGCGTACGGCCGAGTGACTGCGGGTGAAGACCACCTGTTCGGCACCGCCGTTCTCCCCGATCAGGGGGAGCGTGGACTCCTTCTCCAGGAACGGCACACCCTGGCGGTAGGCGCGCTCGATCGCGTCACCGAAGCCGGGCAGGTCCCAGACCTCGGCGTGGACCTCGGCGGCGGGTCGACCGAGGGCGGTCGGATGCTTGCTCCCCAGCAACTCGGCGTAGCCGTCGTTGTAGAGCAGGACCAGGTCGTCGCCGTACGCCAGCGCCATCGGCATCGGCGAGGCGAGGATCAGCCCCACCACGGCCCGGACCGCCGCGTCCCACCCCTCAGGTGGGCCGAGCGCGGTGGCGGACCAGTCGTGGGCGAGCACGGCTGCCGCGCCGGGGCCGGTGGATGCGCCGGGGGCCGGAATTGATGGCGTGGGGACTCGCCCGACCGTTCCTGGCATGTTCGCAGCCTAGCCGGCCGTCGCTCAGCCGCATCCGATCATGTGCGCGGGTCGCCGACACCCCCGGCGCGGTTGCTGTTCGGGCAGGTCAAGGCCCCTGTTTGTCGACTTGTCGGAAAAATGGCAGTGAGCCGCCCGGACTGCCGTACCGGTGGCCGGGTATGCGCCCGGCGCAGTCCACGCGACAGGAGGGACATCATGCTGAAAACCCTCGCGGTGCGGCAGGCCGACATCGGCGACGCCATCGCCGACACCTGGAGGTCGGTGCTGCTCTTCATCCCGAAGGCAGTGGCCTTCATCGTCATCCTCGTGGTCGGCTGGCTTATCGCCAGAGCGGTCCTCAAGATCGTGGATGCGGTGCTGGAACGGGTGCGCTTCGACGAAGCGGTAGAACGCGGAGGCATCAAACGGGCACTTGAGAGAACGAAGTACGACGCCAGCGACATCCTGGCCAGGTTGGCGTACTACGCCGTCCTGCTGTTCACCCTGCAGTTCGCCTTCGGAGTCTGGGGGCCCAACGCGATCAGTGACCTGATCCGCGGTGTGGTGGCCTGGCTGCCGCGCGCGTTCATCGCGATCGTCATCGTGGTGGTCGCGGCCGCCATCGCCAACGCCGTCCGGGATCTGGTCACCGGGGCGCTGGGCGGACTCTCGTACGGCAAGGTCCTGGCGGACCTGACGGCGATCTTCATCATCGCGCTCGGCGTGATCGCCGCCCTGAACCAGGTGGGTATCGCCACCACGGTCACCACTCCGGTGTTGATCGCGGTCCTCGCAACGGTCGCCGGCATCCTGATCGTCGGCGTCGGCGGTGGCCTGGTCAAGCCGATGCAGAACCGCTGGGACGGCTGGCTGGACCGGGCCGCCCGGGAAGCCCAGGCGGTGCAGGAGCACCGGCGGGCCGCCTCGGCGGGGCGCGGCGACATGGAGCGGCAGATGGCCGACCGTGGCGGCGACCGGACCCAGGCCATGCCCCGGGTCGACGAGCAGTCGACGGTGGCCGGCGGACGTGGCACGTACCAGTCCGGAGCGGCCGACGAAACCCAGCAGTACCGCCCGTAACGGGGCGTGATCGTGCGAGGGAGGGCGTCCACGCGGCTCGCGTGGGCGCCCTCCGCGTGCTCAGGAACGGTCGAGCGAGCGGGCCAGCGCGCAGACGGCGACCAGCCGGGCCAGCGGCCACTCCGGCGCGCTCCAGTCCACCGACCCGCGCGGTGGGGCCCACCCGTGCTCCAGGGCGGCGTCGCGTACCCCCTCGGCGTAGCCGGCGAGCGCCGCGGCCGTCAACGGCCGGCGGTCACCGTCCAGGCTGTCGCGGACGGCGGCGGCGTGCTGGTCGACCAGCGCCAGCAGCCCGGGACGCGCGGCGGCGGCCGCGAGGCCGGCGGTGCCCACGGTGACGGTGAGGGCGGCCAGGGTGGACCGCGCCGACTCGACGGCGGTCGGGGAGGCGACCCGGTTGAACGGCACACGCATGGTGACCGAGGCTAACCGACCGGTGATCGACCGACCTCGGCCGCTCGGTGCTTGTGGGTTGTGCCACCGGACGAGCGACGCTGGCCGCGAGGGTTGATCCGGCACAGACGGGGCACCAGGCACTGGACGACGCAGGACGGCGCAGAGTGTGGGAGCGGCGATGGGGCAGCGGGCGGACGGGCCGGACGAGCAGCACCGGCGGCCGGCCGGGGTGAGCGACGAGACGGTCGCCGCGCTGGGCAAGCTCAGCGAGGCGTTGGAGTGCGTCGAACGGGCCCGCGGACACCTGTACTCGCTGCACCAGCTCATCGGGCACGCCGACCTGATGCTCGACGACGCGATCGAGACGTTCCGCGCGGCCGGGCACCACCGGATCGCCGAGCGGATCGACACCGAGCTGCTGGGCCGCAACGTGATCGCCGGCCGGTGGACCTTCCAGATCGTCGAGGACTTCGACGACGGCTACCACGCGCTGTTCCGGGAGCTGGACCAGCAGGCCCGCGACGAACTGGTGGGCGGGCGGCGACACCTTTACGAGGCGGAGATGAAGGAGCGCCGCCGCACCCGGGGCCAGCCGGGGCACGAGGCCCGCCCGGACTGACACTGGACTGGCGGACGCGAATGATGGGGCCTGATGGGCCGGTCCCCGTCATTCACCAGGAGCGTTCGTGGCCCTGGCCGCCGGACTGTTGCGCCGCTTCGGCTGGTGATCGACCGGGCCAGCCAGGACCTGGGCTGGGAGGGCGCGACCCACGGCACCAGCCTTACCCCCGACCGCACGCTGAAGATCGAGCCGGGCGAGACCGAGGTGGTCGCGAGGCTGTTCGTCGCCGTCCCGGCGACGACGTTCGCCGGCACGGTGGGGGCGTCGGAGCCGTGGTTGGCCCGCGTCGAGCCGCCGGCGGTCGGGGTGAACGGTCGGGGCCGGGGCGCTGAGCGGCGGCGGTCGTGCTGGTGTGGGGGGTTGGGGGGGGGGGGTGTGTTTGGATTGGCCCCCCACGCGCACCCCCGGGG
>NZ_JBFAOC010000023.1:0-78412 GCF_040675055.1 Micromonospora sp. NPDC049662
CCGATCAGCGGCGACGGACCCGGTGCAGGCGGAACGGCTTGCGGGTGGCGCGGACCGCCGGGGTCTCCCGGGGCGGCTCGGTGATCAACGAAGCCAGGGGGCCGGGGCCGGGAGGCCAGGGGGCCGGGAGGCCAGGGGGCCGGACGCCCGGGGGCCGGGGGCCGGGGGTCGGAGGGGTATGGGTCAGGGGGTCAGGTGGGCTAGTGCGCCGGTTTCCAGGGCTGCCCACACTCCATCCGGGGTGTGGACGACGCCGTGTGGTTCCGACTGCGGGGTCGGTAGGGCGTAGCTCTCGAATCGTCCATTCGGATCGAGGTGGCCGATCCGGTTGGCGCCCCACTCGGTGAACCAGGCCCCACCCGCTGGGTCGGCCACGATCGCGTGCGGGCGCGCGGCCCGGTCCGGCAGTGGGAACTCGACGATCACGCCATCAACGTCGATCCGGCCGACCTGGCCGGCGGTGATTTCCACGAACCAGATGGCGCCGTCCGCGCCCAGGGCGATGCCGACCGGCCCGGCGTCCGCGGTGGGCAAAGGGTACAGCCTCACCGTGCCGTCGAGGGCGATCCGGCCGATCGCGTTCGCGCGGTTGAGGGTGAACCAGAGGGCGTGGTCCGCGCCGGCGGTGATCATCGAGGGGAACCCGCCGGTGACCGGCAGCGGAAAGGCGGTCGCCGTGCCGTCGGTGGTTACCCGGCCGATCGTGTCGGAGGTCATCCCCGCGTACCAGAGTGCCCCGTCGGGTCCGGCCGCGATGCCACCCGGCCCGGTACCGGCCGGCAGGGCGACCGTGCGCTGCTCGCCGTCGACGGTGATCCGACCGATCCGGTCATCACCGGAGCGGGTGAACCAGAGCGCACCGTCCGGACCCGTCGTGATGATCAACGGACGGCCGCCGGCTGGCTCCAGCGAATGGGTTCGGACCGAGCCGTCGGGGTCCAGGCGGGCGATGCCACCGCCGTGGACCAGCGTCAGCCACAGCGCGCCGTCGGGCCCGACCGTGATGCCGTACGGGCCGGCGTCCGGCTCGACGAGTGCGATCTCCCGGATCTCGACTCTCATCCCGGCGTACGTCCCTTCGTTGGCGGTGGACCGACCCTGACCGCCCGACAAGCGACGACACAACCGATTTCCGCCTTCGATTGTCAGCTCGCTGACAGGTTCGCCACGGGTCGCGCCCAGGCTCACCCGTCACTGTCGGTGACGACATCACGTACCACCTAGCTTTCTGGAGGAGAGCATGTCCCGCACCATCAGTAGGAAGCACATGCTGGCCGGCCTGGCCGCCGCCGGCATCCTCGGCGTCGGGATCGCGGCCCCGACGATCGCCTTCGCCGCCGATTCGCCGTCGCCGAGCGCCAGCACCGCCCCGGCGCCCGGAGCCAAGGCCGACCGGCAGGGTCAGTTCGCCGAGGATCTGGCCAAGGAGCTGGGCGTGCCGACCGACAAGGTGACCGCCGCGCTGGAGAAGATCCGCGAGCAGCACCGGCCAGCCGACCGGCCGCAGCGCCACTCCGCCGAGGATCGCAAGGCCGCGCTCAAGGAGCGGCTGGACCAGGCGGTCAAGGACGGCAAACTCACCCAGGAGCAGGCCGACGCCATCACCAAGGCCGTGGAGGCCGGCGTCTTCCCCGGTCCGGGCGGCCACCGCGGCCTGGGCGGCCACGGCGCACCGGCAGGTACGCCCGGCAAGTAACCCGGCGGAACCAGGGCCGCCCCGGTAGGCCCCCGGCCGGCCCTGGTCCTCCGGTCAGACCAGGTCCGGCCTCCTGGGGCGGGCCGCAGGAATCGTCAGTGCGCAGCTTCGGCACGCAAGGGGTAGGCGACGCCTGTCGCCACTTCGGACATCTCCCACAGTCGACGTCGGGTGGCCGGGTCGTAGGCGCCTTTCGGGGCCCGCTGCGGTTTCGGGGCGCCCTTGAACTGGCCGGGGCCACCCGGCCCGTAGTACTCGCCGCCGGCGGCCCGCGGGTCGGTCGCCGCCCGGAGTACGGGCAGCGCACCGGCCTGGGCAGACTGGGTGAACAGCCACCCAATCGTCGCGTTGGCGATGCGGAAGCCTGGCGATGCGTCACGAAACAGGCTGGTGCGTGCTCCACCGGGGTGGGCCGCGAGGCTGATCGTCGATGAGTCGGACGCGGCGAGTCGATGCTGCAGTTCGAACGCGAACAGCAGATTCGCGAGTTTTGCGCCGTTGTAGGCCTTGGCTGGCCGGTACCCGTCGAGGTTCCTGGGGTCGAGGTGCGTGACGGACCCGGCGGCGGCCCCCTTGCTGCTGACCGTGACGATCCGCCCGGCCGGTGACCGCTCAAGCATGTCGAGGAGGAGACCGGTCAACGCGAAGTGGCCGAGGTGGTTGACGCCAAACTGAGACTCGAAGCCGTCCTGGGTACGCCGTGCGGGCTGCCACCACAGGCCGGCGTTGTTGATCAGGATGTCGAGTCGCTCGAAGCGCTGGTGGAGGTCGCTTGCCGCCTGCCGCACGGCTTGGAGGCTGGCGAGTTCGAGGGCGAGGACGCTGCCTCTGCCGGGTAACGCGCGCAGGGTGTCCGCACCGCGTGCCGCGTTGCGAGCGCCGATCACCACGTGGGCTCCCTGAGCGCTCAAGGCCATTGCCGTTTCCAGGCCGATTCCGGCGGTAGCTCCGGTCACCAACGCGGTGGTGCCGTCGAGCCGGGGTATGTCGCGCGCACTCCACACGGCGTCTCCTATAATCGGAACGGTCGCCCCGTTTCAACTATACGGAACGGCCGCCCCGCTTGTCGACAGGCCGGAGGATCCTCATGCGTGCCGATGCTCGCCGCAATCGCCAGAGCGTCCTGAACGCCGCCTACGAGAGCCTGGCCGCCGAGGGCCTGGACGTGCCCATCGACGAGATCGCCCGTCGCGCGGGCGTCGGCGCCGGCACCGTGTATCGGCACTTTCCGACCAAGGAGTCGCTCATCGAGGCCGTGGTGCTCGACCGGCTCCACGCCCTGACCGACAAGGCCCGTTCCGGCATCGACTTCGCCGAGTTCTTCACCGTCATGGTGGAGGCCTGCCGCACCAATCGCGCCATGGCGGACGCTCTGGACCGCGGTGGATACCACATACCCGCCGACGCGGACGCCGCCCTCAACGCCGCCTTCGCCGACCTCCTGCACGAGGCGCAGCAACGCGGAACCATCCGGCCGGACGTCACTCCCGACGACATTCAAGCCCTCGTGATCGGCTGCGCCGCGACCGCGCGGCACCGTGGCAGCAGCGCCCTCGTTCAGATCGTCGTTGCCGGCCTACGCGATCAGGGCCTCAGCCCGGCCCGGACCTGAGCTTCAGTCCGGGCCAGCCGAGGAGTGATCAGCTCTGTCGGGGCGGGGGCGCGAACACGCCCAGGCGGTTGCCGACCGGGTCGATCAGCTGGGCCAACGTGAGCCCGGTGGGCGTGGTCCGGGCCGGCACCACCACCTGGGCGCCGGCCGCCTCGGCCCGCCGACAGGTCTCCTCGACGTCGGCCACCTCGGCGTAGAGGATCGCGTAGTTCGGCGACGTGCCGCCGGTCGCCCGGATTCCGCCGCCGATCCCGGTGTCGCCACCGGCCCCGGTCACCCGGTAGGAACCGCCGTCGGCCGAGCCCTCCTCGTTGAAGGTCCAGCCGAACAGCTCGCCATAGAAGCGCTCCGCCTCCTCCGGCCGGTCGGTGCCGATCTCGAACCACGTGATGGGCGTCGCGGACATACTGCCTCCAGGTCTTCGCGTTTCCGGCCGTCCGGCCGTCTCCCGGAGGAGTCTCGACGTCGTCCGCGACAACGTCCTGTCGGTGTTTCCCGATCACCCGGCCGGGTGGGCCACCCGGACCGCGCGCTCAGACCAGACTCAGCGCGCGGACCCGCTCGTGGGGGATGTCCAGGTCCTCCGGACGGAGGTCCCGGAGCACCCCCTCTGGCAGGGCCTCGACCTCGCGGATCCGGTCGGTGCGGAAACATCGCACCTCGGCGCGCAGGCGGCACCAGGCCACCAGGTACCAGTGGTGGGAGTTGCCGAGGTAGCCCAGCGGCTCGACGTCCCGCAGCGAGTCGACGCCGGCGCGGTCGTCGTACCGGATGCGCAGCACCCGCCGGGCGGTGACCGCGTGGGCGACGGTGGCCGGGACGGGCGTGGCCGGCCCGTCGCCGACCAGGTGCACCCGGCCGGCGAGCCGGTGCGCCTCGGCGGCGTCGGCGGCCGGCAGCACCGCCAGCAGCTTGCGCAGCGCGGTGGCACCCGGCCCGGCGAACGGCGAGCCGGCGAGCCGGTGCAGCGCCACCGCCATCGCGACCGCCTCGGCGGCGGTCAGGTTGACCGGCGGCAGGGTGTGGGCGCGGTCCAGGACGTAGCCGCCGGTACGCCCCGACTCGGCCCAGATCGGCACCCCGGCCTGCTGGAGCGCGCCGATGTCCCGCTCGATGGTCCGGCTGCTCACCTCGAAGCGCACGGCCAGCCAGCGCGCGCTGCGCGGCCGTGGCGACACCGCCCGCAGCTCCTCGACCAGGGCGTAGAGGCGGTCCGTACGGTTCATGCCCGGCACGCTACGACCGGGGTACGACGCCCACAATCAGGCCGTGCGGGCTCAGGCCGTGCAGGCTCAGGCGATGCAGGCGCAGACGATCAGCGCGGCACCGAAGTGCGTGGCGGCGCTGACCCGGGCCGCCGGGTGCGGCTCGGACGAGCAGATGACCTCACCGAGCTTGCCGGGGGTGAGCAGGTCCAGCACGAAGAAGGCCAGCGCCATGATGGCCAGCCCGACCAGTCCGAAGACCACGGTCGAGGCGAGCCCCTTGGCGAAGTCGCTGTAGCTGGTCAGGATCGCCGTGAAGACGATGCCGGCGATGCCGAGCTGGTTGGCGGCGAGCAGCAGACCCGCGTTGGTGTTGCGCTCGACCCAGATCAGCTCGCGCAACCGCCCCGGGGTCAGCAGGTCGACGAGCCCGAACCCGGCCGCCATGAGCCCGACGCCCACGATCCCGAACACGACGCTCTGCCAGGCACCGCTGAGCAGGTCCTCCAGCACCGACTGCCTCCCGACTCTCCGCCCGGAAGGGGTACCGGCGCGGTGATCGAGACGATAGCCGCAGCGGGCAAGCGCGTCAGCCCCGCGCCGATGCCCTGCCCTAGAGCGCCAGGTAACGCTGCCGCTCGTACGGGGTGACCTCGCGGCGGTACTGCTCCCACTCGGCCCGCTTGTTGCGCAGGAAGAAGTCGAAGACGTGCTCGCCCAGCACCTCGGCGACCAGTTCGGACTCGGCCATCACGTCGATCGCCTCGGCCAGGTTCTCCGGCAGCGCCTCGTACCCCATGGCGCGGCGCTCGGCGCTGCTCAGCGACCAGACGTCGTCCTCGGCGCCCGGCGGCAGCTCGTAGCCCTCCTCGATGCCCTTGAGGCCCGCGCCGAGCAGCACCGCGAAGGCGAGGTACGGGTTGGTGGCCGAGTCCAGCGAGCGGACCTCGACCCGGGCCGAGTTCGGCTTGCCGTACGCGGGCACCCGGACCAGCGCGGAGCGGTTCAGGTGACCCCAGCAGACGTACGCCGGGCTCTCGGTGATCCGGTCCGGCAGCGCCTGCGGGAAGAGCCGCTTGTACGAGTTGACCCACTGGTTGGTGACCGCCGTGTACTCCCGGGCGTGCATCAGCAGGCCGGCGATGAAGGACTTCGCCACCTTGGAGAGCTTCATCGGGTCGCCACCGTCGTGGAAGGCGTTGCGCTCGCCCTCGAACAGCGACAGGTGGGTGTGCATGCCGCTGCCGGGCTGGTCGGTGAACGGCTTCGGCATGAAGCTGGCCTGCACGCCGGTGGAGAGCGCGACCTCCTTGACCACGTGCCGGAAGGTCATGATGTTGTCGGCGGTGGTCAGCGCGTCGGCGTAGCGCAGATCGATCTCCTGCTGGCCGGGCGCAACCTCGTGGTGGCTGAACTCCACCGAGATGCCGATCCGCTCCAGCGCCAGCACGCCCTGGCGACGGAAGTCGCGGGCCACGGCGTGGGTGGTGTGCTCGAAGTAGCCGCCGGTGTCCACCGGGGTGGGCACCGAGCCGTCCTGCGGGCCGTTCTCCAGCAGGAAGAACTCGATCTCGGGGTGGGTGTAGAAGGTGAAGCCCTTCTCGGCAGCCTTGGACAGCGCGCGGCGCAGCACGTGCCGCGGGTCGGCCCAGGACGGCCCGCCGTCGGGCAGCAGGATGTCGCAGAACATCCGGGCGCTCTCGCCGCTGACCCCACCCTCGAACGGGAAGACCTGGAAGGTGGTCGGGTCGGGCATCGCGACCATGTCCGATTCGAAGACGCGCGCGAAGCCCTCGATCGCCGAGCCGTCGAAGCCGATGCCCTCCTCGAAGGCCGCTTCCAACTCCGCGGGCGCCACCGAGACGCTCTTGAGCGTGCCCAGCACGTCCGTGAACCACAGCCGGACGAACCGGATGTCCCGCTCTTCCAGCGTACGGAGGACGAACTCCTGCTGACGGTCCACTTCCCCAACCCCTCGCGACACTCTTTGTCCGCCTTGGCCGGGCTGCGCCCGACCTGACCGCCCAGTGTTCCCGGGCCTGGTTACGCAGACGTTACGCGAACCGCCGCCGCCCGTCCCCTCGCGTCCCGCCCGGCGAGCGGTACCGATGCGGCACGCCGGCCGCGCGGCGTCCGCACGTGGCCGCCGTCTCGTCCGAGGGTACGGATTGCTCGGCCGAAGCTGAGGCAAGATGAGGACATGCCCACCCTGCGTCTCGCCCTGTCACAGGTCAACCCGAGCGTCGGCGACCTCGCCGGCAACGCCGACCTGGTCCGCAACTGGACCCGCCAGGCCGCCAACGCCGGCGCCCAGTTGGTGCTCTTCCCGGAGATGATGTTGACCGGCTACCCGGTCGAGGACCTGGTCTTCCGGCGGTCCTTCGTCGCCGCGTCCCAGGCCGCCCTGCGGCAGCTCGCGGCCGACCTCGCCGGGGACGGTCTCGGTGACCTGCCGGTCGTCGTCGGCTACCTGGACGCCGACGGCCCGCCGCAGGTCAGTGGGGACGCCGAGCCGGGGCGGGGCGCGCGCAACGCCGCCGCGCTGCTGCACCGCGGCGAGGTGGTCGCCCGCTACTTCAAGCACCACCTGCCCAACTACGGCGTCTTCGACGAGGACCGCTACTTCGTCTCCGGCGAGGAGCTGACCGTCGTGCGGATCGGCGGGGTGGACGTCGCGCTGACCATCTGCGAGGACCTGTGGCAGGCCGGCGGGCCGTTCGCCGCCGCCCGGCAGGCCGGCGTCGGCCTCGTGGTCAACATCAACGGCTCGCCGTACGAGTTGAACAAGGACGACATCCGGCTGCCGCTGGTCCGCCGCCGGGCGGCCGAGGCGAACGCCACCATCGCGTACGTCAACATGATCGGCGGCCAGGACGAGCTGGTCTTCGAGGGCGACTCGATGATCGTCGCCGCCAACGGCGACCTGCTCACCCGCGCCCCACAGTTCGTCGAGCACCTGCTCGTGCACGACGTCGAGCTGCCGGCCGCCACGACGACCCCGGGCGGCGAGAGCGTCGCCGACGGCATGCGGGTGTCGTACCACGCGGTGGAGGCGGCTCCGCCCGCGCCGTCCGGCCCGGCCGTCACCGGCGGGCTGATCGAGCCGGTCGCCGACGAGGCCGAGGTCTGGCACGCGCTCGTGCTGGGCCTGCGCGACTACGTCAACAAGAACCGGTTCGCCTCGGTGGTGCTCGGACTCTCCGGTGGCATCGACTCGGCGGTGGTGGCCGCCATCGCCGTCGACGCGCTCGGCCCGGACCGGGTGGTCGGCGTGTCACTGCCCAGCCAGCACTCCTCCGAGCACTCTCGGGAGGACGCCGCCGACCTGGCCAAGCGCACCGGGCTCGACTACCGCGTCGAGCCGATCCAGCCGATGGTGGACGCCTTCCTGGCGAACCTGTCGCTGTCCGGGATCGCCGTGGAGAACCTCCAGGCCCGGGTACGCGGGGTCATCCTGATGGCGCTGTCGAACCAGGAGGGCCACCTGGTGTTGACCACCGGCAACAAGAGCGAGCTGGCGGTCGGCTACTCCACCCTGTACGGCGACTCGGTCGGCGGCTTCAACCCGATCAAGGACGTCTGGAAGACGCTGGTGTGGCGTCTGGCGAAGTGGCGCAACGCGGACGCGGCCCGTCGCGGCGAGACCGCCCCCATCCCGGAGAACTCGATCGGCAAGCCGCCGAGCGCCGAGTTGAGCCCGGGCCAGCTCGACAGCGACTCCCTGCCCGACTACGACGTGCTGGACCCGATCCTCATCGGCTACGTCGACGGCGACCTGGGCCGCGACGGGCTGGTCGAGTCGGGCCACGACCCGGCCGTGGTCGACAAGGTGCTGCGACTGGTGGATACCGCCGAGTACAAGCGACGCCAGTCCGCGCCGGGCACGAAGATCTCCATGAAGGCGTTCGGCCGGGACCGTCGACTGCCGATCACGAATCGGTGGCGCGAGCACGGCTGATGTCCCGCGCCTCCCGAGTGACATCTTCCACTGGGCCCTGCCGCCAGGCTGTCGCGCGGTGCGACGATCGGCGAAGCCCGGGGACCGCGCAGGCGGCCTCGAGGAAGGGAGACAGTCATGATCGAGTCCACTCCGCACGAGGTGACCGCGCTGTACGGCGGACCGGCCACCCGTCGGGTCCGCACCCGCGACCTGATCGCCGCGAAGGAGCGCGGCGAACGGTGGCCGATGCTCACCTCGTACGACCAGTACACGGCGGGGATCTTCGACCGGGCCGGCGTACCGGTGCTGCTGGTCGGTGATTCGGCGGCGAACAACGTCTTCGGCTACGAGACGACCCTGCCGATCACCGCCGACGACCTGTTGCCGCTGGTACGGGCCGTGGTGCGCTCGACCCGGCAGACCCTGGTCGTCGGTGACCTGCCGTTCGGCTCGTACGAGGAGGGCCCGGCCCAGGCGCTGCGCACCGCCGTCCGGTTCATGAAGGAGGGTGGCTGCCACGCGGTGAAGTTGGAGGGCGGCCGACGCTGCGCCGCGCAGATCGCCGCGATCGTCGGCGCCGGCATCCCGGTGATGGCGCACATCGGCTTCACCCCGCAGAGTGAACACACCCTGGGCGGCTACCGGGTGCAGGGGCGGGGCGACACGGCCGACGAGGTGCTGGCGGACGCGCGGGCGGTGGCCGAGGCCGGCGCGTTCGCGGTGGTGCTGGAGATGGTGCCGGGCGTGGTGGCCAAGCAGATCACCCACGAGCTGCCCATCCCCACCGTCGGCATCGGCGCCGGCCCGGACACCGACGCCCAGGTGCTCGTCTGGCAGGACATGGCCGGTCTGCGCACCGGCAAGGCGCCACGCTTCGTGAAGCGGTACGCGGACCTCGCGGACGTCCTCACCGACGCCACCCGGCGCTTCGCCGAGGAGGTCCGGGGCGGCGAGTTCCCGGCCGCCGAGCACACCTTCTAGCCGTCCGGTGGCCTGGGCGGGCGGGGTTGGGGCCCACCCCCGCCATCCGGCCCTGCCCGCCCAGCCGAGAACGACGGTCCGCGCGCGGGTTTCGGTCGGTGCGGGCCCCGGTGAGCGGTCTCGGCGGCCACCGCGTCACACGGTGACGACGATCTTTCCCGCCGGGTGCCCGTGCCGGAGGTGGCGGATCGCGTCCGCCGCCTGGGCCAGCGGATAGGTGCGGTCGACCGCCGGGGTGAGCGCTCCCGATTCGATGAGGTTTCCCAGCTCGCTCAGGTCCCTGGTGCGTTCGACCGCGCTCACGCTACGCAGGCGTTGACCGACGAACAGGGACAGCAGCGGCGCGCGGAACATCTGCCGGTCGTAGCCGCTGAGCACGGGGCCCTTGGTGTACGTGCCGCCGACCAGCGCCAGTGTCCCGTGTGGGGTGAGGGCGCGGCGCAGCAGGGAGACCGGCCGATCGCCGCCGGTGTCGATGACCACGTCGTAGATCGGGCCACGGCTGTCGACCTCCTCGCTGGTGTAGTCGAGGGTGTCGTCGGCGCCGAGGCCGCGTACGAACGCGGCCCTGGCCGGCGCGCAGACGGCGGTGACCGTCGCCCCGTACGCCTTGGCGATCTGTACGGCGTGCGACCCGACGCCGCCGGATGCGCCGATGACCAGCACGCGCTGCCCTGGGCGTACCGCGCCGCTGTCGCGGACCGCACGCAGCGCCGTCATCCCGGAGACCGGCGCGGCGGCGGCCTGCGCGAACGACAGGTTGGCCGGTTTGCGGGCCAGCCGCCGCTCCGGCGCGCTCGCGAACTCGGCGTACGAGCCACGCGGACAGGTGCCGAACACCTCGTCGCCGGGCCGGAACCGGGTCACCCGAGCACCGACCGCGACCACCACCCCGGCCAGGTCCCGCCCGCGCACCGGCGCCCGGGGCCGGCGCGGCCCTGCGGCCAGCCGCGCCAGGTAGGGGCGACCGGTCATGAAGATCCACACCCCGGGGTCGACCCCGGCGGCGCGGACCTGGACGAGGACCTCCTCGTCGTTCACGGCGGGTTGGTCGATGTCGCGAAGGTGGAGCACGTCGGGCGGGCCGTAGCTGTCCTGGACGATGGCCTTCACGGTGTCGCCTCCTCGGGGTACTGGAACACGTCGTCGAGACGTGCGTCGAACAAGCGCGCGATCTTGAACGCCATCTCCAGCGACGGCGAGTAACGACTCTGCTCGATGGCGATGACGGTCTGTCGGGTCACGCCGATCCGCTCGGCGAGCTCGGCCTGGGTCATCTCGCCGTGCGCGAAGCGCAGCGCGCGGATGTTGTTCGTGACGCGGGTCGGCTTCACCACTGCGGGACACCCTTGCGGTAGACGATCACCTTCGCCAGGGCGCCAACCGCCGCCGACAGGACGAAGCACAGGTAGATGACGTTCGCGATCCAGAACCAGTCCCATTCGGCCAACGCCATCAGCATCGCCGACACCGCGCCGATGGCCACGAACGCCTGACCGACGTGGTCACCGAGCCGTCCGATCTCCCGGTCCCGGACGTCCTTGGCACGGGAGGCGCCCGGGTTCAGCACACCCATCCCGATCTCGGCCACGATGCTCGCGACGACGGCCCCGCCGATGGTCCACAACAGCACCCCGGCGTACGGCGTGGCGGTGAGCGGACCACCGTCGGCCCGGTTCAGGACCACGGCCGCGTAGGCGGCGTAGCCCACCACACTGACCACCAGCATGATCCAGGCGCGTTTCTCCTCGTGCGTCACGACCGCCTCCTGCTGTAAAGAATTCTTGACATGCTCATAGTATGGCGTCTTTGACATCATGTCTAGAAAGCTTTACATCGGCGTCGTGCGCCGCCCCCGATCGGGCCGCGAGGTCACCCTCATTGATCATGGTGACTGGTTTTGTCGTACACCTGTTCTAGGTTCGGGGTGTGATCGAAGAGTTGGCGCAGGCGCGGGGCGCGGTGGCGGATGCCGCCGCCGCGCCGGCCTGGGCCCTCGCGGAGCATGACCTGGTGGCTGCGCTCGACGCCGCGCACCGGCTCGAGCAGCAGCTCGCGGCCGTCAAGCTGACCCTCGTGCGCGAGCTGGACGGCCGGGGCACGGCCCTGGCGCAGGGCGCTTCGTCGACGGCGGTCTGGTTGCGCGACCGCCTACGGTTGACAGTTCCCGCAGCCCGCCGGTTGGTCGAGTTCGCTCACGCCCTCGACACGGGCGCTCCCGAGGTCCGCCGGGCGCTGGCCGACGGAGACGTCAGCCTGGAGCAGGCCCGCGTCATCGCCGACACCGTCGACACCGTGCGGGCCGCCGCCGGCACCGACGTCGCCACCAGAGCGGTCGGCGTCCTCGTCGACTGGGCCGGCCAGTTCGACCCCACGCTGCTGCGCAAGCTCGCCACCCGCATCCTCGACCACGTCGCACCCGAGGTCGCCGACGCCGCCGCCAAGGCCGCCCTCGACGCCGAAGCCCGCCGGGCCACCCGGGATCGTCACCTCACCCTGTCCGAGCTGACCGACGGCCGGCTGCGGTTGAGCGGCACCCTCGACGCGGAGACCGCCGGCCTGCTCCGCGCCGCCCTCGACCCACTGACCGCACCCTCCGGTCAGGACGACCACCGGTCACCGGGGCAACGGCGGCACGACGCCCTCGGCGACCTCTGCCGACTCGCCCTGCGCACCAAGGAGCTGCCCGAGCACGGCGGCGAGCCGGCCCAGCTCGTCGTCACCACCAGCTTCGACGGCCTGGTCCGGCAGCTCGGTGCCGGCACCCTCGACGCTGGCTTCGGGCTCACCCCGGAGACGGTACGTCGCCTCGCCTGCGACGCCGCCATCCTGCCCGCCGTGCTCGGCAGCGCCGGCCAGACACTCGACGTCGGCCGCCAGCGCCGACTCGTCACCGGCCCCCTGCGCCGCGCCCTGATCCTGCGCGACCGAGGCTGCGCCTTCCCCGGCTGCGACCGACCACCCCGCTGGTGCGACGCCCACCACCTCCGACACTGGGCCGACGGCGGCAACACCAACCTGGCCAACGCGGTGCTGCTCTGCGGCCACCACCACCGCCACCTCCACCGTGGCGAGTGGGCCGTCCAGTTGGGCGGCAACGGCCACCCCGAATTCATCCCGCCCGCCTGGCTCGATCCCGACCAGCTCCCCCGCCGCAACCACTACCACCGGCGAACATGACGGCAGCGGGTCAGCCACGCACCCGATGACGGTGCCGTTCGACCTCTCGATTCGTGGCTGCGCCGCGCGTTCCGGAGCTGGCGAGCGTGCCGTGGGCACGGCCTGCACGGGGCGCGGGCGGAGCCGCACGGCGGTGCGCTCACCGCAGGCGTGCGGCCCTCGAACGACGGTGCGGCGGGACACGGGGCGGCGAGCAGGGCCTCGGCTTGGTGCCGGTGTGCCCACCGGTCGGCCCGTCCCCCGCGCAGGCTAGCTCTCGCGATTGTCGGGCAGATCGAGGTACGCCAGCAGCCGCAGCAGCCCGCTGACGTGCGAAAGGTCGTGCCACAGCGACACGAAGCCGTCTGGACCACCCCGCCGCAGGAGGCTCGTCAGCTCGGCGACATCGTCGCTACTCTGCCCGCAGTCGATCTCCAACTCGGGGCGCTGGACCATCCCGAACGCCGCACCCAGGTCCATGTTCCAGTAGTGGTCGACGCCAAGCTGTGACAGCTGGATCTCCGGACCGAATCGGCTCTCCGCCGCATCCAACAACATCGAGCACGCTCGGCGCAGATCCGCGATCCGCAACACCCCGTCAGCATCGGTCATGCCCCAGGATCCCTCAGGGCACTGTCAGAGGTCGGTGACGCGGATGCCGGCGTGGGCTTTGTAGCGCTTGTTGATGGCGATCAGGTTCGCGGTGAACGCCTCGATCTGGTGGGCGTTGCGCAGCCGACCGGCGTAGATGCCGCGCATGCCGGGGATCCGCGCGGCGAGCGCCCCGACGATGTCGACGAGTTCCCGGTCCTCGGTGCAGATCAGCACGTCGAGGTCGATCCGGTCGACCTCGGGGTCGGCCAGCAGTGGTGCGCTCACGTGGTTGAACGCGGCGCAGACGCGGGAGTCGGGCAGCAGCGCGGCAGCCTGCTGGACGGCGCTGCCCTCGGCGACGGTGAGCGCGTACGGACCCTGCTTGTCGAAGCCCAGCGGGTTGACGCAGTCGACGACGATCGTGCCGGCCAACGGCTCCGCCAGGGCGGCGACGGTGGCCGCGTGGCCGTCCCACGGCACCGCGATGATCACCACGTCGCTGCGGCGGGCCACCTCGTCGTTGGCCGCGCCGGTGATCCGCACCTCGGCCGGCATCCGGGGCAGCGCGGCGATCTCGGCGGCGGACTCGGTGGCCCGCTCGGCGGACCGGGAGCCGATCAGCACCGTCTGGCCGGCCCGGGCGAGTCGATAGGCAAGGCCACGGCCCTGGTCGCCGGTGCCGCCGATGATGCCGACCGTCAGCCCGGAAACGTCGGGCAGCGTGCTCGCGTCGTATGCCATGGGCTCATCCTCGCAAACCGCTCGGCGCGCCAGAGTCGCCAGCCACTGTGACAATCCCCGCTGCCCGCGCGACCCGACCGCGCGGCGACTCAGGCCAGCTCGAACAGCACCGTACGGGCCGCCGGGTCGGCGGTGACCAGGCGGACGCGGACCCGTTCGCCGAGCGGAAGTTCACCGAGGCAGCGGCTGCGGACCGGCGGGGCGTCCAGGGCCACGGTTCCGCCGGGCGGCCGCGGCCGGGACTTGCCGTTGGCAGGGGCGTCGACGTCGAGCACCGCCGCGTCGAAGGTCTCCCCCACCCGGTGTTCCAGCAGCACCGCCTCGGCCAGTTCAACCGCGCCCCGGCTGGCCGCCGAGGCGGTGCGGTCGGTGCTGGCCATCACCTCGGGCAGCCGGGGCAGCGCGGCGCGGGCCCAGTCGGGCACCTCCCGGCCCGCGTGCAGGGCCAGGCAGACCTCGGTGGCGTACCGGTCGGCCAGGCGCCGCAACGGCGCCGTGACATGGGCGTACGCGGCCGCGACCCCGCCGTGCTCCGGCTGCTCCGGGCGGCTGCCGTCGAAGGCGGTGTACGCGGCGCCGCGCATCAACTCGGCGGCCTGGTCGATGAACGCGGCGGCACGTGGCTGCGCGGCGTCCAGACCGGCGATGACCTCGCCGGGGCTCGCGCCGTCCGGCCAGCGCACGCCCAGCGGGGCGGCGGCCGCCCGCAGGCGTTGCACCGCCTCCGGCTTCGGTGGGGGCATCGTCCGCAGCAGGCCGATCCCGCCGGCCAGCATGATGTCGGCGGCGGCCATCCCGGTCAGCAGCGAGATCTGCGCGTTGTGCTCCTCCATGGGCGCCGGCCCGCGCAGCACCAGCCGCCACCCGTCGCCGTCGGGCTCCACGTCCTGCTCGGGCAGCGGCAGGTTGATGGCCCCCCGGCGCAGCCCACGGGCGGTCAGCCGGTCGCCGATCTCGGGCAGCAGCGCGATCGGCTCGGGCAGCCGACCGGCGTCGGCCGCCGCCTGCACGCCGGTGTAGTCGAGCTTGGCCCGACTGCGGACCAGGGCGCGCTCCAGCTCGACGGCCACCGTGGCGCCGTCGGCGTCCAGGTCGATGGTCCACACCACGGCGGCGCGGTCGTCGTCGGGCAGCAGGCTGGCCGCACCCTCGCTGAGCGTCACCGGGTGCAGCGGCACGTTGCCGTCGGGCAGGTAGACCGTCTGCCCGCGCCGCCAGGTCTCCTCCTCCAGCGCGCCGCCCGGCTCGACGTGCGCGGCGACGTCCGCGATCGCGTACCGCACGCGGTAGCCACCTCCCGTCCGGCGGGCCAGGTGCATCGCCTGGTCCAGGTCACGGGAGGTGGCCGGGTCGACGGTGACGAACGGTATGTCGGTGCGGTCGACGGCCGGCCGGGGCGGCGCGGCGGCCGCCGCGTCGGCCTCCCGCTGGGCGGCCGTGGGGAAGCTCTCGGGCAGGCCGAGCTCGCGGCGCAGCGCGCCGAAGTCGATGCGGGGGGCGAGTACGCGTCGGATGACCACGGGTCAATCCTGACAGCGCCGCCGGTGATCCGCTTCCGGTGACCGGCCGAGTCCACGCCGCGCCGCCCGGCCAGCCCGGGGCGACGACCAGCGCCAGCCGGGGCGACCCCGGCCGAGGCGGGGCGACCCCGGCCGAGGCGGGGCGGCCAGCCCGGGGACGACCAGCGTCAGCCGGTCGCCCTCCGCGCCGTGGTCCGCGTACCCCGGGGGGCGGTTGCCCGTGCGGCGACCGGCTGCGACGGCGACTTGCGGGCGGTCACCTTGCGGGCCGGCGCCTTGGCGGCGGTGGTCTTCTTCGCCGGGGCCTTCTTCGCCGCCGCCTTACGGGCGGTCGTCGACGACGTGCCGGTCACCTTCGAGGCCGGGGCCTTCTTCGCCGCCGCCTTGCGCGCGCCGCCGGCCGGACGGGTCGCCGTCTTCTTCGCCGCCGTGGTCTTCTTCGCGGGCGCCTTCTTGGCGGGAGCCTTCTTCGCGGCCGTCTTCTTCACCGCCGACGCCTTGGTCGCGACCTTGCGGGCGGGCGCCTTCGTCGCGGCCGTGGTCCTCTTGGCCGCCGAGGCGGTGGTCTTCTTCGCCGCGCTGGTGGTCTTCTTCGCCGCGCTCGTCGCCTTGGTCGCGGTGCCGCTCTTGCGCGCCGTGGCTGCCGGGCTCCGCTTCGCGGCGGTGGCCGTCCCGCGGGCGGACGCGGTCTTCGCGGGCGCCTTCCTGGCCGCCGCCGTGTTCTTGGCCGCCGTGGTCCTGGCCGTGGTCGCGGTCTTCTTCGCGGGCGCCTTCTTGGCCGCCGTGGTCCTCTTGGCCGCCGCCGTGGTCTTCGTCGTCTTCGTCGCCGTTGCCTTCTTGGCGGGGGCCTTCTTCGCCGCGGTGGTCGTCTTCGTCGCCGGGGCACGCCCCGCGCCGCCGGCCGCCTTGCGGGCCGGCGCCTTCGCCGCGCCCGTGGTGGACTTGCGCACGGGGGTGGTCCGGCTCGCCGACGTGCCACGCTCCGCCGCGGCGGTCTTCTTCGCGGTGGTCTTGCGGGCGGCCGGGCGGGTGGTGGCCTGCTGTGTAACGGCCATCGTGGTTCCCTCCTTGGGGACGTGCTCTCGCGTGCGTCCTCGCGGAGCACGAACTACCGCGACGCGGGCCGTCCCGCGCCGTCTACCTGTCCTCCCCGGCCCAACGCGCGTCCTCGGCCTCCCACGCCTCATTCCGCTCCTGCACTCGCTGCAGGGCGTTCTCCGCGTCGGCCGCCGAGTCGTACGGGCCGAGGACGTGCTTCGCCGGACACACGTCGGCGTCCGTCTCGACCCGGTGGTGTCGGGTGCACCAGTAGAACTGCCCACTACGTTCGCTGTCGCTCATGGGAAACACTGTGCACCGCGAACCGGTTGCCCGCCACCGGATCACGCAAGTCGCCTAACCCTCTCCACAGTAGAGACGCTTACCGCACCGCGGGCGAAAACGCCGAAAGAAGTGCAGGTGGGGGCGTTGGAAGGCGCGGGAACACCGGTGGCCGAACGGTCGATTCCCCGGCACGACGCTCCGGGGCAGGATTCGTGGCCGTGATCAACACGGTGACGGGCGCGGGGGCGTGCCCGCGATGCGGAACGACCACCGCGTCGCTGAGGGACGCGGCGCCGTGGTGCCCCGGCTGCGAGTGGAACCTGGAGGCGTACGACCCCGGGCGGCGCGAGCGCGAGTTCGGCTGGACCTGGGTCGACCGGTGGACCCACCGGTTGGCGTTTCAGGCGACCGGGCAGCAGTTCCGCCAGTTGCTCGGCCGTCCGCTCGGCGACGGCGGGTCGAGTGCGGCACGGACGCTGACCGCGGTGGTGTCCCTGCTGCTGATCGCGGCCGTGCTCGCCCTCGCGGTCGTCGGCGGTTGGCTGATCGTGGCGTTCCCCTTTCCCAACCTGGCGATCGTGCTGGGTGTGGCGATGGTCGCCCTGGCGGTCGCCCTGCGGCCCCGCTTCGGCCTAGTCGACCCGAATCTGGAGGTCCTGTCCCGCGACCGTGCGCCGGAGCTGTTCGGGCTGATCGACGAGGTGGCCGCGGCGATCGGCGCGCCGGTGCCGGACGTGGTCGGCGTCGACAACGCCATCAACGCGTACGCGGGCGCGGTCGGGGTGCGACGCCGCCGGGTGTTGGCGCTCGGGCTGCCACTGTGGGGCTCGCTGCCCGCCGGTGAACGGGTGGCGCTGCTCGGGCACGAACTCGGCCATTTCGTCAACGGCGACCCGCGTCGGGGTCTGCTCACCCAACCCGCGTTCACCACGCTCGCCTCGGCCGCCGACCTGTTCCGGCCGGTGCAGACCACCGTCGGGGCCGGGCTGCTGGAGATGGTGGGTGACGCGCTGGGCCGCGCGTTCCAGTGGGTGGTGTCCCGGGTGCTGTTCGGCGCGCACCTCGTGCTGGTGAGCGTGGCGCTGCGGGACAGCCAGCGCGCCGAGTACCTCGCCGACGACCTGGCCGCCCGGGTCGCCGGCACGACGGCCGCCACCGATCTGCTCGACGCCCTGCTGGCCGGCGAGTCGATGGCGTTGGCGGTACGTGTCCACGCACGAGCGGGGCACGGCCCGGACCGTTGGCGGTCGGCGTTCGCCGAGGCCCGCGCGGCGAACAGTCACCGGCTGCCGCTGCTGCGCCAACTGTCGGTCCGTGACGAGGCCTCGCTCTTCGCCGCCCACCCGCCGCTCGGGCTGCGTCGCCAACTGCTCGCCGGACGGCCGTGGCAGGACCCGTCGGTGGTGCTCACCCCCGCCCGGCTGGAGCGCATCGACGCCGAGCTGACCGCGGAGTACAAGCGCTTTCGTCGTACCGTCGAATGGTCGGGCTGAGCACGACGCGACCTCGACGCGACGGCGGTGGCCGCCGACGCGCGGCCTATGATCGCCCGATGGCGGTACCGGACTACATCGTGCGGATGCGAAAGCACGTCGGCCACGACCTGCTGTGGCTGCCCAGCGTCAGCGCGGTCATCCGCAACGACGCCGGTGAGCTGCTGCTCGGCCAACGCTCGGACGACGGGCGGTGGTCGGTGATCAGCGGCTTCGTCGAGCCGGGCGAGCAGCCGGCCACCGCGCTGGTCCGGGAGGTGCGGGAGGAGACCGGCCTGGACGTGACGCCGCTGCGCCTGACCAGTGCCGTCTCCCACCCGCACACCTACCCCAACGGCGACCGCTGCGAATACCTCAACCTGGGCTTCGTCTGCCAGGTGGTGTCCGGCACCGCGCGGGTCAACGACGACGAGTCGCTGGACGTGCGGTGGTTCGCGCTGGACCGGCTGCCCGAGTTGGACCGGCACGCGCTGCTGGTCATCGCCTACGCGTTGCGCGACAACCCGTCGGCCGGCTATCTGCCGCCGGGCACCACCTGGGACGACGTACCCGACTGAGCCTCCGGCCGCGACGTCCTCAGACCGCGACCCGTTCGACGGGGATCCACAGCTCCGCGTCCGCCGTGCTCCCGTCCGCGGACACCCGCACCCGGGAGATCTCCGGTCCGGGCCGGCTGCGGTACGGGTTCGACGGGAACCACTGGGTGAACACGTCCCGCCACAGGAACTGCACCGCCTGCGGGAACGCGCCGGAGGTGGTGAACACCGCCCACGACCCGGCCGCCACCGGCAGCGCGTCCAGGTCGTCCGGGGGCGTGGCCCCGGTGACGGCCCCATGCCAGTAGTCCAGCTCGCTGCCCTCGGCCCGGGTGTCGGCCAGGTTGTCGCTGACGTTGACGATCCCGGCCGGCTCCTGGTCGGAGAGCGCCTCGATCCGGGCGGTCGTCTCCTTGTCGATGCTCCTGACGAACGCGACGATCGACGGGTTCATCCCCTCGTGCACCAGCGGAACCCGGGCCTTGCGCCCCACCAGCGCGAACGCGTCCTTGGTGACGATTCGGTACTCCATGCTGCCGCTCCCTTCCACGGTGAGTCGGAAGGACATCCGGGGCTGGGAACGCAACGCCGCCCCCGTACGCCGGGCTTCTCCGGGCCCCACGCCGTGCACGGCGTGGAACGCACGGGCGAACGCCTCGGCCGAGCCGTAGCCGTAGCGCACCGCGATGTCGAGCAGCGTCCGCTCCCCGGCCAGCACGTGCGCGCCGGCGACGGTGAGCCGACGGCGGCGGACGTACTCCGACAGCGGCATGCCGGCCAGCGCGGAGAACAGCCGCCGGAAGTGGTACTCCGACGTGAGCGCGATCCGCGCCAGGTCGGTCACCTCGATCTGCTGGTCGAGGTGCCGCTCGATGTGCGCCATGGCCTCGTTGAGCCGCTCCAGCACCCGGGCCTCCTTCCCTTACGAGCAGCAACGCTAGGCGGCGGGCCAGGTGGTCCACCCGACATCCGGTGCCCGCATCGGTCGGGCCGCGGTCCGGGGTTGAACCGCCAACCGGGACATCTCAGCGGGGCGGCTGCTGCATGATCCAGGTGGGCACCGGCTCCGACAGGGTGCCCACCACCTCCCAGCCGGCCCGGCGGTACAGGTCGACGTTGCCCGGGTTGCTGGTCTCCAGGATCGCCGGCAGTCCGTCGGCGGCGGCACGGGCCAGCCCGGCCCGCATGACGGCGCGGCCCCAGCCGCGTCCGGCGCTGTCGGGGTGGGTGCCCAGGACACCGAGATACCAGAACGGGTATGTCGGCAGTGCGGCGTGCACGGTGTGGTCGTAGCCCTGCACCCGGGCCAGCACGTCGGCCGGGTAGGAACCTTCCTTCGGCGACCTGTGCACGGCTGCCGGCCCGGCAGTCCGCACGTCGGCCGGCCCGGCAGTCGGTTGCTTGGCCGGCGGCTCCCAGATGGCGACGGACGCACCGCCACCTGTCGTCCAGATCGACGACAGGTGCACCCGCTTGTCGAAGAGGTCCCCGAAGAAGGTGGCGGCGTGGCGCGGGTAGGTCTCCTCGTCGGGGAACAGGAACCGCAGGATGGGATCCTTGACGAACGCGGCGACCAGTGAACCGACCACCGCATCGCGGTCGGCTGGGGTGGCGATGGTGATCTCGGGCGCTGTCACAGCAGTCGACACTAGCCGGGAAAAGCGCCTTGACCCTGACACGGTGGCAGGACGAAGACTCGCCTCATGGACGTCGACAGCTACCGACAGCACTCCCCGTACAGCGACCCGGGCCGGCATGCCGCACTGCTCGACGCCGTGCCCGCCGACATCGCCACCGTGGCGGCGACCGCCCGCAACCTGATAGTCCACTACCGCGCCGGCGGCGTCGAGTTGCCCGGCGACCGGCTGGAGGAGGTGAACAGCCGCTGGGTGGAGCGCATTCTCGACACCGACCAGTCCCGCTTCGCCCTGCCCCTGCGCACCGAGCGCCCGGCCGTCGACCGGGTGGCCGGCTGCTGCCGGGACCACACGCTGCTCTCGGTCGCGCTGCTGCGTCAACACGGCGTCCCGAGCCGCAGCCGGGTCGGCTTCGCCTCCTATTTCACGCCCGACTGGCACCACGATCACGTGCTGGTGGAGTACTGGAACGGCCACCGCTGGGTCTGGGCCGACCCGGAGGCCGACCCGGCCGGCGACCGGCGGTTCGACGGCTACGACATCGATCCGACGGCGGGGCTCTTCGATTCGGCGGCGCGGGTCTGGTCGGCGTACCGGGCCGGAACGATCGATCCCGACGTCTACGGCGTGGCCCCCGACCTGCCGGTCCACGGCGCCTGGTTCATCTACGACTACCTCCTGCACGAGCTGGCCCATCGGCAGAAGGACGAGCTGCTGCTGTGGGACAGCTTCGGCGCGATGACCGACGACCTCGCCGACGCCGACCTCACGCTCGCCGACGAGATCGCCGCGCTGCTGCTCAAGGCCGACGACGGCGACGAGGCCGCGGAGAAGGCGCTCGCCGACCGGTACGCCACCGACAGCCGTCTGCGTCCCGGCGCTCAGGTACGCAGCTTCTCACCGGTCTCCGGCACGGTGAGCACTGTCGATCTGCGCGTCAGCCGAAGGTGAGGGCGTACGCCTCGCCGCCGGGGTCGCCGAACGTGACCTCCAGGGTCCGCTCGCGGACCGCGCCGTCCTGGCGGACGAGCTGGTAGAGGCGGCCGTCCTCCAGCACGCCGTTGCCGGCCTCGTCGACGTCGACGCCGTGGGACGGGCCGGGGGCCTCGCCGTCGAGGAGCACCCGGAACGGGACCGGCCGTCCCGTTCCGGGGGCCAGCACGAGATGCGCGTCGCGGGCGTGGAACCGGACGGCGATGCTGGCGCCGGCTCGACCGACCGCGACGTTCTCCGACCCGATCGTCCACTCGCCCGACAGGGCCCACTGGTTGAGTGCCAGGCTCTCGGGGAGGTCGTAGGCGCGGCGTTCGTCGAGCGCGGGGCCGTTCGGCGACGCGAAGTGTTCGCCGCGACTGAACCCGAGGTACGTCTCGGGCGTCCGCAGACTGTCCCAGTCGGCCGCCACCTCCGGGCCGATCCCGGCGACGGGTACGAGGTCCCGCTCGACACCGAGCAGACGCTGGATGGTCCGCTCGGACTGCTCGTAGCGACCCTCACCGAAGTGCTCGTCGCTGAGCACGCCGTCGGTGTCGACGAAGTAGAGCGCCGGCCAGTACTGGTTGGCGAAGGCGCGCCAGATCGCGTAGTCGCTGTCGACCGCGACCGGGTAGTCGATGTCGCGCGCCGCCACCGCGGCGCGTACCCAATCCACCTGATGCTCGAAGCCGAACTCCGGCGTGTGCACCCCGACGACGACCAGGCCGTCGTTGCGGTACGCCCGCGACCAGGCCCGGACGTACGGCTCCTGGCGCAGCCAGTTGATGCAGGTCAGCGTCCAGAAGTTCACGAGTACGACGCGTCCGCGCAGCTCGGCGGGGCCGAGCGGCTCGGAGTTGAGCCACTCGACCGCCCCGCCGAGCGGCGGCAGGTGCACCCGACCGAACGCGGCCATCTACCGCAGCGACCGGAAGGCGGTCCGCAGCTCCTCGGAGAAGATCTTCGGCTGCTCCCACGCCGCGAAGTGCCCACCGACGTCGAGCTTGTTGTAGTAGATGAGGTTCGGGTACGCCTGCTCCGCCCAGCTCTGCGGGGCCTCGTACAGCTCGTCGGGGAAGACGCTCACCGCGACGGGGACGTTGACGCCCTTGGTGGCGAAGAACGAGAGCTTGTTCTCCGCGTAGAGGCGGGACGCGGAGACCGCGGTGTTCGTCAACCAGTAGAGCGAGATGTTGTCCAGGATGTCGTCGCGGGTCAGGCCCGCCTGGGCGCCCTCGAAGACCTTCGCGATCAGGGCGAGGCTCTTCGCGTCGTGGTCGAGCAGGAACGACGCCAGGCCCACCGGAGAGTCCGCCAGGGCGGTCAGCGTCTGCGGGCGCGTCGCCATCATCAGGGCGTACGCGACGTGCTTCCAGACGTAGTCCAGCTCGGTGGCCGCGCGCATCTCGTCGTCGGACAGGCCCGAGGGCAGCGATCCCATGGCGTTGTTCGCTCCGGTGGTGTCGCCCTGGAACAGCAGGTCGATCTCGGGCGGGACCGCGCCGGGCATGTTGGTGTGGATCCCGAGCAGCTCCGGCGGGGCCTGCACGCCCATCTGGTCCACGACGACCGCTCCCCAGTCGCCGCCCTGGGCGACGAACCGGTCGTACCCGAGGCGCTTCATCAGCTCGGTCCAGGCGGTGGCGATCTTCTGCGGGTTCCAGCCCGTCGCGGTGGGCTTGCCCGAGAAGCCGTGGCCGGGCAGGGACGGGATCACCAGGTGGAAGGCGTCCGACGCGCTCGCGCCGTGGGCCGTCGGGTCGGTCAACGGCTCGATGATCTTCATCTGCTCGATCACCGACCCGGGCCACCCGTGCGTGACGATGAGCGGGAGCGCGTCCTCGTGCTTCGAGCGCACGTGGATGAAGTGGATGTCCACCCCGTCGATGGTGGTCATGAACTGCGGTACGGCATTCAGCCGTGACTCGACCTTGCGCCAGTCGTACTCGTTTTCCCAGTAACGCGCGACGGCCTGGATGGTCGCGAGTGGCACGCCCTGCGACTGGTCGTCGACGATTTCCTTCTCCGGCCAACGGGTGGCGGCGATCCGCCGTTTCAGGTCGTCGAGGTCCGCCTGGGGAATTTCCACCGTGAATGGCCGGATCTCCGTGATGCCGGGCCGCGTCTTCGTCTTGACCGCCATGCTTTCGTCCTCTCTGTCACCAGTTCACGCCTCGCGAGGGGAATCATGGGGTGAGGGCACTACCCGGATGTGTGCGCCAATTCGAGAAAGGCACGCCGCCCCCTGTCTCGGAGCCTAGAACGCGGCACCTCGCGGTCGTGGCGATACGAGCAGTCACGCGGTCGGCGGAGATTTCCTAGCGGGTGTCAAAGTCCTCGGTCGAGCCGAGGGCCTTGACCCACGCCCTGGGTCCGGTTTCATAAGGCGGTCGGGCCGAGGCGGAGTCCGGGCGGCGATCCGGCAAGGCGCGGTGGCGTCCGGATACCGGTGTTGTATCCGGACACCACCGCAACGCCGCTGGGCGTCGTCCGGGCCCGCCGCAGGCCGACCAGTTCTTATGGAACAGGACCTAGCTGCCCGTCCAGGTCACGGTGGTCAGCCGGGCACCGAGCAGCCGCCGCGCCCGGGAGACCTGACGGGCGCTCGCGTTGACCAGCACCGCCTGCTCCGCGGCGGCGAGAATGGGAAGATCCGACAGCGAGTCGCTGTAGGCCACCCGCCAGGGTGGCGTCACCCTGCGGGCGGCCAGTTGCACCATCTTCGTCGGGCCGTAGTTGTGCACGATCAGCTTCGGGCCACGGATGTGCGACGCCACCAGGTCGACCTCGGCGAGGCCGATGGCGTCGAGCAACGCGCGTGCCAGGGTGTGCTCACACGCAGTCACCACGACGACGCGGTCACCCGCCGCGAGGTGGGCACGGATCATCCGCAGACCCGGTGCGATGAGCCGACCTGGCTCGGCGCCGAGGTCGGCGCCGAAACGCCCCAGCTCGGCCTGCAACCGATCCGCGTTCCGGCCGCACAGGCCGATCCGACTCATCCATTGCGCCGCCCGCACGCGGTAGGCGGGAACGGCGATCATGGGCGCGAGGAGGACGAGCAGACCGACGGCCAGCGGCAGCCGGGCACCCGTGAAGACGACGCGACGCATGAAGAGCCCGAACGCGTCCCCGCGCAGCAGCACGCCGTCGAGATCGAAGACGACGGTCGGGGTCGTTTCCTCGCGGTCCTGCCCCATCTCAGGTGGCGTTGGACGGTCGAGCTGGCCTGGTGCCGACAACGGCGCTGGCGATCAAGAGCACCGTCGCCGGCAGGAACGCGGCGCCGATGCCCAGCCCGAGCAGCAGACCCCACCCGCCGATGACCAGCGCGGCCACCAGGTCGACGACGCCGGCCAGCCGGCCGAATCGCTGCGCAAGAACCGGCAGCACCGCGGCGACGACCGGAACGCCGAGCAGGTAGCTGGCGGCAGAACCGGAGTCGTCCACGGTGAAGGGCGTCAGCGCGGCGGCCACCAGCACGGTGATCGCCAGGGCCGACCACCGCAGCACCCGCCGGGCGTCGACCGGCTTGCGGACCACGACACCGACACCGACGACCAGTACGCCCACGACCGCACCGACCGTCACCAGATCAATCATCCCCGTACCTCCCTCAACGACACGGTACGGACGCGGAGCAACACGGAGGGCCAAGATCCACTCGTCTTCCGTGAAACCGGCCTATCCCAGGCCCCCGGACACCCCAACGTCAGCGAAGTCGAGTAGATCTAGCGCGAGCGACGGACCGCGGGCCTGCCGAGGCGCACCAGCGCCGCGCGGCTGCCGGATCCTCAGGGCATGCCCGCGTACCGGAGTGGGAGCGGAGGTCGCGGCCGACGCCAGACGACGTACGCCAGGATGGCGGCGACGGCCAGGAGCACCACACCGATGAGGGCGATGAACCATGCCGATCGGTCGCCGACCTCCTGCACCCCGAAGCAGGGATCACTCTCGGCGTAGTGGACGCGGATGCGATCGCCGGTGGTCACGGTCCGGTTCGCCTTGACCGCCACCCGAAAGTGCGCGTCACACGTCTCGCCGCGGCTGGTCGTGAATTGAATCGCGACGAGTGTTCGCGCACCGCGATGCTCGACCTCGCGCACCACGGCCGACGCCTCCGATGCCCGATCGTCCGCCACGATCGACCCGATCACCAGGCCTGTGAGCGTCATCGCGAAGATGAGGTAGAACGCAGAGAACACCCGCAGGAAGGTCCGACTCGGGCGTCGACGGTTCATGGCCGGGACTCTAGAAGGGGTCCGCAAGGCGCCAGTTGCCGCGAGCGGCCGGGTGAATCTCGCGCGGGCAGGCTTGATCCACTCGTCTTCCGTGAAACCGGCCTATCCCAGGCCCCCGGACACCCCAACGTCAGCGAAGTCGAGTGGATCTACGGCGAGCCCGCGACGGACTGCGCGCCCGTCGATCCGGCGCGTGACGGAATGCTTACCGGCTTTGCGCTGGCCGCGGATCATGCGGCAACATCAGGCGGCGTGACGGCACCGGGCACGGAACCCGCAAGCGACAGCCCGGCCAGAACACCCCGGTCGAGTCGGCGGGTCCGACGCTGGATGGCCGGCACCGGAATCGCCGCTCTGGCCGCCGCCCTCGGCGTCACCCTCGCCGTACGCGGCGGCGCCGCCCCGGCCTGCGCCGCGCCGCCCAGCGGCGGCACCGTCCACAGGGGAACAGCCAGCTTCTACGACGGGGGCCGCTCGGGCGGCACCTGTTCCTTCCCGGGCCCGCCGGCCGACCGGCTCTACGCGGCTGTCGGCTCGTCGCAGTACGCCAACGCGGCCGCCTGCGGCAGCTACCTGGACGTCACCGGCCCGAAGGGCACGGTCCGGGTGCTCGTCATGGACCAGTGCGCCGGCTGCGGAAGCAGCAAGATCGACCTGTCCGAGGAGGCGTTCGCCCGGATCGCCGACCGCTCGCAGGGCATCGCCTCCGTGGCGTACCGGGCGGTGGTCGACCCGCCGCTCGACGGCGGTCTCACCTTCCGGATCAAGGGCGGGGCGTCGCAGTGGTGGTTCGCGGTCCAGGTCGGCAACCACGGCAACCCGCTGCGCTCGGTCGAGGCCAAGGGCCCGACCGGCGGCTTCCGCAAGACGACCCGCCAGGCCGACAACTACTGGACCGTCGACGACGGAATCGGCTCCGGCCCGTACACGATCCGGGTCACCGACGTGTACGGCCACCAGAGCACCGCCACCGGCATCCGCATGACGCCGAGGAAGGTCCAACGCACCACGGCGTCCCTCGTCGCCGCCCCGCCCAGCGCCTCCCCAACGCCCGCGTCGCCCTCGCCGTCACTCTCCACCTCGCCGACGCCAACGGCGGAGTCAGCCGCGCCCACGACGACGGTCGAGGCCCTGGCAGGCGCAGCTCCGCTGGCCGCCGCCCGCTGCTGACCCCGCGCCCCGCTGCGGCGCTTGTCATGCGCGCGGGTGCGACCGGCGTGCGAGTGCGGCCGTCGTGCGGCTGCCACCGGCGTGCGGCGCTCGGCGTGCGCCTGCGCCTGCGCCTGCGGCGTGATCGACTCCGGATCGCCGAAGTGGCGGCATCCGGGCGGCGTGACACCCCCACGTCGCCGACCTGGGGTGGATCACGCCCACCCGTGGCGCGTCAGGTGCTGATGGCGCCCAGCACGGCGGCGGTGTTGCCACGGGCGGCACGCTCGCCGGCGGCCACCACCTCTTCCGGGGTGGCGCCACGGGCCATCGCCTTGGCCATGGCCTCCTGACGCCGTTGCTCGATCTGCTCGTTACGCCTCTGCTTCAACCGGTTCCAGAAAGACATGCGTCAGACCATCCCCGCGGTCCGGCGACGGCAAACCGATCAGAAGGCGTGCTGTCGGGCGAGCGGACGGCCGTAGGCAGGCCGCCCGCACATCGCCCGCACATCGCGTACCGGCCGCCCGCACATCGCGTACCGGCCGCCCGCACATCGCGCCGGAAAGAGAGAAGAGACACCCGCTGCCGCCCGTTGACATGCGTTTCAGGCGAGTGACAGCGTTGTCATCGACTCATTTCCTCCATATGAGACGAGGAGCGCATCTTGCTCTATCGGAACTCACCCCGCCGCCGGGCGACAGCAGCCGCCGCGGTCGGCATTCTCGTCACGGGCCTGGCGCTCGCCCCCTCCGCGCCCGCCCAGGCCAAACCTCACGGCGCGCAGGACGAGGCCGTACGGTCGGGCAACGCACGGTTCGAAGTGCTCTCCCCGACCCTGATCCGCACCGAGTACCAGAAGAACGGCCGGTTCACCGACGCCGCCACGTTCAACGCCATCGGGCGCGACGACTTCGCCCGTACGCGTTTCACCAAGCGCGTCGAGCACGGCTGGCTCACCATCGACACCGGCGCGATGACGCTGCGCTACCAGGTCGGCTCGGGCGCGTTCACCGCCGACAACCTGACCGTGCGGCTCAAGACCGGCAAGCAGACCGTGCAGGGCCAGCCCTGGGCCGGCCACACCGCGCCGGCCTGCGCGTTCGGCGCGCTCTGCGAGGCCGAGTCGCTGCAACTCAACGGTCCCGGCGTGGCCACCGACCACCGGGGATACACCGGACGCGGCTTCGCGGCGGGCTTCTCCGCGTCCGGCGACTCGGTGACGTTCGCGCTCGACGCGCCGGAGGGCGGCACCAGGCAGCTCGCCGTCCGCTACGCCAACAGCACCGGCGGCGACGGCCAGAACGTGGACCGCACCCTGACCGTGCAGGTCGACGGCGACGCCGGCCGCACGCTGACCCTGCCGCCGACCGCGAACTGGGACACCTGGGGCCTGGCCACCGTGCCGGTCGACCTCACCCCCGGCCGGCACGAGATCAGCGTCGTGCGGGGTCCCAACGACTCCGGCAACGTGAACATCGACAGCCTCGCGGTGGTCAACCCGGGTGACCCGTTCCCCGCGCCGTCCGCACCCCGGCCGCAGCCCCTGCGCTTCGGCACCCTGGGAGAGGCCGAGACCGGCGCGCTCGCCGGCGGCGCGCGGCCTGCGAACGACCACAACGGCGCTTCGGGTACGGGTTTCCTGGCCGGCCTGGAGAACACCAGCGCCGCCGTGGCGCTCACCGTGACGGACGTACCCGCCGCCGGTGACTACCAGGTGCAGATCCGCTACGCCAACGGCCAGGCCGGCGCCCAGCCGAGCCAGACGCGCACCATGTCGGTGACGCCGGGGACGGCGGCACCGGTCACGGCGACCCTGCCGCCGACCAGCGGATGGGACTACTGGAACACGGTGGCCGTCCCGGTCCACCTGGACGGTGGCACCAACACCGTGACGCTGGGCTGCCCCACCGACGCCAGCTGCAACATCAACGTCGACACGGTCGCCGTCACGGGCAAGGACTCCCCGCTGCTCGCCCCGCACGCGCCGCTCGGCGGCTACCGCCGGGGGCTGGACGGCGTGACCGGCTCCGCGCTCACCGCACCGGGCCTGCTCTACCAGGACGGCTGGTACCTGCTCGACGACTCGGCCTCGGCCCTGCGCACCACCAAGCCCCGGCCCGCTCCCGAGCAGGACGGCTACGTCTTCGCGTACGGGCAGGACTTCACCCGTGGCCTGGCGGACCTGTCGACCCTGACCGGCCCCACGAAGCTGCTGCCCAAGTGGGCGTACGGGGTGTGGTACTCCGAGTACTACGACCGCACCGCCGCCGAGTTCCAGGCACTGGTGGACCGGGCCAGGGCTGAGGGCGTACCCATGGATGTTCTTGTCCTTGACACCGACATCAAGGCGCCGGACAAGTGGAACGGCTGGAGCATCGACCCCACCCGCATTCCCGACCCGAAGGCGTTCTTCGACTGGGCGAAGAAGCAGGGCCTGCACACCGGCATCAACATCCACCCGAGCATCCTCGGCTCGGACCCGAAGTTCGCCCAGGCGCAGGCCACCGCGAAGGGCAAGCTCCAGCGCGTCGGCTGCAACGGCGGCCCGGACTGCTACACGTTCGACTTCGGCGACCCGGACCAGCTCAAGGCGTATATGCAGCTGCACGACGGGATGATCCCGAAGGGCAGCAAGGGCCCGGACCTGTGGTGGCTGGACTGGTGCTGCGACAACACGAAGTCGTCGCTCGCCGGCGTGACCGGTGACGCGTGGATCAACCAGCAGTACGCCGACAAGACCGGCTTCGCGTTCTCCCGGGCGTACGGGTCGTTGCAGGCCGGCGGCTACAGCAGCCCGACCCCGGTGGCGACCGGACCGTGGGCCGACAAGCGCACCACGCTGCACTTCACCGGCGACACCACCAGCGACTGGTCGACCCTGCAGATGGAGGTCGGCTACACGCCGGGCGAGTCGGCCGCGACCGGGCTGGCCGCCGTCAGCCACGACATCGGCGGGCACACCGGTGGCCTGCGGGAGCCGGGCAGCGAGCCGGGCAGCACCAAGCTGCCCGACGACCTGTACGCCCGCTGGGTGCAGTTCGGCACGTTCCAGCCGATCGACCGGCTGCACTCCAACCACAGCGACCGGCTGCCCTGGCAGTACGGCCCGGCAGCCAACGCGTCGGCCAAGAAGTTCCTGAACCTGCGCAAGGAACTGCAGCCGTACACCTACGCCGCCGCCAAGGAGGCCACCCGCACGGGTACGCCCATCGTCCGCTCGATGTACCTGGCGTACCCGAACGAGCAGGCCGCGTACGCCACCGCCGGCTCGCAGTACCTCTACGGTCCGGACTACCTGGTGGCACCGGTGACGACACCGGGCGACACCGCCACCACGTCGGTGTGGTTCCCGCCGGGCAACAGCTGGACGGACATCTTCACCGGCAAGACGTACCGGGGCGGCACCACGCAGAACATCACCACCACCCTGGACACCATGCCGGTGTTCAAGAAGCACTGAGACGGCGTTCCTGACACCGGCCGGGTGGGGCAACCCACCCGGCCGGTTCGTCGCTTGGCTGGACTGAGCGGGCGCGGCTCCCCTCTTGACGTTGCTCCGCCAGTTCGGCGAAGGGCAGGGGGCAGCAGGTGCTTCCGGCGCAGGTGACCAGGTCGTCACAGCCGGCCGAGATGGCGTCCCGCAACGTGTCGCGGATGACCGTCAGGTCGGCCAACTTCTGCTCGATCTCCACAAGCTTCTCCCTGGCACGCGCCTGGAGGCCGGTGTCGGATCGGCCCCGGTGCTGGTGTCTGCCGGCGTCGAGCAGGTCGGGGTCCGGCCGGGAGAAGCCGAAGGTGAAGAACGCGCAGCAGGACGACTCTCGGGCCGTCAGGTCCCGCGCCAACTCCTCGACCCGGGCGGCACCGTCGAGGCGCAACCGCAGATGCCGCGCCGACAGTCGGTCGACGCCTCGTACCTCGGTGGTGAAGAACCGATCGAACTCGGCGAGCCGCAGCGGCCGTTCGGCCGTCGGGAGGGTGCAGGCATCCGGCACCCAGGCCTCGTCCGCCGTGACGTGGCGATCACTCATAACCTCGACGGTAAGCCTGTACCCGGGTACCAGATGCAAGCCCAACGGCACTGCCCCACCGTCATCCCCGCGGCACGGGACGGTGAGCCGACCCCGCCCACCCGGTGCTCGCCCCCTTACCATCCCTCAGTGATCTCGAATGCCTTCGATACGCGCGGTGGGCTCACCTACGTCGACCGCCTCGACTTCACCCGAGGCAGCCCGCTCAGGGCTGTCCGCCGGATGGCCTGGCCAACGGTCAAGCTGCACGTTGACGACAGCACATTGACCCTGTCGTCACGTACCAGCTCGGACACCTTGCGGCACGTCCAGGTGGAGGCACTGCCGCACCGACCTCTGCACGGACGGTTTCCGCTGCCGGCGACCGCCGTCTCCTTCCAGGTCGAGGGACGCGACCAGGTTCTGCTCTTCTGGACTCCGCGCGTTGGCGCGGTCCTGCGTAAACTCGCCGATCTCGGCTGGGACGCCGAAGACCCTGGGTCCTGAGCCTCACCCCGTGGTGCAGTCGGGACGATCAGCCAGAGGTAGCAGCTCTGCTGCGCCTCAGCGGTCCGGTCAGATAGCCGGACACCTGACAACATGCCTCGCCAATGCTTTCCGGTCTCGGCTGGGAACTACGCTAGGACCAGCGCGATCACCAGGGCAGGCAGCATCAGGAGGGGCGCCGCAAGGCGGACGAGCTGCCACGCCCAGACGTTGCGGGGTGAACCGTGCTTCACGCGGCCGCTCGCGAGCCACATAGTCAAGAGCGCCAACCAGCCGGCCCACGTCCCGCAGTGAATCCCGACCACGAGGGCGTCTCCGTTCGGCACCCCGACCACGAGGTCTCTCATCCACGGCTCGTGGCCAGTCTTGTACGTGACGTCCGAGAGCAACAGACCTGGAACAACCAGCCCCACAGCTGGGAGCAAAAGAACGTAGAAGAGCCGTCGACGCGGCCGAAACGCGAGCGCAAGCACGGCCACGACAACGACAGCAGTCGCCCGCACACCCCAGCCGATCGTGACCATAGGGAGCCGGCCGCAGCCGGAGGCCTGGCAAGCCAGCTCGGCGAACCACGGAACGAAGCGTTGCCGGAAGTCGATCGCCGAGCCGAGCACAAACGTCGCCCCGGCCCAGACGGCGCACAGCATGACGACGGCCGCGAGACAGCCGACGTTGCCTCGCCACGTCGGCGTAGCCACCTCGCTGGGCGTCGCGTCGCGGTCGCTGGTCATAACGGCGGCGAACGTACACGGCGTGGTCAACCCCGGATGCCGGCACCCGGGGTTGACCTGCGCCGCCCTGCCGACGGGCACGTCCAGGTGGCGACCCTCAGACGGTCAGGGGACGAGGGCTACGAAGCTGAGGCCCGTCGTGTGCTCCGCCAGGTCGAGGGCGGCCGCCGGGTCGTCCAGGCCGACCGTCCGCATCTCGATCGCGGAGAGGTCCAGCAGTCCGGAGCGGACCAGGTTCCACACGTTGGTCACGGTCTCGTCGTTGCTCATCCAGGAGCCGCGCAGGGTGAGCCTGCGGCGCATCAGGTCGCCGTACCCGATGGTGAGGTCTTGGCGTACGCCGCCGATGAGCACAAGAGTGCCGCGCCCCCGCAAGCTGTCGTAGGCGGCCATGGTCGCGTCCGCCGTTGGCGTAGCGCCGAGGGCGTCGAGGGCGATGTCGACCGGGCCGATACCCACCGCATCCGTCGTACGGTCGCCGGTCAGCCGGTGGATACGCATGCGGGGGTCGAGCTCGGCCAGCCGGTCGAGCGACCCCTTGTTGCGGCCCACCGCTGTCACCGTCGCGGCGCCCTCAGCGAGCGCCAGCAGCACCGCCGCGCCGCCGAGTTGGCCCGTCGCACCGATCACCGCGACGTCGCGGCCGGCCAGCGGACCCGCCGCGTGCAGGCCCGTGGCGGCGATGCAGAGCCACGGCACAAACGACAGACGGGCCGGGTCCGGGTAGTTCTCCGCGCCGGGCAGCTTGACGAGCGTTTCCTTGGCGCACAGCGCCGTTTCCGCGAAGACACCGTCGCGCCACACCGTACGCATGCGATCCGTCCGCTCGCTGCCGGCCCCGGAACCGCCAAGGCCGACCCAGCCCACCAGGATCTCGTCTCCGCCGCCCGCATCGAGCAGCGCCGTGTCCAGCACGACGTCGCCCGGGGCGACGTGGAACACGTCGGGCGCAACGTCAGTCACCCGGCCGACGCAGGAGGGACCCAGGATGAGCGGCACGGGCAGGCCGCCGCGGTTGCCCTTCACCACCATTTTCGTGTACGCCGGCAGGTGCGCGGCGAGCACCTCCACGAGCACGCCACCGCCCTGAAGGGTCGGCGAGGCAACATCGGAAAGCTGTACGTCGTCGTCTTCTGAAGCAACAGTCCAAGCACGCATGGGACAAGCCTGACGACTCGTTAGAGTGGTATCCAGAGCCGCTTTATTCTGGTATTGGAGGTCCCAGGGTGAGCAAGGAGCTGGGCACGTTCCTTCGCAGCCGGCGCGAGCGGATAGCCCCAGCCGATGCGGGTCTGCCGGTCACGCGGCGCCGCCGCACACCAGGGTTACGCCGGGAGGAACTGGCCCTGCTGGCCGGTATCAGTGCCACCTGGCTCACCTATCTCGAGCAGGGCCGCGATGTCCGCCCCTCCGGCCAGGTGCTCGACGCCCTCGCCCGAGCGCTGCGGTTGACCGACGCCGAGCAGGAACACCTGCACCACCTCGCCGGCGCAGGAGCCGCGCCGGAGCAGGACGTCTCCGAGGAGGCGACACCCGAGATCGCCGGTGTTCCGGCGTTGCTCGGCAACAACCCCGCGTACGTCACCGGCATCTGCTACGACGTACTCGCGACCAACCACGCCGCAGCGGAGCTGTTCCAGGGCGTGGGGCCGGGTGGCAACGTCGTACGCTGGGTATTCACCGAGCCCGCCGCCCGCCAGGTGCTGGTCGACTGGGAACAGGAGGCGCGCAGCATCCTGGCCCGGCTGCGGGCGATCGCCGGACAGCATCCCGGTCACCCGCGGGTAACCCGGCTCGTGGCCGAACTCACCGAGATCAGCCCCGAGGTACGCCAGTGGTGGCCGCAGTACGACATCCAGTTCAGCCACGCGGGCCGCAAACGCCTCCGGCATCCCCGACTGGGTGTGATCGCCGTATCGCACGCCGCGTTCCACGTCGCCGAGCGACCCGAACAGACGCTGGTGGTCTACCACCTGCCGGACAGCACCGACCTCTCTGCGGGAGCGACAGTTCCCGCGTGAGCCGTCATGTGTAGGCCGCCGACAGGACTTCAAGCCCGACCGGACCGGCGAGGCCGCCGGGCCTGGGACAACCACCCGAGGAACCTGGCGTGCATCGCCGGCAGGTTCGGGCGCAACCCCAGGCCGTACGCGTCGTCGACCGCATCGTGCATCGACGCGGCCAGGTAGAACGCCAAGGCGACGGAGTGGCCGTAGAACTCGGCCGTGAGAGTGAGCTGGGCCGGGCCGCACGGCCAGGGTGCGGCGCAGTTGCGGCACAGCCGCCTCGGACGCATCGGCAGGTGCGGGCGGGGGCGGGCGTTCATCCGATCCGCACCGTGCCTCGCCGATGTCCGGCCGGCAGGGCCTGCGCCCACCCGCCCGCCCGTCGCACGTACAACTCGCGCCGCGCGACCGCGTCGCCCGCCGCGTTGAGCTGGTAACCCTCGATCCAGACCCACCCGTCGTACGTGTGCCGCTCGGGCAACTCGCGGATCACGCATAAATCTGCCTGGCATCGTCGGCGTACGGGACAGCAAAGACCCTGCTGGTCCGGCACTGACCTTCGGTCCGTCGGCTTGGCGGGCGTTCGTCGCTCAGGTCGCCGCGCGTCCGTAACCCGCGACCGTTTCAGGTCGCGCGATGCCGACGGATGTGGGCGCCGCATCGGCCGCCGTCTCAAGGTGCCGTGCGACCGTCAGCAGGTTGAAAGCCCGGTAGTAGGCGCGCGAGTCATCGCGCCACGTCTCAGGTCCCATCCGCTGCCGTAGCGCTTCGACGGTTGCGCTCAACATTTCTCGTTGGGCGGGAAGCAGTGCGCCGCCGGCTTCCAGGGACGCGGTGACGCAGGCGGCCAGCTCCAAGGTGGTCGAATCCGGCTCTGCCAGCAGCGCAGGTGCCTCATGACGCTGCCAGTACCGCACGGCGTGCAGGGCAGCCGCTCCGGGAACGCCGTACCAACAGCGAGGAGAGCCGTTCGGGTTCGGCTCAGTCGGACGAAGGCTCCGCTGGCCCCGGTGCTTGGCGAGCTTCCGTTCGGCGGTGTAGTCGCGGAGATCGGCATGCCAGCCCGCACGGCTCGCCACGAGAGCGTCCAACGCGCGCAGCAACGCGGCCTCGTCGCGGTGAAACGGTCCAGCGATCTCCTCGAGAAAACTCAGCGTGGCGTGGAAGCCGATCGGTCGGTACAACTGCACGCACGACCTCAACGCGCCAACCCGGTGCCGGTACGGCAGCGCAGCGTCGCGCACGCGGCGGGCGTAGGTGCCGAAGCTCACCCCGGGACGCTACCGCCCTCACGTCGAATACGCCGACATCACTACTTCCGACCAGGTGCTCTTCTAGTTTCGTCGACGTTGTTGTTAAACCTGTCCCGGAGTCGGGTTCCAAACTTTTCATCGCCGTCGTAGGACAAATGGGCCGTCCCAGTCATTTGCATCGAGGCCAATTCCACGAAGGCGGATGTTCCGATCTTGGCCTTCTCGCGCAAGCCGACCCTACGGCCGAGGTCTCCGCTGGCGGCAGCCTCACCTTGCGACCGCGACGGCTCGATATCGTGCTGCGCCGACGGTCGGTGATATTTGTCGTGGACGAGTTGTGGAGAGTGCAGTTTATAGAACGCTTCAATCTTCTGGAACGTTGGCCCACTCGTCGGGTAATCACGCACGTTGACGCGAAGGTACCACATCATGTTGAATGCATGATCAGCATTCCGTGGAGGCGTTCCCGCATCCATCTTTCCCACTAGCCTACCCAGATCATTCCGTTGATATTCTTGCAGCCCTGGATCCGAACCCCTCTTGACCGCGTCCTTCAACTCTTTCAGGGCTTTCCGGTACTCACGCGATTTGATGGGCGGGGCCGAGAATCGGATGGCCGCGCCCATCTCGACGGGACGATAGAACGTGCTGGGGTTCGAAACAAAATCAGAAGGCCCGTTGTACGAGTCGGCATTTGACATGTATTCAAGGCCGACAGTTCCCGAGTTGTTCATCAGCGCTGGCCCTCCCGGAGACTACCGATGCAGATGCCTGTCGGCACTCCAACGGGACGAGCGGCGTTATGGTTCACCGGCCGGGCGACCTTTTTCCCTGGAGCGTTGAGCTCAGAGCCTCGATCACGGCCCTGAGCTGGTGGGCGACGGACGAGTCGACCCTGTACGCCGGTTTATGAACGCGAAACGTGCCCTGAGCAGGCGCTTCGTTCGCCTGACACCTCGTTAGGGCGTGGCCAGGGCGTCCGAGTCGATGGCCGGACGATCGCGCAATCCCGGGGGAAGGGCCGGCCAGGACTCGTCGCCCAGCAGCCCTCGCACCCGCGCCACGGCGCGCTCATCACCCTTGGTGGCCGCCGCGATCAGCCTCTCAATCTCGATAAAACGCACGTAGGCATCACGCATCAGCTTGGCCTTGAAGGGAGGGTTAGGGAAACCGGCGCTTGCCCCAAATGCCCCATCGGTATAGAACTGCCACCAACTATTCTTCCGCACACCATCGCGAACATAGGAGATCGCCGACTGCCTGCACGAGAACTCCGGCATGATGTCGTGGCATTGCCGGCACAGTGGCACCAAGTTGTCCGGCTCATTTGATCCACCGAGCGCCCAGTCGTGCAGATGCGCTCTCTCCAGCCATCCACCTGCCGAACCCCATACCGCAGCAAGGCTCCCCTGCGTGTCGTCAACGGGTGCCAGCCAGCTGCACCTGAAGCAGAACGGCTCACCCCAACCGATGTAGGTGGCGTAGAGATCAGGGAAGACGACCTCGTATCGCGACATCCAGTACTCCGCTACCCGGTAAAGGCTGGGCATCACTCCGCGACTCTGCCCCATCCAGTCCTCCCCATGTGCGTCCATCGCCCGGCGGGAGGTTAGCCCACGCCTACGACGAAATTCGGCCAGCGAACATCCTGTGGCAGTGGCCGGCGGGAGCGCGCCTGCTCACAATCCGTTACCGAACAGAGTGTCGATCGCGTTTCGGGTGCGTTCCTCGCTGACCGGCATCAGGTGCGTGTAGACCCGGAGGGTGAACCCGGGATCAGCGTGGCCGAGGTACGACGCGAGCGCCTTGATGCTCTCCCCTGCGTCGAGCAGCGACGAGGCGTAGCGCGTGCATGCCGCTGGCCCGGGTCGGCGTGATGCTGGCCGACACCACGGCGGGGCGCCAACTCTTGTTGTCGAAGGTGCGCCGGTTGATCGCACCTCGCCGGGTGCTGGTAAACAGAAGCGGCCGCTGACCCGCTCGTCGTCGGCTGGGTTCTCCCACGGCAGGGTGAGCGTCACCGGCTCGCAGTCCTTGATGTGCTGCCGCAGCACCTGGGCGACGGAGTCCGGCAGCGGCACCCGGCGGTCCCGGTCGTTCTTGGGTAGGCCGAGGACGAGCCGGGAGCGGCCGCTTGACCTGATGTGAGACGTGTACCCATCCCGCGTCGAGGTCGATGTCGTCGACACCGAGCCCCAGAATCTCGCCCCGCCGCAGCCCGCAGCCGGCGCCCAGGTCAACCATCGCGCGATACCGCTGGACAAGGCCACCGCGGATTGCCGAAACCTCGTCGTACGTCCACGGCACCACCCGGCGCTGCACCGGTCGCGGAGGCTTGACCGACTTTGCCGAACACGGATTCTTGACGATCCGCTCGTCGTCGACGGCCGCGCCAAGGATGGTCCGCAGGTGGGCGAAGACCACGGCCCGGGTCGCCGGGGCCAGCTTGCCGACCATGTTCGCGTCCCACTCACGGATGTGGCCCGGCAGAGTCCTACGGTCACAGCATGGACGACCCGATCGAGCTGCGTCTCGACCTCGCCACCGCCGAGGACCTTCGCATCGCGCTCTACGACCTGGGCGAGCATCAGGCCGCAGGCAGACCGATCCCCTCCATGGACGCCGAGACCAGCAGACGGCTCGGCGCCCTCCTGCGAGACCTGGACATTCGGTTGGGCGGCACCGGGAGATTCGCGTAGCCGGTTTGCCAGCGAGCGGTACGGAAGCCGGCACCTCGACTGCCATCGGGGGCAGGGCTTCCGACTGCCGCGCCAGTCCAACCCCGGGACAGGCTTGCCACCGCATCACCGGGTCGCGGCACCGGCTCCACCGCCAAGACGTGCCCGCCCCTCCCCCACAGCCGCCGGCCCCAACTTCAGGACCACCGAGCGCCGGCCGCTTCGGCCGCTGGTGGCACGCCGCTCGTGGGCCCGTGGTCCGGCCGGACCGGAGCCACCCGCTCCAATGAGCGTGATGCCTGTGGGTCATCAAGATGACTCACAGGCATCATGCCCAATGTGGTGTCCGCCCTCGGCCATCCGCGCCGTCCGCCATCGACCCGCAGGGGCGCGGCCCACCCCCGCGAGGCCCCACAGCGGCACAGCCAGCCCAACGCGAAAGGAGGTCAACTGAGCCCGCGCTCAGGGCGTCTCCAGGGCGTCAGGGCGTCAAACGCCGCCCAATGTTGACCACGAACGACCATCGATGCCCGCACACAGAACCAGCTCAGAGCCTTGATCACGGCTCTGAGCTGGTGGGCGACGGACGAGCCGACCTGTACGCCGGATTAAGATCTTCACACCCCGGATGACCAGGGGCGGGACCTGGCCCGGGCGCTATTGGGCCGTCGCCAGGCCGTACCGATGAAATCCCACGACGTCGTTCACCGGGGCCGCTCGACCCCTGCACTGCTCAACGGACAGCGCCGCAGATGCCGAGATTGCCGATTAGCCGGGTTCTCCGATGTCGAAATCTTTCGCGACTTCTGGAATCTTCCAGTTGGTATCTTCAAGCATCGAAAGCACGAGCGAATTCCTATGGTCGCGGTCTAGGACTGACCGAACGAGCCTTCGCTCATCCTTTGCTGCCACTAGCCCTAGGGCAAGCACCCGGAGAAGGACTGGGTCCGTCGTTCGATCTATCTTGCTCCGTATAATATCGCGGCAATCGACCGGACGTTCCGCCGCTAGGCGCTGCACAGCAATCGCTACTTTCTGCACGTCATCGCCCTCAGCTAGCCAGAGCTTCATCATTTCAACCATACTTGCGCCCATTTTCCCGGCAGGTACCGAAAGTGCCAACTGGGCCGCGACCCAGTTGACCTTCCCCCATCTGCGTTGCGCAAAGTCGACAACGAATTCTTGAAGCGGCTCCCACCGCGACGATTCCACCAGTCCAGGCATGTCGAGATGTTCGGCGCCTTTTTGGAGGTACCTGCCCAACGCGTCAGCGACGTGAGGAATTCGATGGGCCGCGCCCATCCAGTCGTCCCAATGATCGAAGCTCGAACAACGGACAAGCGTTGTTAGAACTGCGCGTAATTTCGTTCGGGGAACAGCCCCAGGGTCTTCCAGGAACTCTTCTTGAAGCGAGAGAAGATGGGTGGGATCCCGGACAACCCCGAAGGTTCCGTAGTCCCCTTCGACCACCCTATCCGTTTCGATCTCTTTCAGATCCTCATCGCGAATGGAACCGATCACGTCATCCGCGTCGACCAAGCGGCTCTTAGCGGCGTTCAGAGTGAGGCCCAACTGCGCCGCCTTGTCTTGCAGGTTCATATAAAGCCCATACAGTACCTCTTCGGGACCTATAGCGGTGATGTCATCCATCCACCGAACTACATGAACCCCCTCCTGCCGAGCAAGGCGAAGTGCGTCATCAATCGGCTGGAAATACAGGTGCGCCAGCGCAGCCGAAGAGAAGCTCCGTTGGGGTATACCACTTCTAGTAATCAGCGAATCATGGCTTAGCATGACGTCAGATATCAACCCAGAGGCCGCCGTCTTGCCCAGCCTGCCGTAAATAATCTCACTAAGCCGCTCTACGTCAATTGAGGCGAAACAGGATGCTATATCGACGTGGAGCCCGGCAAGGCCTCCAATCTCATTCTCAGAAAAGCTTGCGATGTACGCCTGCCACTCGTCTCTGTTTTTTGCGAAGGAGGCATCGCCTCTGGTTCGCCATCCGAAAACCCAATCAGCTAGGCCGTCATGCAAAGCGCGAGCATTAGATGCGACAGCAGTCGCATACAGAAGGCGGGAGGCCGAGTCTTGAACGACAGCAGGCCTAACGGCTAGGCGATTCTTAGGAACTTCCATCAGATGAAAGGAGGCCGGGTTTGCCAATGAATGCCCGACTCCCCCACCTTTGCGAATAAAGGACGCGATTTCGACCTTGGCTATATTCTTACTAAACCATTGAAACTCCGGCCAACCCCACGGATCGCGATACCAGTCACCGTACATCTCATCAATGGCAACCTTGCAGCCCGCCTCGAAATCCAACCCCAAGTACATGCACCCTCCCCTCAACCCGGCAAGGGTAGGCCATTCGCAGTAGTTTGTCTGCCGACATCCATCGGACCAGCACCAGGCGGAGGGGTGACGCGCTGCCGGACAGGCCATCAACCTCTTCCCGAGGATGCGCCGGCCCTACGACTTCGTATGTTCGGTAAAAAGATCGTCAATGGCTCGCCTGGTGCGTTCCTCACTGGCGGGCATCAAGTGTGTGTAGACCCGGAGCGTGAAGCCGGGGTCCGAGTGCCCGAGGTACGAGGCGAGTGCCTTAATGCTCTCCCCCGCGTCGAGCAAGGCCGAGGCATAGAAGTGGCGCAGGGCGTGCATCCCGGTCGCCCTGGTCGGGACGATGCCGGCCGCTTCGACCGCCGGACGCCAGCTCTTGCCGTCGAAGGTCGCCCGCTTGATCGCTCCCCGCCGAGTGGTGGTAAACATCAGCGGTACCGTCACCCGCTCGTTGCTGAACGGGTCTTCCCACGGCAGCGTGATCGACAGCGGGGAGTACTTCTCGGCGTGCTCCTTGAGCGACTGAGCTACCGAGTCCGGCAGCGGTACACGGCGATCCCGATCGTTCTTGGGCAGGCCGAAGACCAGCCGGGAGCGGACCACCTTGACCTGCCGGACGATATGCAGCCAGCCCGAGTCGAGGTCGATGTCATCGACGCCCAGACCGAAGATCTCCCCCTGCCGCATGCCACAGCCCGCGCCCAGGTCGACCATCGGGCGGTACCGCTCAGCGAGCCCACCGCGGATTGCCGAAACCTCGTCGGCCCGCCATGGAACGACGCGACGCTGTACCGGTCGCGGAGGCTTGACCGACTTTGCCGAGCACGGATTCTTGGCAATCCGCTCGTCGTCGACCGCCGCGCCGAGGATGGTCCGCAGGTGGGCGAAGACGACGGCCCGGGTCGCCGGGGCCAGCTTGCCGACCATCCCGGCGTCCCACTCCCGGATATGACCCGGCTTGATCAAGGCCAGTTGCCGAGAGCCGAAGAACGGCAGCAGGTGCTTGCGTACCCGAAACTCGGTGCTCTCCCGGGTCGACTCGTCGAAGGAGCGCGTACGCAACCAGTTCTCGGCGTACTCGGCGAAGGCCATCCGACCGGCGGAAGGGTCGACATAGGAGCCTCGGAGTTTGTCGGTCTCGGTGGAGACGAGGAACGCGTCAGCCTCGCGCTTCGCCCGGTCGGGGAAGGACTGGCTACGTTCGCGGCCGTCCGGGCCGATGTACCGCACCCGGTAGCGCATCCCCTTGCCGAACAGATCCGACTTGATCCGCTCCTTCCGACCGCCTTCGTGCCGGATCACCTTGTACCAGCGGTCCTCCACGTGTCCCATCAGGCCGCCGCCTGCTCACGTACCCAGGATCGGACCGTCTCCGGCTCGTACCGCAGGTGTCGGCCGACCCGGGCCGCCGGCGGTCCGTACTTGACCTTCCGCCAGCGGTACAGCGTCTCGGTCGGCACCCGCAGGTACGCCGCCACGTCCCGGATCGTCCAGAGCCCATCGGTCGCCGCCATCAAAGCCTCTCCCCCGTCGTGCCGTCTGCTCCCGTCGTCGATCCGGCCTCGGATAGCTGCGCGGCCCGGTCCTTCGCGGCGAGGAGTTCGGAGCGCCAGCGGGCGCGTTCGCTGATCGACCGCAGCAGCCGGTGAGCCATGGCCGGCACGTCGGGGTCGTCGGGTCGGGCGAGTTCCCAGGCGTGCCGGATCGGTTCGACGGTCGCGCCCTGGTCGTCGACGCCATCCAGACCGACGCTCACGCCGAGCAGAGCCCGCACCCAGGCCCGCACATCGTGCTTGTGGTCGGAGAGCGTCTTGCCGGACCAGTCGCGGGAGATGAGGATGCGCCGGCCGCCGATGCCGAGGGTGTCGCGCTGGTGGACCTTGCCCTTGCACCGGCCCGGCTTGAGCTTCGCGTTCGACCCCTTCGGCTGGACGCCGTAGAGCAGCCAGTTCGCGCAGCGGTCGGTGCACGGGGTCAGCTGGAGTTCCTGCCACAGCCTGTCCAGGTGCGCCCGCTGCCGACCGCTGGTGATCGTGTGGACGTCGCCGGTGTGCTTGGTGATGTACTTCGTGACGTACCGGATGGTCCGCTCAGCGTCCTCGGTGCCAGGCATGACGCCGCGTGCGTCGACCTGGGAGCCGAAGCGCACCACGTGTACCGGTTCCGCGTCGGGGTCGTCGTCGATCGCGTCGAGCGCTTCCGACCAGGTGGTCAGCGGCGCGCGGGTGTCCGGGTCGACCCACGCCGACGCCTGCTCGTCCCAGACCGGGAGCCGGTCGAGGGTGTACCGCTGCACATCCACGCTCGGCCACCACACCTGGTGATAGGTCGCCGCCGCCACGGTCCGCAGCACGTCGCGCGGGATGGTGCCCCGGATAGCGAAGTGAGCGTGTGGGGCGAGGCGGCGTTGCGGCTCGACGCAACCCGCGTACTGGACGTTCCAGCCCTCGCAGCGGCGCAGGTTCTGCCAGAACCGGTCGAGTAGCCGGGGGAAGTGCACCGCATCCCAGGCCGCGCGGCGGTAGTCGTACCGGTCGGGGTTGACCGGGGTGCCGTCGGGGCGGACCGGGCCGTACGAGTCGAGGGTGAGCGTCAGCCACATCGACGGCCGGTAGGTCGAGCCGTCCGGCGCGGTGTACGTCTTGCCGACCGTGCGGCGCTCGACTTTGCGCCGGGGCAGGTCCGGGGCATCCTGCCGTCGCCGGGTGGAACGCTTGCGGCGCCTGCCGGTGTCCTCGTCGTCCTGGTCCTCGTCGCCGGTCGAGTGTGGCGGTGCAATCCGGTCCCGGAGTCCTTCGGCCGTGATCGCCTCTTCCACCTCCTGAATCGCTTCGTCGAGGTCGGCGACCTGGTCCCACTGGCTCGCCCGGGACGCCTCGTCGCGGGAGAACTCCAGGTGCCCGCGCAGCAGGACAAGCGCCTTCTGTTCCTCGGTCGCCGGCTCCGGCGGCGGCAGCGGCTCGTCGTCGCGGTGCCAGCCTTCCCGAATCTGCGCCTGCCGCAGCCGGCGGTTCTTCTTGGCGCACGGTGCGCACTTGTCCTCACGGGTCGCCCCACAGGGCAGGTCGATGACCTCGGTCAAACCGGTGGCGAGGTCCGTGCGGCGCATGGCGAGTGGTCGGACGCAGACGCCGTACTCGGCGGCGATCTCCTTGAGGACGTCGACCGAGCGAGGTAGCGCCATGCGGGCTGCCCGCGACCCCGGCCGAGGTGCAACCGGGGTCGGGGCGGGTTCGAGGCCCGGCAGGGTCGGAGCGGTCACTGAATGATCCCGACGACGTGCGGCCGGTTGGACGGGACGACAACGCGCGGAGGCACCACGGCCGGGGCGATGGACGGCATCGGCTCCACTGGGCGGACCGGCTCGACGGTGGCAGTTTCCTCGTACTGGTACGCGTTCGGCTGGTCCGGTTCGTCGACCGGCGGGGTGGCCGGGGTGTTGGACAGGACGATCTTGACCAGTGCGAGGAACGCCAGCGACGGCACCGCCGCCACGGTCCAGCCCCACATTGACGGTTCGGCTTCTGCGACCTGGGCGGCGAGGGAGAGCAGCGCGAACGCCACCAGGAGTGAGCCGACCAGGCCGACCGGGCGACCGGCACGCCGCCGGGCGCGGATCTCCAAGCCGAGGTAGATCGCCATCAGCTCGACCGCTACCGCGTTGGCCCAGCCGATCCAGTCGGGCTGGCCGTGGGCGACGGACAGGTCGTGTACGTGGGTGAAGGCGGCGGCACCGGCCATGGTGCCGATGGCGAGCAGGATCAGCAGGCGTACCGCCGATTCGGTGCCGTTGCTCATCGCCATTCCTCCAGCGGCTTTTCGCGGATGGTCAGGTCGATGCGGATGCGCCGGCCGTTCATGTCGGGGCGGCGGTTGACCATGTGCGCCACGCCGTGCAGGGCGGCGGCGGTCTGGTCGGAGGGGCCGACGAGCCGGATGCGCAGCGGTCGCCGGAGCCGGTCGATGAGGCGGGTGAAGGGGTTCACGGTGGTTACCTCCGGGCCGGTCGGATATCGGTGCGGATGTAGTCGGGTGGGGTGCCGAGCGCGGCGACCGCTTCGGAGAGGCAGCGCCACAGCGCCCACGCCTCGTCGGGGGTCAGGGCCATCCGTCGCTGGCCGGCACCGACCGCCAGATAGACGGGGTACGGGTCGGGCCGTTCCGGGTCGACGCGGACGGAGACGGCGGTGACCGGTTCGGGGGTACGCAGCCGGTAGAAACGGCGGCCCGTCATCGGGCGTCGCCCCCGGCGTCCCGGTCGAGCAGGTTGCGCAGGGATTCGGGGAGCAGCGGCCCGGACGGCTTACGGGGCAGCGGCATCCGGACCGGTTCGGCGGCGGTTTCCCGGCCGACCTGGGCGAGGATGTCCGACGCGTCGGCCGGGGCCGAGTACTGCCGGGCCATGTCGCGGATGTCGTCGTCGCTGACGTACGAGAACCGGACCCGCATCGGGTCGGGAGTGCCGTCGAGGATCACGTACCCGACGCCCTTTGCCCACCGGGGCATCTGGTCAGCGAGCGCGCCCCGCTTGCGGGCACCGTCACCAAGAACCATGTCGACCTGCGATGCCTCGGTCAGGCCCAGCGCGATCCGGGTCGGGAACAGATCCCGGAACGGCAGCACGTCCTTGCGCGGGTCCTGCAACGCGGCGACCACCAGGACGCCGACGCCGGCCCCCTGGGACAGCAGCAGCCCCAGCGACGACGCGATGCGCTTGCGCAGCTCGACGTCTTGCAGGTACGCGGTCAGCGCGGCCATCTCGTCGATGACGACCACGACCAGGGGGTCAGCTTCCCTCGGGGTGTGGACGCGAACCCGGCCGGCAAGCCGCGTCTGCCGCTCCCGCAGCACCTCTACCGCTTCGTCGAGCAGATCGGCCATGGCCTCGAACGACCGGCCGGCGAACCGGGCGAACATCGGGCGGCCAAGCGCGAATTCCATCCCGCCCTTGGGGTCGATCACCCACAGCCGGACGAGGCCGGAGGCGATGCCACCACCGAGGACCCGGACCAGCGACCACAACACCGACCCCTTACCGGACCGGGTCGCACCGCCGACCAGGACATGCGTGGAGAGCAGGTGCAGCGACCAGGTACGCAGGTCTTCCCGCCGCGCCAGCGGAAGCGCGGTGAAGTCCGGCACCGCCGGCACCGCGAACGGCGGAACCACAGTCCGCAGCGCATCGGTACGGACCAACGCCAGGTAGACCAGCGTCGGGCGGTCCCGATACCGGACCCGGTCGACGAGCCGCAGCAACCAGGCGCCCCGGCCGGTCCGGGTCGGCGGGTCGCCGGGACGCTCGGAGTAGACCCGTGCGTGCCGCCGGCCGAACGCGTACGCCAGGTTGGCACTGACCGCCTGGAACTGCTCCGGCGTCTGCCCCCGGACCATGCGGACGGTCAGCACGTCGAGCGCCTGGTCCGAGCGCACCCGCAGCAGCTCGGGCAGGATCGGACGGTGGTCGTACGTCTCGGATAGTCCGCAGAGGGTCATAGCTTCACGCCACGCCCGCCGGTAGACGAACACCCGCCGCCACGAGCCGAGCAGCGGGCCCGCCAGCCAGGTCCACCAGGACGACTCGTCGCGCCACCGCCAGACCGCCGAGGCCGCCGACGCCAGCACGAGCGGCACCACCAGGCCGAGCCAGTCCAACTCGACGTAGAGCCAGAGCGCCAACACCACCGAGGCGGTAGCCACCGGATGTCGCAGGCACCACCAGAGCAGCCGCCCGGACCACCTGAGCAGCAGGCCGAGTAGCACCATCCAGAACGGCAGCTTGAGCTTCTTCGGCCGGATCACCAGCAGATCCCCGGCCGAGGTCATCAACACCTCACCGCGAGGCCGCCCGATCACTTGGCACCTCCGGCCAGGTTGGATCGGACCTGACACACACCGCACCGGGGCCAGTCACGGCCAGCCCGACGCCTACCCTTGGACACGTCTGTACCTCTCTCGACAGAGCAGGGGAAGAGACACCGGGGCGGGGCTGCCGTCCGCCAAGACCTGACAGCCCCGCCCTGACCAGAACCGGTTACGCGGACGCCTTCTGGTTGGCGCCCGCCGGGGCACGCAGCCCGGTCGCCCGCAGCGAGTACGCCATCCGACCGTTATTCGCCACGTACGGCGTGACGGTCATCCCGTCGAACTCGACCGCCTCGAACAGCCCGCCCGTGGGCGGCACCGGCTGGTAATCAGCCGAGATCTTCACCGTCGTCTCCCGGGACCGCTTGCCAAGCTCAGGGTCGAGATCCATGACCCGGACCTGCCACACCCGCTGGCCGGTCACCTTGTCCTTGGCCGGCGACCGTCGGCCCGTCTTCTCGTCGTAGTCCTCGACCTCGCCCAGGGACTCGGGCACCAGCGCGCACCCAGCCGGGAACACGTCCTCGAACCGCACAGCGAACCGCGTTCCGCCTCGCAGAGCCATCGCTCAACCTCCAACTTGTTAACTTGTCTGCCAAGTTGCGATTGAAGGTAGACGGCACTTGGCAGACAAGTCAACAAGTTTGCCCAGATGCGTTGAGCCACAAGGCTTTTCGGGCCTTCAGAGGTGGTACTAACTCGACTGTTTGGGGTATCTCGGGCACCATGCCCGGTGACTTGAGATCAGTGGATGAGACGCACGCACGGCCAGCCGGAGTCGACGACACGACCGTCGAGGCGTTGGGTGAGCTGAGCAAAGCTATGGAGACGATCCACCGCGTGCGCGGTCACCTGTACTCGGCGCATCAGCTCGTCGGCGGTGCGGACCTCACGCTTGATCGGGTGGTGAGGCTGCTCCGCGAGGCTGGACACGACGAGGTGGCCGACCGAGTTGAGCACGAGCTGTTGGGGCGCAACGTGCTACCCGGCCGGTGGACGTTTCAGATCGTGGAGGAGTTCGACGATGGGTACTACGCCGCGTTCCAGGAGATCGAGCGGGATGCGCGAGAGAAGCTAGCCGGCGGTCGTCGGCACATCTACGAGGCGGAGATGAAGCAGCGGCGGCGTACCCACGGGATGCCGGGGCACGAGGCTACGCCGCAGGAGTGAGCGGCAAGCCGTTCGGGAGCATCGAGGCTAGGGCTACGGCTCGGGCCTCGATGATCTTCATGCGGCCCTCGTACTCGACGGGTTCGCGGTGAGCGGCTTGGCTGGTGACCTGGCCGGGCCACTTGCGGTAGAGCAGGCCGTGTTCCCGGGTGAAGTAACCATCGCTGATCGCGCTCGCGGCCAGGAGCAGGCCGGTGTCCTCGGAGGCGGGGAGCGCCATCCAGCCGCCGAGGGCCAGGAGCAGATCCCGATGGATGCACAGGGTGGCGGGGTGCACCTGGGAGCGGTATCCGTTGGTCTGCCAGAAGGCCAGGACTGCACCGCGGGCGATGGTTCCGCCTTCCGGGTCCTTGTCCCAGCCATGAGTAGATCCGTCCGGCATGAGGTCCAGGACGCGGGAGGTCGTCCAGCCGATCTGGGGATGCGCCTCGAAGGCGGCGATGTCCCGGGCGAGGGCACCGGGAGTGAGCTGGTCGTCCGCGTCCAAGACCTTCACGTGTTGACCGGCAACACGGGAAAGAGCGGAGGTACGGGCAACACCTGGCCCGCCGGGACGACCGCCGCCGATGCTGATGCGAGGGTCGTCCGGCAGGACGCCGTTCAGCGCGCCGGTCTGCCCGTCCTCCTGGACGAGCCACTGCCAGTCCCACCCGTCCGGCATCTCCTGCTTGACGAGCGAGTCGTACGCGCCGGTCAGGTGCTCAATGCTGGGCGCGTGAACTGGGGTGATGACCGAGACGAGCTGCGTCAAGTTTTCCACCGTTGCAGTTTGTGGGAGTAGACCAACTCTGTCCGGTCCCCCGGCATCACCACGTCGGCCACCTCGACAACGCGGCCCTTGGTGTCGATCGAGGTCTTGCGCACGGTGAGCACCGAGACGCCCGGGTCGATGTCCAGTAGCTCGGCCTCGTCCGGCGACGGCGGGCGCGCACGGATCTCGTCGTCGATCCGGTCCACCTCGATACCGAGGGTGTGAAGCTGGTGCTGCGTGCCGCCCGGCCAGGGCTCCTTACCCGCGTCGAGCAGGTCCGGGTTCGCGGCCACCAGGTCGTAGGGCAGATAGGAGTACGACATGGTCAGCGGCGCGTTCTCATGCCGGGAGGTCGTCCAGTAGACCCGCCGCAGCAACGGCATACCCGGCTCGACCTGCAAGGCCGCCGCCATGTCCGAATCCGCTTCCACGCGGGCGTACTCGGCGTGGAACTTCAGGTCATCGACGGTCAGGCCGGTGTCGTGCTCGGTGGCCCCGGTCTTCAGCCGCTCCGACTCGTTGAGCAGTGCCCGGTCCTTCTCCCACTGGTAGCGCTCGGCATTGCGACGCCGTACCCGCTGACGGGGTGCCCGTACGTAAGTGCCGCGCCCCTGCTCCGCGCGGACCAGGCCCCACTCGCGGAGCTGGCGGATGGCGTTGCGGACGCTGGTGCGGGACAGGCCGGATGAGTCGGCCAGCTCGGTCTCGCTCGGCATCAGCGTGCCGGGGGCCAGTTCTCCGGCCACGATCTTTGCCCGCAACTCTTCTGCGAGTTGCAGGTAACGAGGGCGCCAGTCCCGGCCTTGCACACCGGTCACCGTACCCCCTAGACGTTCCAACGTCTGCCAGGCGGTCCCACCGGCCGGCCGCTCCGGCACCGGGGGCACGACGGGCGTCGGGCGCTTCACGGGCCGGGTAGTCGTCGACGGCATCCGACCGATGGGCCGACGCTCAGAGGTGTTCATGGCACCCTTCCAGAGGCTGCCCCTTGGTCATCATCACCAGGCGGGCGTAGGTCAACTCGTAGATGAGCCGGTCGAGCTGAGTTCGGGAGAGCAGGACCGATTCGGTGGCACCGCTGCGGCTGGCGTCGAGCTCCACGGCCAGGTCGCGGCGAAAGAATCGGTCGGTCAGCAGTTGCACGCTGATCCAGCCGGTTCGCTCCCGGCCGATGGTGCGCAGCAGCCCTCGATGCATCGGATCGTTCGGGCCGCAGCCCCGACACCAGCTCGGGCAGTCGGCGGGACTCGTGGACGGAGTCGATCCGTGGTCGTTCGTGGCCTCGGGTTCAGTCACCGGTGGCCTCCGCGTGGGTTCCGGCCTGCACCAACAAGGAGCGAAGCTGCCCGATCAGGTGGGCAACCTGCGAAGGAGACAGCTCCACCCAGGCGATCCCGCCCCGGCTCGTCACGTGCACCGCGACCAGGGGCACGCGAGCGTCGGAGCCGACGAGGTACGTCACGACCTGGCCGCTTTGCCGACTCTCGCCCAGGCGGTGCATCGCGCCACGGTGACGACGCGGCATGTGGGCCATCACGGGCGGCACCAGGTGGCCGCATCGGTCGGGCGCACACCATGCCGGGTGGCTGCCGCTGGTCAGCTTGCCCGCGTTACTCACCGCACCCACCGCCCACCATTGCCCCGGTAGATCTGGGCCGGCGTCATCAGGGGCGCACTCCTCAGCAGCGGCCGTATCCGGGTTGGCGCATTGGCCCATGCCCGGATTGGGGTCCGGCAGGGCGCGGAGCGGCCCGAGGTGACCGCGTACCTGCCGGGACTGGGCAGCGGACGTTTGCGGAATCGCCAGATCGAGGACCAACGCCGCCGACGATGAGAGCCAAACATCGCACCTCCACGGGTAGGCCGGGACCGGTGGTCAGCAACGCAGGTGCGCAGTCGGCCACCGGTCCCGGATGAGGGCACGGCGCACCGTCCGACGCAGACGGGTCGGGTATCGCCGAGCCAGGTTGTACGCGCAGCTACCGCAACCGGTCCGACAGGACGCCGCGCGTCATGTGCGACCAGGAGCAGCGCGACACCACCCCTGATACGAGCCGTCATCCTGACCGCACATCCAGAAACGTACCTACAAGTGAATGAGTTGTCTAGACATCGAAACGTGCTCGCTGGTTGACACTTGATACGACAAGTGCCAGGTACGGTGACCGGGTGCCCACCCCGCACTACGGACAGCCCCGTTACCGCGTCATCGCGGACCAGCTCCGGCAGCGCATCGAAAGCGGCAGCATCTCGCCTGGCGCGCTTCTACCGACCGAAAGCGCCCTGACTGTCGAGTTCCGCGCAAGTCGCGGCACCATTCGTCATGCCATAGCCGTGCTGCGAGAAGATGGTTGGGTTACCACCGAACATGGCCGCGGCAATCTTGCAGCACTCCCCCCCGCTGACGCGGAAGAAACGGCTGAGGTAGGAGCGAAACAGCGAGAACTCGCTGCCGGTCCTGAGCTCGCACGCCTCTTTGGCGTTGACGCGGGGGAACCCATAATTGAGATCGAGAAAATCACCCGGCGTGGAAGCGTAGTTGTAGCAATCGTACGAACTTATCAACTACGTCAACAGATCGAGAGCGAGTCGTCCCTCACCGATTCCAACTAACTTCGACTCAAGTTAAAGCCCGCCGCTTTTCTAGGTCGACCTAGCATAAGTCATCCATGGGACCCTACTAGAAGTTGCGTCGGATGCTCCGCAACGTAGTTCGAAACCAACCTGTAAGAGCATCCGAAGGCCCCTTGGGGGACGATGGTTGCAGTTTAGGCCTGAGTGCCTTTGCCTGGATCCGCTCTAGTCGATGCAGAAGGCGACCTGCCTCGGAACTCAGATGGTTACCGTAGTGTAGGCACCTCAGCCTATAGTTCATCCAGCTGAGGAGGGGACCGGCCGCTCCGCCACACGCCCCTAGGACCAAAAAGGCCAGCAGGAACCCCAGAGACCAAGGGTTGCGCGGCAGTCCCTTAGCAGAGATGTTGATCCCTACCACCGTCACGGTGAACGCCGGCATCACATACGCCGTAATGGTGAGAACGCGATCAGTCTGACTTCTCAGCACTATACCCAGCCAGGATCGGAAGCCTATCACGCTACGTTCGGCCGATAGTCGCATCCCTGCCCCTCGAAGGCGACGGACCTCCGGTATAAGCCTAATCAACTGCTCAGGAGACACTAGCGGGTCTTCCAAGGCGGCAGAGACACGCGCAATTCGAACTAGCGCAGCACGAGATCGACCGACCTGGCCGTTGGACGCTGTTATCATCACAAATCCAATCCACCAAGCCATTGGCAAACTGACAGCCATCAAGGTCAAACCGGCCGTCATTACCTCGCTGCCGCGATCGCCAGTAGCAAGATTTACTCCAACCCCCGCAATGATTGCAATGAACACCGACGCACCGGGCAAAGTGATTACGGATCGTATGTAATCAGGCTCATAGGCGTGTAGACGGTAAACGTCGCTAGCCATATTCCGCAAGACGAAATATTCGACTGTTTTGTAGAAGAGCGCGAACGCACCCCACCCAAGGGTCATTAAACCGGTTACGGCGGGCAGCGCAAGGAGCGCGTTAAGAAATGGAAGCATCTCGCCTCTAGAAATGGTGAGGGCCGCAGCCATCCAAGCTAGGACAAGTCTTCGTACTCAAGCACTTCCTTGCTCATCTGCTTCTGCGCCCGAGTGAAGAAGCGGTCGGACACTGTTTCGTTGCTGGCCACGATTGCACTGTACTCATCACGAAGATCGCGGATAGTACGCTCAAGCTCTTCAAGGTCACGATCAGGCGCAAGTGCCATCTCTAACCTGACTTTGTGGCGCAGATTTGTCAGTCGTTTGGCCGAATCCTTCAACGAGTCCGCCCTCTTACTGCTACCCATGAAGGTAGCCGTAGCAACTATGGCACTTGCCAGAGCGCTTACAGCAGCCCACTGCTTCGACTGACCCAGCGCTACAAGGAGCGACGCAGCAGCACTCACGACAGCAGGAACGAAGACGACGTTCTTGGCCCAGAAATCTGTCGACTTGGCCGCATTGAAATAGGTGAGAGAAGAATAATTGCAGTCTTCATAGAGGCGAGAATACTCTCTTTCAAGCCGGCTACGAGACTCGGAGACGACCATACGGGAACCTACCTGCTGTTGGGACCGGGATGGTTGCGGGGTTTGATCTGAGATACTCCGCAGTCAGGCGGAGTTCAGGGAGGGATCTCGAAATCAAAGCAAGAGATTCTTGCTCATAATTTCCGCTTTCGTAGCAAGCAACGAGAAGCGCTCGCCGAACTTTAACGTCCCTCTCTTCCTTAAATTGGCTTTTCAGCCAGAGGCCATACGGCCCCTCGGATCGCCCAAGATATCGGGCGGCAAACTCTCTAACGAAGCCTGATACGTTTTTGTCAATAAGCAACTGCCATGCACTTTTTAGTGCAGATTCCTCAGTCACCTGATGCCGTATGAAGTACAAAAGCAGGTGTTGCTGCGCAAAAGGATAATGCACAAGCTTGCTGTTAAGAAGCAGGTCCGCAACTCGGGATCCAATGGTCAGCTGATTATGAAACCGTGCGAGATACGAAAGCGCCTCGCGAATGATATGAGGAGCAGAGCCGATGTTTTCTAGGATCCACGGAACAGCATAATCGTCTCGGAGTGAGGCCAGCTTCGTGAGGCTGTACGTGAAGTCCCGCTTATCAATGCGGGTGCCCGCGACAGCAGCATCGAAGAGCCCGTGGAGCTCTTTCTTGCTCCCAGTGAAATCTCCAGTCGCGATTCCATAGTTGATGGCATTTTTTCGTGCATCTGAAAGCTCATCAAGTACGCCACTGTTCGCAACTATGGACGTCTTGGATCCCGCAATGACCAGTCGACGAGCTCGAAGCACGCGGGATATCTCCAAGAGAGTTGCTCGCAGAGTGAGCCAATCCTCGCCAAATAGGAGGATATCGTCAGAGTACCGAAAATGCGTAACCCCCTCCCGCTGAAGCAGCTTGTCAACCGGAAGCAGGTAGTAGTTCGCCAGTGCCCCCGTGACGTCGAAGCCCTGCGGAAGGCCCCAGACGTTATTCATTTCGTTGAATGCCCTGAGAAAAATTTCTATAGTGTCCAACGCCCACCGAGGTGGATCCAGCGCCGCAACTTCGCGCAGGAGTATCGACAAGTCAACATTTTCGTAGAATGCTGACACGTCGGTTCGAGCCATCATCAGATGAGGGTTCGATCGGTGGAAATTCGCAGCCTCCTCGAACATCTTCATCCAACGTCCGACCGGACCATAAAGTCGCTTGTCCCATGCGAGCCACCTGTGGCTGAAGACTGCTCCTGATGTCTCTGCATCAATCCGCTCAATGATAGAAAGGATGGCAGCCTCATACATCAGGCGACTTTCAAGACTTACTCGCGCAAGGGGACGAACAAGTAAGTCATCCTTGGGAATCTCGATGACTTCGAGGTCTGCGGGCCGCGTGTCACCACCGAGTATTCGTTCGGCCAAGGCCTCGCGCTGCGCCGGCCACGCATGCTTCATATCAGCGAATGCGATGGGGTCCGGCAGGTCGAGATCCCCGGATGACGCGCCGACGTGGGACCAGGCGAGATCTAGGTGCTCACGAGGGTCCGCCTTGTCCCCAGTCACCATGACTTAAGACTCTACCCGGGGTGTTATGCGTGGCACCCTAAGGGCGGCTCCAGCGTCTTGATGCGTTTCGAATTATTTTGCCCCTAATTGGGGGAAGACGCTTGCGTAGAGCCTGCCTGGGAGTCGGCAACCCGACTGCCGAATAGCTCTTTATCTAGATCAAGGCACCGCGCTCCGCGCGGTGCGGGGCGGCAAGCCCGGCCGGCGGCAAGCCGCCCCGGTCGCCTTCGGCACCGGGGCGGTAAGCCACCGACAGCCGCCGGGACACCGCCCCGCCGACCAGAGGGACCAGCCACAGCGAGCCCGTGACGGAAGCCAACGAGGCGGCCTGGTCGCGTGGACAGGGCTTCCGGCTGCCGCGCCAGTCCAACCCCGGGACTGGCTTGCCACCGTGTCACCGGGGCGAGGCACCAGCTCCACCGCCAGGACGCGCCGGCATTCACGGCAGCCCGCGACACAGCGGCAGAGCCCACCGCCGCCGAGAGGCCCTCAGGACGAGGCAGGGCATAGGCCAGATCCCAGGTTGACTGAGCCCTCGCTCAGGCCGTCTCCAGGCCGTCCCAGGCCGTGGCCAGGCCGTCAAACGCCACCCAACGATGACCAAGGTCAACCAACGGCACCCAACAAAAGACCAGCTCAGAGCCTTGATCAGGGCTCTGAGCTGGTGGGCGACGGACGAGTCGACCTGTACGCCGGATTTTGTGCGCGGCGCGTACCCCGAGGGGTTTCGCGCCGGCGGCGGCCATCCATCTCGGCCTGCCGTTGCCGGCAGGCTCTAGCGGCCTACCCGCAGACATTGGGCGGGCAGCCCTCAAGCGTCTGCGCCGGGTCGTCATCTTGCGGTGACGGCCCTTGCTTGGCCTTGCTCCGGGTGGGGTTTACCGAGCCACCCCGGTCGCCCGGGGTGCTGGTGGGCTCTTACCCCACCGTTTCACCCTTACCGTCCCCAATGGGGTCGGCGGTCTGTTTTCTGTGGCACTGTCCCGCGGGTCGCCCCGGGTTGCCATTAACAACCACCCTGCCCTGTGGAGTCCGGACGTTCCTCGGCGGCGGGCCGAAGCCCGCCGACGCGACCGCCCGGTCGACTCGTCCGTCGCGCCCCCATCCTAACGGCGTGGCGGGGATGCCCTGTTCCGCCCCGGCTCAGCCGATGACGCTGGCGGGCCGGTGCGGCCGACGAGGGCGAGACGGCGGCGCTCAGGCCCCCAGGCGCGCCGTCCATGACACCACGTCGGCGACCGTCGAGTTGCCGCCGCAGAGCACGAGACCCAACCGGGCGTCGTCACCCACCCGCTCCCGTACCTGGCGGGCAGCCGGCAGCAGGCATCCCGCGGCCGGCTCGGCCCAGACCTTCGCATGCTCGGCCAACTCCACCGTCCCCCGCACCGCCTCGGCGTCGGAGACCACGAGCACGTCGCTCACCAGGGCGCTCACGTGGTCGTAGGTGAGCTGCGAGACGGTCGGCGCGCTGAGCGTGGTGACGATCGACGACAGCGGCACCTCGACCGGCCCACCCTTGGCCAGGGCCAGCGACATCGCCTGCGCGCCCTCGGTCTCCACGCCCCAGACGCGTACCCCCGGTCGGCGTGCCCGTAGCGCAGCAGCCACTCCGGAGATCAGCGCCCCACCGCCGACGCTGACCAGCACGTCGGTCAACTCACCGGCGTCGTCGGCGAACTCCAGTCCGACCGTGCCCTGCCCGGCGAGCACCACCGGGTCGTCGAACGGGTGCAGCAGGGTCAGTCCGTCCTCCCGCAGCCGGGACATGAGCGCGAACGCGGCGGACATGCCGTCGGTCAGATGGACGTCGGCACCGGCCGCGCGGGCCACCTCGATGGCACGCGCCGGCGCCGTCCGGGGCATCACGACGGTCGCCGCCACACCCAGGGCGCCGGCCATCACCGCGACCGCGATGCCGTGGTTGCCACCACTGACCGCCAGCACGCCCGCCGCCCGCTCGGCATCGTCCAGGACGAGCAGCTTCGCCGCCGCGCCGCGCGCCTTGAACGACCCGGTACGTTGCAGCAGCTCCAGCTTGGCGGTGACAGGCACGCCGAGCAGCTCGGACAGGCCGGGGCTGGGAACGGTGGGTGTGTGAATCACGTGGCCGGCGATCCGGCTGGCGGCCGCCTCGATGTCCGCGAGTTCGATCATCGCTGAAGCGTGCCACAGCGGCGGCACGCTACCCCGGTCGCCCGGGGTGCGCGCCGGGCTGACCTGCTGAACGACGGTTTGGCGTCGGCGAGCGGGCGATTAGCCAGCCGATCGTGCGGGGGTTCAGTCGGCCGGGCTAGCCTCGTGGGGTTATGGATCTCTCCCACGCCGCGCTGCTGCTCGCCGCCGGTCTCGCCGCGGGCACTGTCAACGCGGTGGCCGGTGGCGGTTCGTTGATCACTTTTCCGGCGATGATCGCGGTCGGGTTGCCGCCGGTGCCGGCGAACGTCAGCAACTCCGTCGCCGTCTTCCCCGGGTACGTCGCCAGTGTGGCGGGCAGCCGCCAGGACCTGCCGCGCCCCCGCGCGCTCGCCACATTGGTGCCCACCACGATCGTCGGCACGATCGTCGGGGCGCTGCTGTTGCTGGCGACGCCGGCCCGTGCGTTCGAGCTGGTCGTACCCTTTCTGGTTCTCGGCGCGACCGCGGTCCTGGCCTTCCAGGACCCGCTACGCCGGCTGGTCGGTCACCCCCGGGACCTGTCGCCACGCCAGCGGACGGTCGCGGTCCAGACGATGGTCGCGCTCGGTGCGGTGTACGGCGGGTACTTCGGCGCGGCGCTCGGGGTGATGCTGGTCGCCGGCCTGGCGCTGGTGCTCGACGCGACCCTGGCGCGGGTGAGCGCGATCAAGAATCTGCTCTCGGCCGTGGTGGGGTTGACCACGCTCGTGATTTTCGCCCTGTTCGGCCCGCTGAACTGGGCGGTGGTCGCGGTGGTCGCGCCCGCCACCCTCTTTGGGGGGTACGTGGGCGCCCGGCTGGTCCGCCGGCTGCCGGCGGTGGTGCTCAAGACGCTGATCGTGGTGTTCGGTACGACGATCGGCCTCTACCTGCTCTACCGCGCCCTGCGCTGACCCGCCGGACGCCAGCCCTCAGTACGCCTCGCCCACCGGCTCCTCGGGGGCGTGCTCGGTGTCGACGGCGGCGCGGTTCCAGCGGGACCAGAGGACCCGCTCGCCGTAGCCGGCGGCCATCATGTGCGCGAACGCCAGGTACACCAGCACGCCGACGGCGAGCACCCCGAACCCGACCCAGAACGGCAGCGCCAGGGACTGCTCGGCGAGCTTGCCGGAGATGATCGGGGCGGGCGCGGCGGCACCCCAGCGGACCAGGTTGAACGCGCCGGTGGCGAGCCGGCGGTCGCTGGAGCCGAGGCCGAGCGCCAGGTCGGTGAGGTTGGCGTTGGCGAGGCCCATGCACAGGCCGGCGAGCACCAGCACCACGAGCGCCTCGGCGGTGCTGGTGGACGTCGCGAAGAGGACCATGCAGACCAGCAGCCCGGCGATGGCCACGCCGACGGTCTGCACCGCGCCGATCCGGTGGGCGAGCCGGTGGCCGATCACCAGGATGCCGGTGGCCAGGCCGAGGCCCCAGCCGGTGAAGGCGAGCCCCAGCGGGACGACGTCCAGGCCGAGGAAGAGCGGCGTGTAGCCGAGCACGACGAAGAACACGAAGTTGTACGCGGCGGTGACCACGCAGAGCGCGATGAACGCCGGTCGGCGGTAGGTGGCGAAGATCTGGCCGACGCGTACCGGGGCCTGGCGGTTGGTGGGCTCGCGCAGCTTGCGGGCGGCCACCCCGAGGGCCAGGACCATGAACACGCCGCAGACGAAGAACGGCAGCCGCCAGGAGACCTGGCCGAGCAGGCCGCCGATCAGCGGGCCGACGGCGAACCCGAGGCCGAGGGCGGTCTCGAAGAGGCCGACCACCCACTCCCGGTCGACGGCCAGGTTGACCAGCACCACCATGGCGGTGGCGAAGAACATCGCGTTGCCGAGGCCCCACACGCCGCGCAGCACGGAGAGCTGCACGATGTTGCCGCTGAACGAGGCGAGGATGGCGGCCAGGCCGACCACCGAGACACCGGCGACCAGCACCGGCTTGAAACCGAACCGGCCGCTGGCGAGCGTCGCCGGGATCATGCCCAGGGCCATGACCGCGATGTACGCGGTGAACAGCAACTCGACCTGCCAGGCGGTGACCCCGATCGCCTCGCCGATGGCGGGCAGGATCGGGTCGACGACGGCGATGCCGGCGATGGCGAGGAACGCCACCAGCGTGGTGGCGTAGATGGCACTGCGGTTTGGTTCGGATGACCGATCCACTCCGACTCCCCAATTAGCTGTATCGTACAGGTATTTACCCTGTATCCTACAGCTATGAGCGACGACGACGAGAGCACCCTCGGACTGATCGAGACCGAGGTGGCCCTGCTGATGCGCTTCGGCGAGGCCACCCGGCGGGCCACCGGGTCCGCCGAGCACCGGGTGCTCGACCGCGCGGCGTACGTCATCCTGCGGCACCTCGACGCCGCCGGCCCGCAGAACGTCTCCGCGCTCGCCGCGCGGCTCAACCTGGACGGCTCGACGGTGACCCGGCAGGTCTCCGCCCTGCAACGCGACGGCCTCATCGCCCGCGCCCCCGACCCCACCGACGGGCGCGGCACGGTCATCTCCCCCACGACCGCCGGCCTCCAACGGATGGCCGCCGTGCAGGCCGCCCGCACCCGGCTCTACGGCGACATGCTCTCCGACTGGAGCCCCGAGGACCGCTCCACCCTGGCAGCCCTGCTGGGCCGCCTCAACCAGGCCCTGGTAAACCGCAACCGCCCCCGCTAACCCGCCAAGATCCGCGCAACATCACCGATACTGGGGTCTCCGACGCAGTTGAGGCAGCAACATCCCTGATGTTGCGCACATCCCACCCCGGCCTGACCTGGGCGGGACCCCGGCCCACCCCTCCCTGCCCTGCCCCTCCAACCCAGCCCTGCCCTGCCCAGCCCGCCCCTGCCCTGCCCGTCCGAGCCCGCCCCTGCCCTGCCCTGCCCGGCCCGGTCCGGCCCCGCCCCGCCCCGCCCGGCCCAGCCCGACCCGGCCAGACCAGACCAGACCCGGCCCGACCAGACCCAGCCCGGCCCGACCCGGCCCCGGCCCGGCCCGGCCCCGGCCCGGCCCTGTCGATCATGGAGTTGTGATGGAGTACGAACCGGCGCAGTTAGTCATCATCCGGGCACCAGAACTCCATGATCGACGCGGGAGGTCGGGGCGCGGCCCCTTTCACCGCCACCGCCCGGCCGCGGGCGCTGCGCCGCACCCATTCGCCGCCAAGATCGCGCAACATCCTGGATGTAGTGGCATCCCCGCCACCCGACACCACTACAACAAGGATCGAGCACGATCTTGATGGTGGTAACGCGCGACCGGCGCACACAACAGGCGACGGGCAAGTGCGACCCGCGACCGGCGAGGGGCGATGGGCAAGGGGCGACGGGCAAGGGGCGACGGGCGGCGGGCAAGGGGCGACGGGCGGCGGGCGGCGGGCAAGGGGCGGCAGGCGAGGGGCGACGGGCAAGGGGCGGCAGGCGAGGGGCGACGGGCGAGGGGCGGCAGGCGAGGGGCGACGGGCGGCGGGCGGGACTGCTGAACGGCCCCGGGCGCCGGCCTCGCGGCGGGCGCCCGGGGAACGGGAACAGGGAACGCGGTCAGGCGACCGGTTCGCGGGCGGCGTCGGCGTCGCGGTCGGCGTCGGGGGTGACGCGCGGGTCGCCCTCGTCGGCGAAGTAGTCGTCCGGTTCGGTGCCGTCGACTCCCTCGGGCGTCTTCAGAGCCCGCAGGATCAGCGTCACCAGCGCCGCGACGGCCAGGTTGACCAGCACCGCCACGATGCCCACGTAGATCGTCTTGGGTGTGTCGAAGCCGAACTTCTCCAGCGGGAACGCCGAGCCACCGAAGTGCTTCTTCGTCGGGCTGGCGACCTGGTACAGCATCCACATGCCCAGGCCCATGCCGGCGACCCAGCCGGCGATCAGGGCGGTGCGGTGGAACCAGCGGGTGTAGAGGCCCAGGGCCACCGCCGGCAGCGTCTGGAGAATGATGACGCCGCCGATGAGCTGGAGATCGATCGAGAACTGCGGGTCGAGGAAGACGATGCAGGCGACCGCGCCGACCTTGACCACCAGTGAGGTGATCTTCGAGACGTTCGCTTCCTGAGCCGGGGAGGCGTCCTTCTTCAAGTATTCCTTGTAGATGTTGCGGGTGAACAGGTTCGCCGCCGCGATCGACATGATGGCCGCCGGCACCAGCGCGCCGATGCCGATGGCCGCGTACGCGACGCCGGCGAACCAGTCCGGGAACTGCTGGTCGAACAGCAGCGGCACGATCGTGTTGTTGTCCACGCTGCCGGCCGAAGCCCCCGGCAGCGGCTTCACGCCGGCCGCGATGGCCATGTAGCCGAGCAGCGCGATCAACCCGAGCAGCAGGCTGTACGCGGGCAGCGCCGACATGTTGCGCTTGATCACGTCACGGTTCCGGCTGGCCAGGACGCCGGTGATGCTGTGCGGGTAGAGGAACAGGGCCAGCGCCGAACCGAGCGCCAACGTGACGTACTGCAACTGGTTGTTGCCGTTGAGCAGGATGCCGTCGTTCGGGTTCGGTGACGCCTGGAACTTCGCGTCCGCCGCGTCGAAGATGTCGCCCCAACCGCCGAGCTTGTACGGCAGGTAGATGACCGCCACCAGGATCACGATGTAGATCAGGCTGTCCTTGACGAACGCGATCAGCGCGGGCGCGCGCAGCCCCGACTGGTAGGTGTACGCGGCGAGGATGGCGAACGCGATGATGATCGGCAGGTGCCGGGCCAGGGTGCTGTCACCCGTCACGCCCATCGTCTTGAGCACGGCCTCGATGCCCACCAGTTGCAGCGCGATGTACGGCATGGTGGCGACGATCCCGGTGATCGCGATGAGCAGCGCCAGCACGGGCGAGTCGAACCGCCGGCGGACGAAGTCGGCCGGGGTGACGAAGCCGTGCCGGTGCGAGACGGACCAGAGCCGGATCAGCACCAGGAAGACCAGCGGGTAGATGACGATCGTGTACGGCACGGCGAAGAACCCGGCCGCCCCGGCCCCGAACATCAGGGCCGGCACCGCCACGAAGGTGTACGCCGTGTAGAGGTCACCGCCGACCAGGAACCAGGTGATCCAGCCGCCGAAGCTGCGCCCGCCCAGGCCCCACTCGTCGAGGTGCGCCATGTCCTTTGGCGCGCGCCAGCGGGCGGCCACGAAGCCCATCGCGCTGACCAGCAGGAACAGCAGCGAGAAAACGATGATCTCGGTGAGATGGTCGCGCCACATCAGCAAACCCCCTTCGTTCGCGACTGCGGGGCTCGCAAAACCGGCTCACTCCTCGCGCTCACCGCACACCCCGCTTCTTCGTCATCTGGTAGACGAGCGTCGTGGTGGCGACGCCGAGCAGGATCCAGGCCAGTTGCAGCCAGTAGTAGCGCGGGAATCCGAAGATCCGGGGCGCGTCACTGTTGAAGAACGCCGGGACCAGCGGCACCACGATGGGGATCAGGAGCAACCAGTTCCAGGGGCTGTGGTCCTTCGCCCTGGATGACGCCGTGGTAGGCGCCTCCGGTTCGGGTGCAGCCATCTGACACACCTCCGGGGAGTCGAGGCACTCGATGTAACGGCCGGAGGCTACGACTCTGTGACCGCCGTCACGATCAGGGCGCGGACGGCTCTGCGCCGAACGGCGCATCGGCTGCGCCGAACGGCGGGGGGCGCGCTGCTCAGGCGGCGGGCAGGTGCGCGGTGTCGTTGACCGTGCGGACGGCGATGCCGCCGTCGGGCCACAGGTCGAGCACCGAGATGCCGGCCGCGTCCAGGAAGAGCCGGTGCAGGAAGCCGTCGGTGGCGGCGAGGGCGTCGCGCAGCGCCAGCTTGATCGGCGAGACGTGCGAGACGACCACCACGGTCTCTCCGGGGTACGCCTTCGGCAGCGCCTCGACGACCCGACGCACCCGTTCGGCCACCTGGGTGAACGACTCGCCGCCCGGCGGGGCGATCCGCGCCGACGCGAGCCAGGCGTCCATCTCCCCCGGCCACTGCTGGCGTACCTCGGCGAAGGTACGCCCCTCCCACTGCCCGAAGTCGCACTCGATCAGGTCGGCCTCGGTGCGGACCGGCACGTCGCCGATCGCGTCGGCGATCGCCGCCGCGGTGGCCGTACACCGGGAAAGGGGTGAGCTGAGCACGGCCGCGACGGACGGGGCCAGCGCGGCCACGCGCGTGCCGGTGGCGGCGGCCTGGGCCCGGCCGCGCTCCGAGAGCGGCACGTCGCCGCGGCCGGAGTAGCGGCCCTGCTCGGTGTACGCGGTCTCGCCGTGCCGCACGAGGATCAGCCGGGTGGCGGTGAAGCTCGGACGGGGCTCCCAGGAGGCCGGCGCGGTCGCCGGGTCGCTGCCCGTCGACGTGCCTCCGGCCGGTGCGCTGGCCGAGGCCGGTGCGCTCGGGGACGCCGTTGGGGTGGGTCGGCCGGCGGCGGCGTCCATCGCGGCGTTGGCGAGCGCGTCGGCGTGCCGGTTCTCCTCGCGGGGGATCCAGGTGAAGCGGACCGCGCCGAAGCGGCCCACCAGCGCGGCCGCCTGCGCGGCGAGCGGACGCAGGCCGGGGTGCTTGATCTGCCACCGGCCGCACATCTGCTCGACCACCAGCTTGGAGTCCATCCGGACGTCCACCTCGGTGGCGGCCAGCTCGGCGGCGGCCCGCAGACCGGCGATCAGGCCCTGGTACTCGGCGACGTTGTTGGTCGCCGTACCCAACGACTCGGCGCGCTCGGCGAGCACCTCGCCGGTCTCCGGGTCGCGCACCACCGCGCCGTAGCCGGCCGGCCCGGGGTTGCCCCGGGACCCGCCGTCGGCCTCGACGACGACCACGCGCGGCGCCACGACCTACAGGCCCGACTCGTTGGTACGGACCATGATCCGCCGGCAGTCCTCGCAGCGGACCACGTCGTCCGGGGCGGCCTTGCGGATGCGGGCCAGGTCGGCGCCGGAGAGGTCCAGTCGGCAGCCGCCGCAGCGGCCGGCGGTGAGCAGCGCCGCGCCCAGCCCGGTGTCCTCGCGGATCTTGTCGTAGAGGGTGACCAGCTCGGCGGGGAGGTCGGCCGCGAGCGGCTGCCGGGCGCCCCGCTTGAACTCCTCGTCCTTGGCGATCTCGGCCAGCGCGTCGTCCCGGCGCTGCTCGGTGGCGGCCCGCTTCTCCCGGGCGTCAGCCAGCCGCTGCTCCACACCGTCGAGGACGCCCTGGGCGGTCTCCCGCTGCTCCATCAACTCCAGCTCGGCGTCCTCCAGGTCACCCTGACGCCGGTTCAGTGAGGCCAGCTCGTGCTGGAGCGCCTCCAGTTCCCGGGCCGGACCGGTGCCGGCGGCGAGCCGGTTCTGGTCCTTCTCCTTGCGGGCGCGGACCTGCTCGACGTCCTTCTCCAAGCGGGCGATGTCCCGGTCCAGGTCGTCGACCGCCACCTGGGCGCGTACCCGCTCGTCCTCCAGCGACGACAGTTCCCGGGCCAGTGCCTCCAGTTCGGCCCGCTCCGGCAGCGACCGGCGGCGGTGCGCGAGCTGGGCGAGGTTGGTGTCGAGCGCCTGAAGGTCGAGCAGGCGGCGCTGGACCTGGGGGTCAGCCTTCACGGTCGGGCTCCTTGTCGTCCACAACGGGTGCGGCGGCGTGCACGGTCCACGGGTCGGTGTCCAGGTCGGACACCAGCGTCTCGACGCCCGGCGCCTCCCGCAGGAAGGCGGCCAGGTCGTCCAGCCACGGTCGTTCGGTCGCCCAGTGGGCGGCCTCGATCAGGGCGGGACCATCGGCGGCGACGTGCTCGCTGGCCGGGTGGTGCCGCAGGTCGGAGGTGAGAAACGCGTCCACCCCGGCGGCGGTCGCGGCGCCGAGGAAGCTGTCTCCCGACCCGCCGCTGACGGCGAGGGTACGAACCATACGCCGGGGATCGCCTGCGGCGCGAACTCCCCAGGACGTGACGGGAAGCACGGCGGCGGCGTGCCGGGTCAGCTCGGCGAGGGTCATCGGGTGGGGCAGGTCGCCGATCCGGCCGAATCCACGGTCGTCACCGTGGGCGGGAGAGCCGGGCGCGGGCCGTTGCAGCGGGCGCAGCCCGGTCAGGCCGAACCGGGCGGCGAGCGCGTCGGAGACGCCCGGGGAGGCCACGTCGGCGTTGGTGTGCGCCGCGTAGAGCGCCACGCCGGCCCGGATCAGGTCGTGGACGATCCGCCCCTTGACGGTGGTCGGCGCGACCGACGACACCCCGCGCAGCAGCAGCGGATGGTGCGCGACGATCATGTCGGCCTCGACGGCGAGCGCCTCGGCGACCGTCTCGGGCACCACGTCGACCACGCACAGCACCCGGCGGACCGGGGCGGTCGGCTCACCGAGCACCAGGCCGACACGATCCCACTCTTGCGCCCAGACGGGCGGATAGCGGCGCTCCATCTCGGCCACCACGTCGCTCACCGTGGCGGCGGATCGGCTTGTGCTCACGGCGGGCCAGCTTACCGGCGCGGAGGCCCGCAGGCGGTGACACCCGGCCCCGGCCGCGCCGGCCGACGGTCCGGCCGCCCCTCGCCGGCCGCGAGCTGGCGACGCCGCGCGAGCCGCAGGTCTGACCGCGCGGCGCGCACCGCCGGTTGGGCGACACCGCGCCGGCTGGCGGTGCGACAGCGCCGTCGACCCGCCGCCAACGCGCCGGGCGGGCTCAGGCGGCGCGGTACGCGACGGTCCGCAGCGCGGCGAGCGGCATCGCCCAGGGGAAGGCGTGCATGTGCTGCTCCCCCGTACCGGGTGGGTGCAGGGCCACCACGTGGTCACCGAAGAGCACGGTGATCCCCCAGTCCGCCAGCCGGGCCACGCCGGCCCGGAACGCCGGGTGGGCGGCCATCGCGACGTTGGTGTACGGCACGGCGACGATCGGGATGCCCTTGCCCTGTGCCTCGACGAGGAGGCCGAGCGCGAGGGTGTCGGCGATGCCGGCCGCCCACTTGTTGACCGTGTTCACGGTCGCCGGGCAGACGACCATGGCGTCGGCGGGCGGCAGCACGTCCGGGTCGCCGGGGTTCTTGTAGTGCGTCCGTACCGGGTGGCCGGTCTGTCGGTGAAGTGCCGCCTGGTCGACGAACTTCGCGCCGTCCGGCGTGGTGACCACGCAGACGTCCCAGCCGTCGGCCTGGGCCAACTCGACCAGGCGGCCGACGTGACGGGCCAACGGCGAACCGCAGGCGATGACGTAGAGCACCGCACGGTGCTCGCTGGTGTGTGGTTGGCCGGTCGTCACACCGGCTCCGCGCTCATACCCCTACTCCCATCTGCTCAGCCAACTCCGCTACCGGAGAAGGCGGCGCACCCCGTGTGCGACGAAGGACGTCGGACATCACCTCGTGGGCGATCGGCCGGCAGCGGATCTCCGACGGCGCGAGCCGGTCGCCGAGCAGCAGCATCTCGCCGGCGTTGGCCACGTCGCCGATCTGGGCGTACCCGCGGGCGATGTCGAGCAGGTGGTGGGCCCGGCGTTCGGGCAGCAGCGCGTTGAAGTCGGGCTCGGCGATGCGCAGTTGGTGGACCTCCACGGCGCGGCCCCCGTCGCCCAGCTCGACGGCGGCGGCGGCCCGGTGCAGCTCGACGTTCGTCGGGCCGAACGACGTCCAGTAGTGGTTGTGGTCGCCGCCGAGCAGGGTGGCGGCCTCCTGCGCACAGTTGATCAGGTCGTCGACGCTGGCCGAGTCGCCGATCCGGGACGCGGCCATCGCACCCTGCAACAGCAGCATCCCGTACACGGACAGCCGGGCCGGCGACACCTCGTTGCTGCCGCCCGGGGCCAACCGGTTGGCGATCTGGACGTTCAGCTCCAGCGCCGGCCGGGCCCGACCCATGGCGACCAGGGCGTTGCAGACGCGGGTGGTGGCGATGCCGGCCAGCAGCGGGTCGTCGGCGCGCTGGGCGACCGCCATCGACCGGTCGGCGGCCAGCCAGGCCAGCTCGAACTCGCCGAGCTTGCGCAGCACCGAGGAGGCGATCTGGTAGACCTGCCCGAGCAGGTGCGCCGCCTCCGGCGCCTGCGCCCCGCTGTAGGCGGCGTCGGCGGCCTGCGCGTCACGCAGCAGCTTGGGCAGCGCGCGGGTGAGCATCCCGTAGCGGCCGTACTGGTAGGTGAGCCAGGCGTGGTTGACGGCCTTGCGCATGTCGTCCAGCGGCGGCGGGTACGGCACGGCGTCGAAGTACGCGCTCATCGAGTCGTACCGCTCCAGGGCGGCCCGGATCTCCTGCACCTCGATCTGGTCGATGCAGTTCAAGGCGTCCGTACGCCGCTCCGGGTCGCGGCCCAGCAGAAGCTGCACGTCCATCTGCAGAATGTCGGCGATCTCGTAGAGGACCGAGAACTTGTCCAGCCGGCGGACGCCCCGCTCGACCTTGTCGACCCAGCTCTTCGACTTGCCCAGGCGGTCCGCGAAGACCTGCTGCGACATCTTGCGTCGCCCCCGCCAGTAGGCCACTCGCCGGCCAATGGGTAGCTCGTCCATCTCCCCATCCCTCCCCTGCCACCGCCGAAGGGCGGGGCGCTGTCCGCGGGTGCGGCGATCAGTCGTTCGTCTTGCAGTTTTCGCTGGTCGCACAGCCTGTACGTCAGCCGGACAGCCAGTCCTCGTACTTTTCGTGCAAGTTGCATGAGCCGTTCGTCAACCTCAACGATCGTGGGTTACGGCAGTGACGGCGCTCGAACTGCGACCTGGCGTCCGCCGGGCCCGACCGAGGGGAGATGGCACACATGTGGGGGAACGTCGGACCACGCGTCGCCGAACTGTCGCCGCTGGAACGCGTCCGGCTGCGCCGGGTCGCCATCCGGTACGCCGTACACGGGTGGGAGGTGACGCCCGGCGCCTGCCTCGCCCGCAGCAGGTTCGTGTGCGGTCGGGCCGGCTGTCCCACCGTGGGTTGCCACCCGGCGCTGGAGAACTGGGAACTGGCGGCCACCACCGACCCGGCCCGGGTGGCCACCTGGTGGCGGACCCGCCCACACGGTGTGCTGCTGCCCACCGGGCGGACCTTCGACGTGCTGGAGGTGCCGGCGCACCTCGGCCGGCACGTACTCGACGCCGTGCAGACCCACCCGGCCGGCACCGGCGTACGCGGGCCCGTGCTGGTGACCCCCACCGGCCGGTGGATGTTCCTGGTGCGTCCCGGTGACCCGCTGCGGCCCGAGTTGGAGCACTGCTTCCACGTGGTCCGGCACGGGCCGGGCTCGTGGATCCCCGCGCCGCCGACCCGGCTGCCGGAGGGGACCGTCCGCTGGGCGGTCGCGCCGGAGCAGGCCCGCTGGCAGCTCCCCGACTCGTACCTGGTGCAGAACACCCTGATCGAGGCGCTGCGCGCCAGCGGGGTGACGCTCACCCACGACCTGCTCCCCGGGCACCTGCCGCTGCCCCGCCGGGGAAGGTGAGCCGGGGCCGGCCGACGATCCGATCCGGTGACCGACAGCGTCGCCGGGCCACCGGTCCTCGTTGAGCAGGTGACCGCGCGAACGCGCGCCACGAACGGGGGAACGATGTCCACACACGACCGGTCGCCGTATCCCGGCGGCACCGAGCCGCCCCGGCGCGGCCAACGAGGGCACCGCTGGGCCGGCACCCGCCCAACCAGCTCGCGCCCCGGCCGCCCCCGCCCCACCGGCACCCGCCCCGCCACCACCCACCGCCCCCTCCGCTAGACCCGTCACCCCCCCCCACCCCCGCCCCACCCAACCTCGTCGATCTTGCACTTTGTGTCGCGGCATTCCCCATCACAAGGGGCGGATCGGCAACCGAAACTGCAAGATCGCGGGGGCAGGGCGCGGGCGCAAGATCGCGGAGAGTGGTGCGGGGCGGGGTCCGGTCAGGCCGTTTGCGGGAGGGCGGCGGAGTGGAACTGGCGGGCGTCGTCGGTGACCACTGCGTAGGTGTGGTCGGTCAGCCGGTCCAGCCAGCCGATCCCGGCCGCGCCCATGGCCAGGGCGGCGGTGGCGTAGGCGTCCGCGACACCCAGGTCGCTGCCGACCACGGTCACCGAGCGCAGTCCGGTGGCCGGCGCGCCCCGGCGAGGGTCCCGCACGTGCCGGCCCCGCTCGTAGACGCCGGAGGTGGCCACCGCCAGGTCGGTGCCGGCGAGCACCAGGCAGGTCGCCATCTCGTCCCACGGGTGCCGGATGCCGATGCGCCACGGCTCGCCGGTGGGCGAGAAGCCGCGTACGCGGACGTCGCCGCCGGCGTTGACGCAGTGGTTCGCCGCCCCGGCGGCGAGGAGCCGGTCGGAGGCGACCTGCGCTGCCCAGCCCTTCACGTACCCGGACGGGTCGAGCCCGCCGGTGGCGTACGCGTCGAAGAACCCGTCGGTGACGCCCCACAGGTCGGCGCAGGCCTCCAGCACGAAGCGTAGGTCCGCCGACGCCTCGGAGAGCAGCACCTCGCCCCGGTCGAACCGGCACACCTCGCTGTCCGACTGGTACGTGCTGAACCGGGCGTCCACCTCGTGCATCCAGGTGAAGACGTCGTCGGCCAGCTCCCGCAGTCGCGCCGGAGACAGGTCGTCGGCGAGGTCCAGGGTGATCGTCGTACCCATGATGTGCTCGACCCGGCACAACCCGGGCCGGGTCATCGCGGCCGGCACGTCAGAACGCCTGCTCGATGGCGGCCCGCAGCGACGACTTGTACGCGTTGCTGGTGGCGGTGGCGCCGGAGACGGTGTTGAGGTTGGCGCTCTGCTTCTGCACCACCTCGCCACCGGTGCCGTTGTACTTGCTGCGGACGTCGCCGCTGTGAATGTCGGACTCGCCGCCGCTCGGCAACCCCAGGGTGGTCGCGTCAATGATCTTGTTGCCGGAGACCACGATCTGCACCTGCACGTACCCGTAGTCGTCCGCCGTGTCCACCGGCGGCCCGGTGACCCGTCGGGTGGTCGACTGCGGCGCCTTGGTGGTGGTCTTCGGCGCGGTCGGAGCCTTCGCGGTGGTCTTCGTGCCGGACGGCTTGGCGGTGGTCTTGCCGGGCTTCGGCGACACCGACGCGTCGGCGGTCTCCGACGGCTTCGGCGCCGCACCCGACGGATCGGCGGCCGGGGCGACGCTCGGGTCGATCCCCGGTCCGCTGGGGTTGACCGGTTGCGCGGTCGGCAGGTTCTGGGCGACCTGGGTGGTGCCCGGCGAGCCCTTGAGCACCACCAGGGCGGTGGTGCTGGCGGCCAGACCGGTGATCGCGAGCAACGCGCGACGCATGCGATGCCTTCCTACAGTTCGAAGGTGGCCAGGTGGATCTGCCGGCGGGGCACGCCGGCGCGGCGCAGCGCGCGCACCGACTGCTCGACGAGCCCGGACGGTCCGCACAGGTAGACGTCCCGTCGGGCCACGTCGGGTACCAGTTGGCGCAGGCCGTCGGGGCTCATGAGCTGGCGGGGGCCGGGGTCGTCGCGGGAGCCGATGACGTACCAGATCGACGTGTCGCGTTCCTGGGCCAGCCAGTCCAGCTCGCGGCTGAGCAGCACGTCGGCGGGGGTGCGGGCCCGGTAGATCAGGGCCGCGCCCGGCGGTAGTTCCTCGAGCATGGCCCGGATGGGCGTGATGCCGCTGCCACCGGCGATCAGCAGCGCCCGCTCGCGCACCCGGTGCGCGGCGGTGAAGGTGCCCGACGGGCCCTGCGCCCACACCCGGGTACCCGGTTCGAGGTCGCGCAGGTCGGCGGTGTGCCGGCCGACGACCTTGACGGTGAGCCGCAGCCAGCGGCCGTTCGCGGCGGCGGAGACGGAGAACGGGTGCGACTGCCACCAGCAGCCGGGGCTGAGGAAACGCCAGCGGAAGTACTGCCCGCCGAGCATCGCTAGCCGGCCCAGCCGCTCGCCCGTGAGGTAGATGGAGATCGTGTCGGGGCTCTCGGCGACCACGTCGGCGACGCGCAGCTTGTAGCGCAGGTTGAACGCCAGCGGCGCGATCACCCGTCCCCAGAGCAGCGCGGCGACCACCAGCAGGTAGAGCGCGATCCAGCCGGTGCGTACCGGGCCCGGCTTGTAGAGCTGCGCGCCGTGGCTGAACTGGTGCCCGTAGCCCAGCAGCAGCACCAGGTAGCTGGACCGGTGCAGCAGGTGCCACAGCTCGTAGGGCAGCGCGCGCCGGATGGCCCGGACGCTGCTGAACCCGACCACCATCATGATGCCGGTGGCGACGAAGGCCGAGAGCATGTCCTCGTAGCTGCCGAGCAGCGTGCCCACCTCGGCGAACACCGAGTGGTTCCGCAGGTCGGCGTACCCGACGAGGATCAATGACAGGTGCGCCAGCACGGTGACCAGCAGCGTCGCGCCGATGTCGCGGTGCCAGCGGCCGATCTGCTCGCCGCCGATCCACCGTTCCAGCGCCGGCAGGCGACTCATCATCAGCACCTGCACGAGCAGCAGGTAACCGGCGATCAGGCCGGTGATCCGGCCGCCGGCGGTGAGGGTCGCGGCGGTGCTGCGCAGCGAACCGGCGGGCGTACCCAGCCACCACGGCAGCACGCTGGCCAGCAACCCGACCAGCAGCAGCACGGCCAGCAACCGCCGGCCGCCGGGTCCGCGCCGGTCCGGGACCTGCGGGGGTACGGGAGCAGCCGACCGGCCGCCGTGCCGGGACGAGGTCCCGGTGCGGCGGCCGGCGGCGTGGGTGCCCGGGTAGGTCACGCGTACAGCTTCATGGGGGCGTACTTCATGCGCGGGAACACCTTCTGCACCTCGGCGTTGGTGAGCCCGAAGCGGCCCTGCGCCAGGGAGCCGTAGACGTTGAACATGTTGTTGTATTCCGGCACGTCGCCGGAGTCCAACTTGCTGAGCCCGTTCCAGGTGCCGAGCAGCGAACCGGCCAGCTTCTTGCCGGACAGCACGGTGACCACGCCGCCGTGGCCGTGGTCGGTGCCGCCGGTGTTCGAGCCGACCCGGCGGCCGAACTCGCTGGACACCATGATCGTCACGTCGGCGGCCTGCGGGCCGAGGTCGGTGAAGAACGCCGCCATCGCGCTGGCCAGCTCGTTCAGCCGGCGGTGCAGCTGACCACCGCTCTGGGTGCCCTGGTTCTCGTGGGTGTCGTAGCCGCCCATGCCGACGGTGGCGACCCGGACGTTGGCGCCGCCCTTGATGAGCTGGGCGAGCTGCTGGAACGCGTTGCCGACGCCCTCGTACTTGACGCCCGCGGCGGGCTGGTACGGCTTGGCGGCGAGCTTCTGGGCGGTGGCGAGCGCGCCCATGCCCTCCTGCACGGCCTCCTCCACCGGGTGGTTGATCCCGGTGAAGAGCCCCTTGATGGCCTTCTCGGTGGCGGCCCGGAACTTGTCGTCGCCGTTGAGGCGCAGCGAGCCGACGCTGTTGAGCGAGAGCGCGCCGTTGTTGCCGACCAGCGAGCGGGGCAGCGTGCTGCCGATGCCGACGCTGCGGAACGCGGTGCCCTTGCCGAGGTTGTCGACCAGGCCGTCGAGCCAGCCCCGGCCGCCGGTCTCGTTGGGCAGGCCACCCAGGTTGCAGGCGTCGGCGGCCTGGAAGTGGCTGCGGGACAGCCGCTCGTCGGAGACCGCCGGGATGAAGCCGAGCTGGCCGGCCTTGAGGAAGCTCTCCAGCGGCTTGAACGCGCTGGTCAGCTTGAAGCCGCGGCTCAGGGCCAGCGAGTCGTTGCCGAGCAGCAGGTCGGGCCGGGCCTTGGCGAGCACCGCGTCGCCGTCCGGCGCGACGAGGCTCAGCCCGTCGAGACCGCCGTAGAGGAAGACGTGGATCAGCGTGCCGGTCTTGGTGGCCGCGAACGACGCCGAGGTGGTGACGAACTGGGAGGTGGCCAGCGCGGTGGCGGTCGCCGCCGCGCCGGCGACGAACGTCCGTCGGGTGACGCCGCGCCCGTCCTGCTGGGCCTCCTCCAGGTCCTCCAGCCGGCGGTAGCGGTCGGCCTCGGCGGCGTTCTCGGCGGCCACGAGGTCGGCCTCGGCGCGCAGCAGCGCCTCGGCCGGGTTGTCGGCCAGCCGTCGCACGTCGGGGCATTCGGGGTGCAGGGGGAAAGAGTTGTACACAGTCTTCTCCATCGGGTGCCTCACCGGAGGTGGTGCTGGGGGGAAGCGAGGATCGCCCGCGCGACGGCGGTGATGGCCCCGTTGAACGTGGCGTCGACCTTGGCGGTCGCCGCCACACCGGCCACGCCGAGGATCAGGTTCTTCTCCCGGGTGCTCAGCTTCTGGCCCACGAGCCGCAGGGACAGCGCGTCCACGTACGCCCCGGCGGTGGCCGGCGCCTTGACCAGCTTCTCCGGCGCGGTGTACGTGAAGACGGTGCGGTAACCGGCCACGATCTCGCCGGCCTCGTTCCAGCCGTTGACCATCGTGCCCGCCGAGGTCCACGCGACGTAGACGTCGGGGTAGCCGTCCGGGGTGGGCTGACCCATCGGGTACTGGCCCAGCTCGCGCAGCTTGTCGTGGATCTGCCGCAGGCCCCGGGCGAACGGGGTGCGCTTGTTGTCGCCGTTGTTGTTCTTCGGCGACGCCTCGGGCGAGACGCCCAGCGTGCGGTACGTGGCGACCAGGTACTCCATGGGCCGGCGGACCTTCTGACCCACGGCCGCCCAGAACTCCGACGAGCTGAACAGCGTCATCAGCACCGGCTTGATCATGCCGTTGTTGCTGCTGTACGTCTTGGCCAGCCGGTCCACGAGGGACTTCGGCGGGGTGTCCGAGACGAACCGGGTCGCCAGGCTCTGCGCCACGTACTTCGCAGTCGAGGGGTGCAGCGCGATGTAGGTGATGTACTTGTCGATCGCTGCGTCGACGGCGGCGATCTCCTTGGCCGTCGGGTTGTTGACGTCCTTGATGCTGAACGTGTTGGCGTGGGTGAAGCCGAGGATCTTCACCTTGCCCATGTAGTGCTGGTTGACGCGCAGGACGTACTGGCCCTTGTCGTCGACGGCACGGCCGGTCTGGAGCATGGCGGCCTGCCGGACGTCACCCTCCTTGTAGCCGCCGTCGACGCCGACCGAGTACAGCTCGAGGTTCTCCCGGGCGAGGTTCTCGTTGATGGCGTCCTTGCGGGAGTCCTTCTGGTTCAGGTAGATCAGCAGCGCGGGGTGCTTGTTCGCCGCGACCAGCATCTCGGGGTAGCTGCCCAGCGCGTGCTTGCGCACGACGTCCTTGTCGAACGAGGTCCGGTAGACCTCCCCGCCGTCGAAGTCGGCGGCGACGTGCAGGAAGTCGTTCCAGAAGTCGACCATCACCTCGAAGAGCTGACGCTTCGACCAGATCTGCCGGGCCAGGGTGGCGTCGACCACCTCCCGCTCCGGCTGGGCGCCCTGGTCGTTGAGCTTGTCCCGCTGGTCACGGAGCTGCTGCACGGAGAGCGACTGGGTGGGCAGCTCGGCGAGCTTCAGCTCGGCCTTGCTCGGCTCGATCTTGTCCGGGTCGAGCTGCGTCCGGATCCAGGCGTCGATGCCCTGCTTCTTGATGTCGGCGACGACGGCGGGCGTCGCCCCGAAGGTGGCCCGCCGGGCCAGGTGCAGGATCGGGTCCTTGGCGAGCACCGTCTTGACGGTCACCTCGGTCGCCGCGGCGGCCGCCGCCGGGCCGGAGAAGGTACGGCCACCGGCGGGCGCGTTCTTCTTCAGCGCCTCACCGGCGCGCGAGCCCATGTAGCTCTCGTTCTGCTCGGTGTAGGTACGCACCGTGCTGGGCTGCTGGCCGCTGGGGCGCGCCGCGGTCCCGTCGGTCACCGTGCTGCCGGTCGCGTCGGCCGCCGCCTCGTCACCGAAGAGGTCGCGGAACTGCGGGGTCATGGCGAGCGCCGCGCCACCGGCCACGACGGCGGCGGTGCCACCGAGCGCGGCCATGGCCTTACGCCGGCCGACCTTGCGGCCCGGCTCGCTGTCGTCGTCCAGAGTGGGCAGTCCGACGCCGGCCGGGCCGGACGGGGCGGGCCGACCGAGGCCCTCGGGGCCGACCCACTGCGGCCCACGCGGCGCGGGGGCGGGCTGCGCGTTGTACGCGTACCCGTCGACGTACTGCTCGCGCGGGTCGCCCTGCGCCGGGTAGCCGCCCTGGTAGGGGTGGGGCGAGTCGTATCCGTACGACGCGGGCGCGGTGGAGTCGCCGTACGTGTCCGAGGTGTGGTGCTGGCGTCCGTCCCAGCCGCGGTCGTCCCGCGGTCGACGTGGTGGCACATTCTGGTCGGCCATGTACCAATCCCGATTTCTGATGAGCGCCGGAAAGCTGCGACCGGGCAGGTGCGGCAGGTGCGGCGACTGTTGCCTGAGGGGGTTGCTACGGCAAGGTAACCAAGCGCTCAGGTGCCTTCAAGGTGGGCCGAACACGCCCGTGAGGGCACTTAAGACAGCCCTCACCACGGCATTCAAGGCCGACGGGTTGGCGCGGGCGGGTTCCAACCTTCCCAGCAGGGCGGACGCGCGTCAGCCGGGTACGGATCGGACCACGCGGCCGTACGCGCCACGTTCACCGCTGTTCACCACCACAGGCAAACTTAAGGTTCGGATAAGCCGGACGTGAAGTGCTCTCACGCTGGGGAAAAGTAGGAAGAGCAGGAGCGTGAGCCGCCGTCGCAGCGGGTATGCCGCCGAACCGCTGAACGCGTGAGGGGAAGGCAGCGCCATGCTCAGCAAAGAGGATCAGCGCAGGTTCGACCAGATCACCCGTCAGCTCCGGGAGAGTGACCCGGCGTTCTTCGCCCGGCTCGACCATCGGGTCCGGGCCCGTCGGGGCCGTTATCTGATGTTGTTGACCATCGTGCTGTGGGCGTCGCTCCCGGCGATGGCCGTGTTCGCCGGCCGGCTGGCCGGCGCGATCTGCGCGGTGGTGCTGGTCGCCAACGCGGCGATCATGTGGCGGTTCCGCCGCCGCTGGACGTGACGACTCACCCCGGGCCGAAGGCCCGGTACGCGCGGCGCAGCCGCTCCAGCAGGCCCGGCCCACCGATGGCCGGTGCCGGCGGACCGAGCTGGCGCAGCAGGAGGTCCGGCCCGGTCGCCAGCCGGGGTGGCCGGTCGGGCAGCGGCACGGGCGCCGTCCAGAAACGGTCCACCGCGTCCGCGACGGGCGTGTCGGCCAACCCGGCGAGCGCCCGGGACGCGCCGGCCGGTGGCAGCACGTCGACCGCCGACGGGCTCGGGTCCACGATGGAGGCCGGCGCGGGCGACGCCGGTGTGCCGGTCGCCTCGGCGCGGCGGGCGCGCAGCCGGTCCAGCAGGTCCGTCCGGGATCGGCCACGCCAGTGCAGCAGCTCGAACGGGTCCGCGTCGAACGCCTCGGCGAGCAGGTAGAACGTGGCCGCCAGGTGCTTGCACGGGACCGCGAAGTCGGGGCAGTTGCAGCGCTGCGTCAGCTCGTCGACGGCGGCGGGAAAGAGTGGGGCGCCCGCCGTGGCGAACAACTCCTCCAACTCGTCGGGCAGGTCCCCGGCGAGCAGTCGGGCGCTGAAGAACGCCTGACCGGCCAACTCGTCCTCGATCCGGGACCAGAGCGCCTCCGGGAACGCCGCCAGCGCGATGGAGACCTCGTACGGGCGGGGCCGGGAGCCCTGCACCTGGGCGGTGACCCGGCCGGGCGTGACGTCGAGCCGGAGCACCTGACCGGCCCGCGCGTACGACCGGCCCCGGGTCAGCCGGGTGCCGAGCGCGAACGACTCCAGCACCTCCAGGAAGCGCCGGGACCACCAGGACCGTCCGATCGCGCCTCGGGCGCTGCGCGCCTTCAGCCCTCCGTCGACCTTGCGGGGGCGGCCGTAGTCGGCGAATCGGTCGGTCACTCCACCACCGCCCCGGCCTCCAGGGCGAACAGGTCCCGGAGCTGACCCGTGGACAGCTCGGTGATCCACTGCTCGCCGGTGCCGACCACGCGCTGGGCGAGGCTGCGCTTGTCGGCGATCAGCGCGGCCACCTTCTCCTCGACGGTGCCCGCGCACACGAACTTGCGGACCTGCACGCGTCGCCGCTGCCCGATCCGGAACGCCCGGTCGGTCGCCTGGTCCTCCACGGCCGGGTTCCACCACCGGTCCACGTGCACCACGTGGTTGGCGGCGGTCAGGGTGAGGCCGGTGCCGCCGGCCTTGAGGGACAGCACGAACAGCGGTGGACCGTCGGCGGACTGGAAGCGCTGCACCAGGGCGTCCCGCTCGGCCTTGCCGAGCCCACCGTGCAGGAACAGCACCTCCCGGCCGAACCGCGCCGACAGGTGACCGCGCAACATCGCGCCGAACTCGGCGTACTGGGTGAACAGCAGCGCCCGCTCCCCCGCCGCCAGCACCTCCTCCAGGATCTCGGTGAGCCGGGCCAGCTTGCCCGAGCGCCCGTCCAGCGGGGAGCCGTCGCGCAGCAACTGGGCCGGATGGTTGCAGACCTGCTTGAGTCGGGTCATGGTGGCCAGCACCAACCCGCGTCGCTCGATGCCGTCGCTGGTCTCGATCCGGGCGAGCATGTCGTCGACCACCACCTGGTAGAGGGCCGCCTGCTCCGCGGTGAGGTTGCAGACCACCTCCATCTCCAGCTTCTCCGGCAGGTCCGAAATGATCGACGAGTCGGTCTTGAGCCGGCGCAGCACGAACGGGCCGGTGATCCGGCGCAGCCGCTCGGCGGCCTCGGCGTCGCCGTTGCGCTCGATCGGCTCGGCGAACCGCTTCCGGAACGTCGCGGCCGGACCGAGCAGCCCCGGATTGGCGAACTGCATGATCGACCAGAGGTCGGCGAGCCGGTTCTCCACCGGCGTACCCGTCACCGCCACCCGCTGTCGGGCGGGCAGCGCGCGGACCGCCTCGGCCTGCCGGGTGGAGGCGTTCTTGATCGCCTGCGCCTCGTCCACCACCACCCGGTGCCAGTCGATGCCGGCCAGGTCGACGGCATCGCGCGCGGCCACCGAGTAGGTGGTGACGACCAGGTCCGCGCCGTGCGCGGCCGTGGTGAACTCCGCCCCCCGCGCGCGCTCCGCGCCATGGTGTACGTGCACCCGCAGCCCCGGCGTGAACTTCGCCGCCTCCCGCTGCCAGTTGCCGACCAGCGACATCGGACAGACCAGCAGCGTCGGCCCGGCGTCCGGCGGATCTCCGGCGAGCAGCGCGAGCAACTGCACGGTCTTGCCCAGCCCCATGTCGTCGGCCAGCACCCCGCCGAGCCCCAGCGACCGCAGGAAGGCCAGCCAGGCCAACCCCCGCTGCTGGTACGGCCGCAGCGTCCCGACGAATCCCGGCGGCGGGTCGAGCGGGGTGAGCCGGTGTTCGACCGCCCCGGCCAGCAGGTCGCCCAGCGCGCCATCGGCGCTCACCTCCAGCACCGGCAGCGCGCCGGTGTCCTCGCCGTCGGTGAGCCCCAGGCGGAGCAGGTCGGCGACGGTCAGCTCGCCGGCCGAGCGGAGCAGCCGCAGACCGGCGGCGAGCCGTCCCGGGTCCAGCTCCACCCACCGGCCGCGCAGCCGTACCAGCGGGGTCTTCAGCTCGGTCAGCGCCGCCAACTCCTCGGCCGACAACGGCTGGTCGCCCAGCGCGATCTCCCAGCGGTAGTCGACGAGCGCGTCCAACCCGACGCCGGCCTCGGTGCTGGCGACCGTGCCGGGCGCGGTACGGCTGCGCGCGCGCAGCCGAGCGCCGAGCCGCGCCGACCGGCGCTGCCACCACGAGGGCAGCAGCACCCCGAAGCCGGCGGCGTGCAGCACCGGCGCGCCTTCGCTGAGGAACCGGTGCGCGCCCTCGACGTCCAACTCCATCGCCTCGGGGGCGGCCGTGCGCAGCGCGGCGTCCAGGTCGGGCCAGAGCCGGCTGGCCCGGCCCAACTCGGCCAGCAGGGTCTCCTGCGGGCTGCCCGTACGGCCGGCCGGGTGCGCCCGCCAGACCTCGGCGGCGTCGACGTGCAGGCCCGGCTCGTCGGCGGCCTGCAACCCGAACTCCAACCGCCACCGCGCGGTGTCGGTCGAGGTTACGGGTGTGCTGTCGCCGGACGGGCGGGTGGCCAGGATCGGTTCGGTGACCTCGTCGGGGGCCGGCTCGACCAGTCGGAAGCTGGCCCGCACGGCCCCGCCGGCGGCGTCGCGCTGCCAGTCGTCCAGCTCGGTACGCAGCACGTCCAGCGCCGCCTCGTCGACGGAGAAGTCGCGGCGGGGCCCGGCCAGCGCGGCCAGCCAGGCCGGCGCGGGCCCGGCCGGGCGTACTCCCCGGGCCAGGGTGGTGTTCGCGAGAGCGGCCCGGGCGGCGGCGTCGGTGAGCCCGTCGAGCGCGTCCGCCACCAGCTCGGTGGCGGTCAGCTCGCCGTCGCCGCCCTCGGTGTCGACGGCGGCGGCGCGGGCGGCCGGCGGTAGGGCCAGCGCCAGCGAGCGGGCCCAGCCGGCGTCGGTGCCGGTCAGCAGCGGACGCCACACCGCCCGGGCGACCACCCGGTCCGCCGTCGAGCGGGCCGCGCCGGCATCAGCGGCATCAGCCGGGCCGGCATCAGCCAGGGCGACATCAGCCGCGCCGGCATCAGCGGCATCAGCCAGGGCGACATCAGCCGCGCCGGCATCAGCGGCGTCAGCCGGGCCGGCATCAGCCAGGGCGACATCAGCCGCGCCGGCATCAGCGGCATCAGCCAGGGCGACATCAGCCGCGCCGGCATCAGCGGCGTCA
>NZ_JBFAOC010000023.1:78511-104603 GCF_040675055.1 Micromonospora sp. NPDC049662
AGCCGGGCCGGCATCAGCCAGGGCGGTCGTGTCGATTCGCGTGTCAACGGTCGGCAGGACGCGGCCCCGGGCCACCAGGTCGGCGGCGAAGTCGGCCAGCTCGCCGAGGTGCCGCAGGGTCGCCCCGCACACCACGGGGAGGTCGTCCAGGGCGGGGAGCAGGGGCAGGGCGTCGTCCGGGGCGTACACCAGGGTGGGCACCCGCCACGCGGCGAGGGCGAGCCGGCCGCGGGTCGGGGGTGCGACGGTGGTGCGGATCAGCTCGGGCGAGTCGGTCGGCGTGCCCGCCCGGGTGGGCAGGGTGAGCAGCGCGGTGGCCGGGCGGGCCGGCGCGGCGACGTCGGTGAGGGCCGCGACCAGATCGGCGTGCCCGGCGGCGAACGGGTGCGGGCGGTCCCGGGGAGGGCGGCCGGAGCACGCGACGGGTACCGGCGCGGCGCTGTCCTCGGCCCACACGGCGAGCCCGGAGCCGGGCAGCCACAGCCCGTGGATGACCAGCACGTACTCCCCCTTGTCGCCGCCCGCGCTCAGGATAGGCGGCCCCGCGCGGAAAGCTCGCGCCGATCTTGCGGTTTCTGTCGCCGACGTGGGTGGTAATGCCCCTTGTGCCGGGACAGAAAATGCAAGATCGCGGGGCCGAGGGCTAGCGTCGCGTCGTGGTCGATCTCCTGGTTCTGGGCGGGTTGGGGGTGGACGTGCGGGTTCGGGTGCCCGCGCTTCCGCTGCCGGCCGCCGACTCGCACACCGTCGAGCCGATCGAGCTGCGGATCGGCAACACCGGAGCCGGGGTGGCGTTGGCCGCTCGGGCGCTGGGGCTGCGGGTGCGGGTGGTCGACACCCTCGGCGCTGACCCGGCCGGCGACGTGGTGCGGGCGGCGCTGACCCGGGCCGGGGTGCCGGCGACGCTGGCCGAGGACCGGGGCGGCACCCGGCGATCGGTGAACCTGGTGGACCCGGGCGGAGCACGCACCTCCCTGTACGACCCGCGCCCGTGGCGGGGCGGAGGCCCGCCGTTCTCCCTGACTCAGGTGGCCGAGCTGGTGGCCGACGCCCGGCACGTCCACCTCTCGATCATGGACTGGCCGGTGCCGTTGCTGCCCGCAGTCCGGGCCGCGCTCGCGCCGGGTGTGTCGCTCTCCACCGACCTGCACGACTGGGACGGCGTCAACCCGTACCACCGGCCGTTCGCCGAGATCGCCGACCTGGTCCTGGTCAGCGGGGTACGGCTCGCCGACCGGGCCGGGACGCTCGCCGAGACGCTGACGCCCCGGACCGTGGTCGTGACCCGGGGCGCGGACGGCGCCGAGCTGTTCCCCGGCGACGGCACGCGGGTGCCGGTGCCCGCCGCCGCAGCGCCCGCGCCGGTGGTGGACAGCAACGGGGCGGGCGACGCCTTCGCCGCCGGGCTGATCGCCGGGCGGCTGCGGGGCGAGCCGCTGACGGAGGCGGCCCGGTACGCGGCACGGGTCGCCGCGGCGGCCTGCACCCACGACGGCATGGAATACCCGTCGGGCCGGCTACCTCCCCGATGAACGGCCGGGGTCAGAGGGCTCCGGTCGACCCGTCGGTCAGTTCGCGAAGGATGTCCGCGTGGCCGGCGTGCCGGGCGGTCTCCTCGATGAGGTGGACCAGGATCCAGCGCACCGACACCTCACCGAGCTGTGGGTGCGGCACCACGTGGTCGAGGTCGAAACGCGCGACGACCGTCCGGGACCGGTCACAGGCCCGCTCGTACGCCTCGACGAGCCCGTCGACCGTGTCCCGCTCGTCGAGGGTGAAGCTCGCTACCGCGTCCTGCTCCGAGCGGAGGTAGACGTCGCCGGGCTCGGGGGCCAGCAGCACCGGGAACCAGTTCCGCTCGACCAGGGTCAGGTGCTTGACCAGCCCGGCGAGCGTGGTCGCGGAGGGCACCAGCCGGCGGGCGGCCTCGTCGTCGGACAGACCGCGCACCTTGCGCACCACGATCGCGCGGTGGAAGTCGAGGAATGACTCCAGGACGGCGCGCTCGTCGCCGACGCGGGCGAGCACCGGGCCGAGCGTCGGATCGATGGTCTGCTCTGCCATCCGCCGACACTAACCACGCGGCCGGCTCCGCGCTGCCCCGCATCCCGCTGCGAGGTGGCCGCACGACGGGCAGGATGGGCGCATGGCCTCATCCGTGCAGATTCTTCTCGTCGGCGGCGCGGCGGACGGGCAGACCGTGACCGTCGAGCTGGACACCAACGGCCGCCCGCCGCTCACCCACCACCACCTCGGGTCCGGTGGGCTGGCCGAGGCGCAGATCTACGAGTTGGAATCCGCCCGCGAGGAGGCCCGCGAGTGGCGCTACCGCTGGACCGGCCCAGCGGTGTGAGCGTCGGTCAGGCCCGGGTGAGGGTCTGGCTGCGCAGCTGGTCCAGCACGCCACGGGTGACCTCGGAGGTGCCCCGGGCCTGCTCGCAGACCTCGGCGACCCGGCGGGCGGTGGCCTCGGCGCGCTGCTCGCGTTCGTCCCACAGACGGTCGACCTCGGCCAACAGCGGTCCCTCCACCTCCCGTTCCACCCCCCGCAGCGCCGGCACACCGAGCCGTTGGGCCAGGTCGAAGACCTTTCCGGCGTACGGCAGCGGCAGGAACGGCGTACCCACCATCGCCGCGAAGATCAGGAAGTGCAGGCGCATGCCGACGGCCAGGTCGAAGTGGCGCATCAGCCCGAGCACCTGCTCCGGCGAGTAGGTGCCGTGCAGGATCCGCCCCCGATCCGCGGCGACCATGTGCGACAGCACCCCGTGCGAGTGCCGGATGTCGTCGCGTTCCATCGGCACGAACAGCACGTACGCGTCGATGCGGTGCACCAGGAAGTCACCGATCTGGGCCAGCAGCCGGTGGTAGCCGTCGACGTCGAGGCGTTCGGCGGCCCGTCCCGGCTCCCGGACGCTGATCCCGACCAGCCTCTTGCCGACCGGCACCCCCTCCTCGCTGAGCAGGTGCGCGGGGAAGTCGGCCGGCTGCAACAGGAACGCCGGGTCGGCGGTGACCGTGATCGGGTTGAGCAGTCCGGCCTCCTCCAGGACCATCCGGGACTCCTGGTCCCGGACGGTCACCTGGGTGGCGCCGGCCAACGTCTCGCGGACCATGCCGGTGTCGACCGCGTCGCTGAGCGGTCCGACCCCCACCGCGTACGTGATCAGCGGTAGGCCGCGTTCCTGGGCGACCCGGACGACCCGCAGGTAGCGGCGGGCCTCCCGGTCGTAGAGAATCCCGCCGCCGCCCAGGATCAGCAGGTCGAGCTGGGCCAGCACCAACGCCGAGTCGGTACGGCTGACGCCCTCCCACGGCACCGCCTCGACGTCCGGGTGCGCGGCCCGGGTGTGCTCCGGGTGGCGGGAAAAGACGATGATCCGGGCGTTCGGCTCCTGCGTGCGCAGATCGGTGAGCAGGCCGGTGAGGATCGCCTCGTCGCCGAGGTTCCGGCCACCGTACGAGCCGAGCACACCGATGGTCAGTCCGGCGCCGTGCGTCATCCGTCGCTCCTCCCCAGGTGCGGTCCGCGCGGGTTTCCCGCTGGGCAGGTGAACAGTCCCGGTTCAGCTCGGTGGGTCGATCCGCTTCGCCATCTGCTGCGCGGTGACCTCGAAGCCCAGGCTCCGGTAGAGGCCGATCGCCACGGTGTTCGTGCCGAAGACGTTCAACCCCAGCTCGGGTACGCCCAGTTCGCCCAGTTCGACCTCGATGAGCTGGATCATCCGTCGTGCGTGTCCGCGTCCCCGGTGCGCCGGATGTACCTCGATGTTGTAGATCCAGGCCTGTCGGGTGTCGGCGTTCGCCGGCAGGTTGACCCAGATCCAGCCGACCTCGGTGTCGTCGACCCGCCCCACCCGCAACAGTGCCCGCTCGGTGGCCGCGCCCGCCGGCAGCAGCTCCCGGAGCTGCTCGTCCGACCGCTCCCGGGCCGCCTGCGGGGTCAGGCCGCGGTGCGCGACGAGATCCTCGGCGTACCCGACCTCCAGGGGTTCCCGCAGCCGGGCCAGTTCCTGCTCGGTCATCGGCGTCAGAGTCAACTCCACCGCGGCCTCCTTCTTCTCGATCAATCGCGGCGACAAGTCCATCATGTCCACTCCGGCCGCGCCTCGTTCCGGCGGCGGAATTGAGTTGTTCGTCGCGACCGGCGGGTGCACCGTGGCGGGATGGCACAGGTGGCGGCGAGGCGGATCGGCTGGGGTGATCTGCCGGCAACGGTACGGTCCGCGGTCGAGGAGATCATCGGCGATCGGGTGGTCGAGGCGGTCTCCCAGTCGGGTGGTTACTCGCCGGGCACCGCCGACCGGGTCCGTACCGCGACCGGCCGGCGGGCGTTCGTGAAGGCGGTCAACCCGGCGTTGAACCCGGACAGTCCGGTCATGCACCGCGCCGAAGCCCGCATCGCCGGCGCGCTCCCGGCGACCGCGCCGACGCCCCGCCTGCTGGGTTGCCACGACGACGGCGACTGGGTGGCGTTGGTCTTCTCCGACGTGGCCGGAGACCACCCGCACACCCCGTGGCGGGCCGACGAGCTGACCCGGGTCATGGACGCCCTGGAGGCGATGGCCGTCGCGCTCACCCCGAGCCCCGTCGCGCACGTGCCGACCGCCGCCGAGCTGCTGGCGGACGACTTCGCGGGCTGGCACCGGATCGCCGCCGACCCGCCGCCACGACTCGATCCGTGGGCTCGCGCCCACCTGGACGAGCTGCGCGCGGCCGCCGACGAGGGCGTCGCCGCGCTCGCCGGGGACACGCTCTGCCACGTCGACGTACGGGCCGACAACCTGCTGTTCGACGCCGCCGGCACGGTGACCGTGGTCGACTGGCCGTGGGCCTGCCGGGGGCCCGCCTGGCTGGACACGGCGCTGCTGCTGGTGAACGTCCGGCTGCACGGCGGGCACGACACCGAGGCGATGCTGCGCCGGCTGCCGCTCACCGCCGACGTCGACCCGGCCGCGATCACCGGCGTGTACGCCGGGCTGGCCGGCTTCCTGGCCGACCGCGCCCGCCGCCCGCCACCGCCCGGCATCCCCGCCCTACGGGCGTTCCAGCAGGCCCAGGCCGACGCCCTGCTGCCCTGGCTGGCAGCGCGCCTCGGCTGACGCCCGATCGGTCAGCTCCCGGTGGTCGCCGCCTCGATCTGGCGGGCCAACTGCCCCAGGTCGTCCAGGCGTACGTCGCCGTCGAGTCCCTTGAGCGCGGCGGTCACCGCGCCGGCCGCGCGCCCGGCCCGCAACCCGACCTCGGCGTCCTCGACGACCAGGCAGCGCGCCGGTGGCACGTCGAGCAGCGCGGCGGCGCGGAGGTAACCCTCCGGCGCCGGCTTGCCCTCGCGGACGTCCTGGACCGTCACCAACACCGGTGGCGCGATGCCGGCGGCACCGAGCCGGGCCTCGGCCAGCCGCACGTCGGCGCTGGTCACCACCGCCCAGGGCACCCCCGTCCGGGCCAACGTCGACAGCAGCTCATGGGCGCCCGGGGTGGCGGTCACGTCGGACAGGTCGTCGTACTGCAACGCCAACTGCCGTGCCGCCGCCACGGCAACCGCCGTGTCGTCGAGGGCGGGAAGGAGCCGACGGATCGTCTGGTCGGCGGGCCTGCCGTGCGCGATCGCGAGGGCCGCCGCCGGTTCGACGGCGTACTCGGAAGCCCACCGCTCCCAGGCCCGCTCGACGGCGGCGTCGGAGTCCACCAGCGTGCCGTCCATGTCGAAGAGCACCGCGCCGATGCCGGACAGATCCACCTGATCACCCCCCCCTGTTCCCGCCCGAGCATAGGGGGCACGCGGTCACCCCTCGCGGTCGACGGCGGGACGGGCGACGTCGACGAACGCGACGCGGCGGTCCGTGCGTACCTCGATGGCCGCGAGCCACCGCTCCCGGTGCCGGTCGCGCAGCGACACCGCCGCGTCGCCCGGCTCGTCGGCGAGCCGGCGCTGCTCGGCGTACTCCGTCGTCAGGCTGGCCACCACCGACCGGCCCGCCGCCGCGACGTCCGCCGGGCCCTGCAGCAACACCAGGTTGTACGCCTCGTCCACGGCGCGCATCGCCGCGTACGTCTCGTCGTAGCCGGGCGTGACCGCGTCCGCGCCCGGCTCGATCCACCGCCGGTCCAGCCGCCGGTACGCCGCGTCGCAGGCGCCGAGGAACCCGACGTACGCGTCGCGCCGCAGCTCCTCGCGCCGGAGCGCGGCCCGGTCGGCGCTCTCCTCGCGGGCGACGGTGAGCTGGTGGGCGAGCTGCCGGCGGGTGCTGCGGGCGGCGATCAGCCCGGTCAGGGCGGCGGCGGTCAACGTGGACAGTGACGTGATCAGCGCGACGGCGACGGTATCCTGCACGCGCCCATTCTGGCGGTACGCCTGGCGGTCAGCGGGGCGGGTCCTCGCCGGTGAGCCCGTCCACCGACTCGCGGATCAGATCGGCGTGCCCGGCGTGCCGCGCGTACTCCTCGATGAGGTCGACCAGGACCCGCCGCAGGCTGGGCACCTGGCCGTCGGGCCACTCGCCCCGGGCCAACTGCTCCGGGCCGCCGTCGGCCAGCAACTCGGCGACGGTGGCCCGGGACCGCGCCACGGCCCCCTGCCACAGCGTGTAGAGCTGTTCCGGGGTGTCCTCGGCGGCCGAGCGCCACTCCCAGCCCGGGTTGGCGTCCCAGTCGACGGTGTCCCACGGGGGTCCCGGTGAACGCCCGGCCAGCTTGAAGGAGAAGTAGAGGTCCTCGACCAGGGCCAGGTGCTTGAGCAGCCCGCCCAGAGTGATCGACGACGGGCCGAGCGTCGCCCGCAGGCCGGCCGCGTCGAGCCCACCGGTCTTCCAGGCCAGGGTGGCGCGCTGCCGGTCGAGGGAGCCGAGCAGGGTGGCGGTCTCGTCGCCCGCGATCGGCGGCTCGGGGTGACCGTGGTGGTCGCCGCTGGTCATGGGGACCGAGGCTAACGGCGGACGGGGTACGTGCGCCACCCGTGGGTATGTTCAGCTCAGCGCCGCGCCAGGTGGCGAGGGCGAGGACCGTTCCGCCGATTACCGCTTCCGGCGCCATTCGAGACGACCTCGATACAACATCGGCGCGCCTTCACCTCGCGCGACGCACAGCGCGTCGTCCTCAACCCACCAGAAGTCACCGACCTGGACAAAAATCGGAGCGTCCAACGTCAAGGCGAGGAGACAGCCGTCTGAGCTGCCGGGCAGCCCTTCCAGGTCGTCGATGAGTTGCAGTCGGCGCGCGGAGACGGGCTCGGTCAGCACGGGACAATTGTGCGCGCGGCGCACTGGGCGGCGGGAGGCCGAACCACCGTACGACCGGGAGTCAGCGTCGGTTGCGCTTGCGGAGGACGGCCCAAACTCCGCCCGCGACTGCGGCCGTGAACGGCAGCAGGCAACAAAGGCTGAGGACCGCAAGATGCCATGGTTTGATCGCGCCCATAGCCGCGAAGGCTATCGGGTGCGGTCAAATGGCTCCGCGCGGCGGCATGGCCTGTGCGCGAAGCCCACACGGACAGGAGCGCGAGCGATGTCGAAGACGCCGGCCGCGAGCCGTACGGCGGTTCTCGTCTGCCAGGGCCGCGCGGCGGCGGATGGCCTGGTCGCTCCCGGCCGGTTCGCCGACCCGACGGCCATGCGCCTGCTCCGCGCCGCCGAGCGGGAGGCCGTGGATTGGGTACGCGACGGTGCCGTGCCCCAGTCGTGGCGGCAACGGGTCGACTACGAGACGGTACGGGCCTGCGCCGACATGATCGTGCCGCGCACGGTGGCGATCGACGACGCCGTACGCGCCCACCACAGCGCGCAGGTGGTGATCCTCGGGGCCGGGCTCGACGGTCGGGCCTGGCGGATGCCGGAACTCGTGGGCAGGACGATCTTCGAGGTCGACCAGCCGAGCAGCCAACGCGACAAACGCGAACGCGCCGAGGTACTGGCCGGCACTCCCCCGACGTTCGTGACGGTGGACTTCGCCCGTGACCGGCTAGCCGAGGCGCTGGCCGTCGCCGGTCATCGCCCCGACGAGCCGACGACGTGGATCTGGGAGGGCGTCGTGCCGTACCTGACCACGACGGAGGTGTCTACGACGGTCGCCGCGCTCGCCGCCTGCTCGGCCCCGACGAGCCGCCTCGTTGTCAACTTTCAGCTACCCGGGACGACCCTGACGCTGGGTCGGCTCGTCGCACGGGTGCTGATGGCGTCCACCGGCCGGCGCAGCTTCTGGGCGACCGAGCCGTGGCGCTCGACCTGGACGCCGGCCGCCATGGCCGCGTTGCTCTCCCGGTACGGCTTCACGGTCACCGGCGACCACGACCTGCTCGAGACGGCGCGAGAGCTGTCCCTGCCGATCCGTCGGACCACGTCCCTGGCACACAGCCGGGTGATGGTCGCCGATCGCGCGTGACGCCCGTCCCGGGTCAATCCACCAGCCGAGCCACCAGCGCGGCGAGCGTGTCGGGGTGTTCGTCGGTGACGAGGTGACCGGCGGCGGGGACGATGTCGACGCCGGCCTGTAGCCGCTGTTCCGCCGCCGCGCGCAGCCGGTCCGGGGGCAGGAACACGTCGTGGTCGCCGCTCGCGAGCACGACCGGCGTCCTGCGCGTCGCCGCCGACAGGAACTCGTCGGTACTCACCGGACGGGCGTGTCGGGCGACGAGCGTCATCCACTCCACCAGCTCGGCGCGCGGCGTGCGGCCGGGCGCGGACAGCAGGCGCAGCAACCGGAGGCTCGACGCCGGCCGGGGCCGCGCGAGCCAGCCCAGGAACGCCAGCAGGACACCAGGGGTGACCCTGAGCCGGCACAGTCCACCCGGTGCCACCGCGACCGTGCCGCTGACCCGGGGGTGCTCGGCGGCGAGCGTCACCGCGCCACCGAACGAGTGCCCGAACGTCACGACCGGCCCGCTGGTGGCCTCCTCGACGACCTCGGCAAGCCACCTGCCGTACCAGGCGAGCCCGCCGTCGGCGACGTCCGCCGCGTCGGCGCTCAGGCCGGGCTGGCCCGGGATGTCGGCGGCCACCACCCGGTACTGCCGGGCCAGGGCCGTGAGCAGCGGCAGGTAGGCCGCCGTGCTGAAGCGGTCGCCGGCGACGAGGACGACCGTCACCAGGCCCGCGGCGGCGCTGAGGAGGTGCGTGTCGTGGCCGTGGGCCCGGATGATGCGTCGCTCGTGCGGGGTCGACCACCCGTTGAGCTGCTGCGCACACCACCGGCGGATGGTGTCCCTGCCCGCAGGGGTGCGGTAGATGGACGTCACCGCTGCATCCTGCACCACGCTACCGGTGATCGTTCTCGACCTGCACCAACGACAATCGATGTACATTGATGGACGGTCGCCGCCCGCCCACGGAAGGACGAACATAGTGAGACGCAACAGACTGGTTTCCTCCCTGGTGGCGGCGCTCACCCTGGTCGGAGCGGCGATCGTCGCGGTCACCACCCTGGCCGCCGCCCCGGCCCAGGCCGCGCCGGTCACGATCCCCAACGGCACGCAGTTCACCGACACCGCCGGCAACCTGCTGCACGCGCACGGTGGTGGGGTACTCAAGGTCGGCGACTACTACTACTGGTTCGGTGAGAACCGCAACGCCAACAACACGTTCCGGGCGGTCTCGGTCTACCGCTCCACCAACCTGCGCGACTGGGAGTTCCGCAACAACGTGCTGACCCAGTCGTCGGCGGCGGAACTGCAGTCGGCCAACATCGAGCGGCCGAAGGTCATCTACAACGCCAGCACCAACCGGTACGTGATGTGGATGCACAAGGAGAACGGCACCGACTACGGCGAGGCCAGGGCCGCCGTCGCCTCCTCGGCCACCGTGGACGGCACCTACACCTACCACGGCAGCTTCCGGCCGCTGGGCAACATGTCGCGGGACATCACGCTCTACAACGACGGCGGTACCGCCTACATGGCCTCGGCCGGCGACGAGAACCGCGACCTGCTCATCTACCGCCTCAGCGCCGACTACCTCAGTCCGGCCACGCTGGTCGGTAACTTCTGGAACGACGGCAACCGCGAGGCACCGGCCCTGTTCAAGCGCGGCAGCACCTACTTCCTGCTCACCTCGGGCCTCACCGGTTGGAGCCCGAACCAGGCCAGGTACGCCACGGCGTCCAGCATTTCCGGTCCGTGGACCGGCATGACCAACGTCGGGGACTCGACCACCTTCCGCTCCCAGTCGGCCTTCGTGCTCCCCATCCAGGGCACGTCGACGACGAGCTACCTCTACCTCGGCGACCGCTGGGCCGGGGCCTGGGGCGGGCCGGTCAACGACTCCCAGTACGTGTGGTTGCCGATCGCCTTCCCCACCGCCACGACCATGAGCCTGACCTGGTATCCCACCATCACCATCGACGCCGCCGCGGGCACCGTCACCGGAGAGGCGCCACTCTCCTACCGCATCACCAACCGAAACAGCGGCAAGGTGGTCGACGTGCTGGACCATGCCGTCACCGACAACGCCGAAGTCAGACAATGGTCCTGGAACGGGGGCGCGAACCAGAAGTGGGAGTTCCGCGACGCCGGTAGCGGCTACTTCCGGATCGTCAACCAGAACAGCGGCAAATGCCTCGACGTCGCCAACGCCTCCACCGCCAACAACGCCAACGTCGTCCAGTACACCTGTGGCGGGGGCGCCAACCAGCAGTGGCAGTGGGTCGCCAACGGCAGCTACTACCAGCTGCGCGCCCGACACAGCGGCAAGTGCCTGGACGTGGTGAGCAGCGGCACGGCAGACGGCACCGACATCACCCAGTACACCTGCGGAAGCGGCGCCAACCAGCAGTGGACCCGCACCCAGTCCTGACGCTGCTCTCGACACCGCTGGACGGACTTTGAGGAGGAGTTGGCGCTAGTGCCGCAGGCCACTCCGATTGAGAAGCCGCCAAGCCGCAGCGTTGACGACATGATGCGAGAGTTGCTTGAGCGCGCACGGGAGATGCAGCGATCGATAGTGGCGAGCGATCGCACCTTACCCGATCAGAGAGAGTCTTTTGCAGAGCGCAGTTATCAGGAAGCAGTACGACGAGCAATTGCGAGGCTTGGCTGGAGCTTCTTCCCCCTCCAGCAGGATCGGGGAATTGATGGCATCCTCGTCATTGACTCTCTAACGCTGAATGTAATTGTCACTCGACGTCTAGGACTCGCCGGTAACCATCGGATTACTGATAGTCGTAGAATCGGTGCCAAATACGAAGGAAGCTGCCGAACTTACTGCATCAACTGATTCTTTCACAATCGTCACCTGGCACGGGAACCCAGATGATGAAAGGATCCGTGAGGCGGTTGCCCGCCTACTGCCACAAACAACCGAGGAAGAGCAGGCGAACGCGGAGAACGCATAGATCGCTCATGGGCACGATTTGAGGCACAGCCCCTACAGGGACTCACCCCGGAGGACCACATCCAGCAGTCACGCCCACACAGCGACCGGCCCGAGCTTTCACAGAACCTAGACCAACTGTCAAGCATGTCGTGGGACGGATTCATCAAGCATGTGGTGGGACTAGACACGCCGGCAGTCGGCCTAACCTCCGTCGAGTGAGGTGCGACAGTCGTCCGCCAGGTGCTCTGGGTCAGCCGAGAGTGCGCGTCGCGGCTAGATCAGTGTGCTCGACCAACGTGTGCGCTAGGTTACGTCGTTCAATCTGTCGAGCGTGCCATCGTGCTGGTCGTCGTATCGGTACAGGCGCGCCTTGCAAGCGGCCGGCGCGAGCCACAGGAGGCGGCATGTCCGACGAGATCAGGCTCAGCGCGGTCACCCTGGACTGCCCGGACGCCGTCGCCTTGGCGGAGTTCTACGCCAGCATCACCGGTGGAACCCTGACACACGCCGGGGGCGGCTGGGCATGCGTGCTGAGCCCGACCGGGCGGATCAACTTCCAGACTGTGCCCGGATACACGCCACCCACCTGGCCCGACCCCACCTCGTCGATCATGATGCATCTCGACTTCATGGTCGTGGACCGAGACGCCGCCGAGGCCCGAGTGCTCGCTGCCGGAGCAACAAAGTACGACTTCCAGCCCAACAGCGAACAGTGTTATGTCTACGCCGACCCGGCGGGCCACCCGTTCTGCCTGACCACCTGGGAGGCCACGACCACACCAACGCAGCTCGGCTGATCGAGCCGCGCAGACGAAGGAATCCCGCTGTCAACCCTAGGCAAACAACGGGATCGAGGCTCGGCTGGCCGGTTGCGGTACTTCGCTGCCGTCAGACGGCTGCGCCGAGGTGAGCTGCACGGCCTGCGGTGCGCCTGCCTTCGTCGCGGACAGCGCCGACTACTGGGCGGAAGCCGAGCCGGGCGACTGTGCGTGCCCATGTGGCGGCGAAGTCTTCCACGTCGCCGTCGGCTTCGCCCGGTACGCCGACGGTGAGGTTCGCTGGATAAGTGTCGGACTGCATTGTGTCCAGGACGGCGCGATGGGCGTCTACGCCGACTGGAAGATCAACTATCGCCCCACTGATCATCTTCTTGATGGTGCCGTCTGACAATTCGCGGCAGGTTGCGGACCCCGCATGCCAGCCCGGACGCACCGCCAGCGTCGACGGTAGCGTCCGAGCGTGCGATATCTCAGCCGGTCGTCGACCTGTTCGGCCAACAGCTCGGACTCTGGCGCGCGCCCGGTAGCTTCGATGGCATGACGAGTCTGGTGGTGTCTCTCGGAGCGCTCGTCGTATTGCTGGTGGCGGCGTTCGTCTATGTGGGTTGGCGCGATCGGAAGCGCCTCTCGTCGCCTGACGACTCGGCCGCGGGGCGCGATGCGAGAGCAGCCCAGGAGCGGCACGCGGCCGAGCGACATGGCGCACAGGGCGACGTGTGGCGGCGGGGCCAGAACTCCAGCAGCACGTGAGTAGGACCTGCTCGGGCTACGGGCGGGTGGGACGGCATCACCTGGACCTGGAATTTCGTCCAAGCGGCGTGGGCCGAGCCGATCGTCGACGATCTCCGGCGAGGAATCCCACCCCCGGGTCACCCGGGTGAAGCCCTTCACGGCTAGCGCTGGTGCACCAACTCGGGAATGATCAACGTCATGTCGGAACAGGATCTGGCCGGAGTTTGGCGTCGCATCATCCAAGGGGATGGCAAATCCTGGGTCGTGTTCGCCCACGGCACGTGCGTCGTACTACCCACTCCCGGACCCAGCGCCGACCTCGCCGCTCAGGCCATCGAGATCCTGCGCGAGTACGGCCCTGTTCACGTCGGCTCATCTGCCGGAGACTTCAGCACCATCACTCTCGATCCCGGTCCCGGATGGGTGGTCTACGGCCACCACAACGACGTGCTGACCTACGTGGGGCCCGACGAAGTCCAGGACAGCAGCGACCTGGCCGTTGGTCTCTATGGACGCCACAAGCGCGACCAGGACGGCCATGAGCTCGACGTCGTACACGTCGAGGACAAGCGGCCCCGATAGCTGGCTGACGTCGCTCGACTAGGCACTACAGGTTGCCCTTCGACGGCTGGAGACGGCATGTTCTTGTCCGCGCCGGCGCCGCACCTAAGACGCCCAGGTGGCATGGCCACACGGTTAGGAATTCTCGGCGCCGCAAGGAAGAGCAGCCTCGCTACCTGCCGTCACCGCTGGCCAGGCACTCGTCACCGACCGCGAGATCGGGCACGCAACGGGCACGGTGGAATGTCACCCGCGCCCGCCTGGCCGGTACCCCCCGTTCGGATGGGACGCAGGTAATCTTCGCCGGGTGGTTCAGGTGCATTGGCGACCACTCCTCCCGGCAACGGCCGACGATCTTCTGGACGGGGTGGAGTTTGGCGACGGTTGCCTCAGAGAGTTGACCTTCAGGTCAAGCTGTGGGGAAGGCGCTCAGCAGTCTGCGGTCGCACTTCTGGACGTCCGGCGGGTCGGTCAGACTCGATGGGTACAGCTCCACATCGAGTTCTCGCGCCTTGCCCGTTGGAAGGTCGTGGACCTCGGCACCTTCTCCTGGGTGCTCGACGACAAACCCCAGCTCGTTCAGGACGAAGCCGGACTCCTCCACCTCGACTTGGACAACCCCGGCGAGGAGCGCACAGTCGATGAGATGGCAGAGCGCTCCCACCTCTACCTCGCCGCTCGTCAGATCCGGTGGGCAATCACCGACACAGGATGATCCTCGGCTCGCGCGTGGAGCGACTCGTCATCCCGACGCTGCGCTACATCGCCCGCGAGACCTACCCTTGCCTGACGCTGACGACCACAGCGAGATCAGGACTACGGGATGCATGATCACGACGAGCTAGCGCCCGGGGTCTGGTCCTGGCTCCAGGCCTGGTACGCGACTCAGTGCGATGGCGAGTGGGAACACGAGTACGGCATTCGGATCGAGACGCTCGACAACCCCGGGTGGTCGGTCCGCATCGACCTGGGCGATACGGCACTGTCGGGAATGGCCTACGAGCGGCAGGAACTCCGTAGAGGCGAGCACGATTGGGTGCTGACCCGGGTCGCGGAAGACCAGTTCAGGGCAGCGTGTGGGCCACTCAACCTCGGCGAGGCGCTACACCTGTTTCGGCAGTGGGTCGAGACTACGACCCGCGTGGCCCGGCCGCAGGCCTGACAGGAATAGGAACGTCCACTTCGCCGGTAGCCCGGTGTCGGGGGCTCAGGACGTGCGTGACAGATCGGTATCAGAACCTGCATGACGCTCGTGCTGGTCCGCGGGTAGGCAAATCAGTAGCTGTCGGCGCTGATCTCGTGCACCGCTCCGTCTGGTCCCAAGCGGTACCTCCGAGGCGGTCCCATAGCCTGTAGTGCCCCCGCGTATGCGGCCTCACGGGCTGCCTGGTCCTCGTCGGACGGGTCGGTCACGCGAAAGCCGTGCAGATGAACGGCGTCAGCGTCGATGTCGTCGGGGGAACGATGGCCCTCGATGATGAAACCGAACAGCGCGCGTAACGCTTCCTCGCCGAGGTCGAGGGGATGGAACGGCAGCGGGTAGGGGTCCTGGTTGTGCCAGCCTGGTACGGGCTCGACGGGATGTTCGCCGGCCCAGTACGGCAACTCGAAGTCGTAGGGCTTGCCGATGTCCTCCTGGATGCCACTATCGGGCGACAGGCTCAGCGATCGGATCAGCACGCCGTCCTCCCACACCGCGAAGCCGAGCCAGTCCACGACCGAGTGCATCCCGTGGACGATGATTCGACGGCCTGCTCCAGTTCGGCGCAGGTGCTCCGGTAGCTCAGACGGGCGATCGAGCATGAGCCGCCGGTCGCAGTACAACTCTGCCCCGGCCACGACCGTCGCGTACATGAAGTCATCTGGCGGGTAGGTGCCCTCGAGCAAGGTGTTGTCATCAGCGGGTTCGACCACGTAGCCGGGGTGGACTTGACGTACCAACGCCTCGGTCTCGGCTCGCTCCGACCGCGTCGCGCCGCGCAGCGCCGGACGGATGTCGCCGTCGGCGAACGCCAGAAGGGCTGTCTTCGCGCCCACGTCGCTTCCTCCAGTTCTGCGGCAGGCCACCTTTCGCACGCCACCTGGCGGACATGATCATCTAGCCAAAGGGGTCACCGACGTCCTGGAGACCGATCTGCAACCAAGGTCGCCGGGCCGTGATCCGGGCGGTTTTGGCTGTTGGTGATGGGTGGGCGCGGCAGGTTTCGAACCTGCGACCCCTCGCTTGTAAGGCGAGTGCTCTCCCGCTGAGCTACGCGCCCCGGAACGCCCCGTGTGCGGCGGGCCGGTGGCTGGCAAGCCTACCTGTTCGCCGCCGGCCCGACCGCATCAGGCCGTCAGGTCGGCGATGGCTTTGCGCCAGCCCTGCTGGTCGCGGGCCTCGCCGGGGCCGTTCATCTCGGCGAAGCGGACCACGCCGGCCTTGTCGATGACGAAGGTGCCCCGGTTGGCGATGCCGGCCACGTCGTTGAAGACCCCGTACGCCGCAGCGACGCCACCGTGCGGCCAGAAGTCGGCCAGCAGCGGGAACTGGTAGCCCTCCCGGTCGGCCCAGATCTTGTGGCTGTAGACCGAGTCGACGCTGACCGTCAGCACCTGGACGTCGTCGTTGGCGTACTCGTCGAGGTTGTCCCGCACCTCGGCCAGCTCGCCCTGGCAGGTGCCGGTGAACGCGAGCGGGTAGAAGACCAGCAGCACGGCGCGCTTGCCGCGGAAGTCCGAGAGCCGGATCTGCTGGTTGTTCTGGTCCTTGAGCACGAAGTCCGGCGCCTCGGCGCCAACCTCGATCAGCATGCGAACTCCTCGGGTCGACTCGGGGGACGAGGTCAGCCCAGCGCGCCCGACGGCGGACCGCCGGGGCGCGAGGGGACGAGGGTGGGTTACTTCTTGCCCTTGGCCCCTCGGCGCAGCACCAGGCGGGCGCCGCTCCAGTCCCGGCCGGCGTTGACGGTCGAGGTCTGCTGGAGGCCGGCGGTGGGCGCGGACTCCGCGACCTCGCTCGGCTCGACGTGCCCCTCGCGCCCCGCCTTCGGGGTGAGAAGCCACACGACCCCGTTGTCGGCCAGCGGCCCGAGGGCGTCGACGAGCAGCTCGAAGAGGTCACCGTCGCCGTCGCGGTACCACACGAGCACCGCGTCGACCACCTCGTCGGTGTCCTCGTCGACCAGATCTCCACAGCGGTCGGTCAGGGCGTCGCGGAGATCCTGGTCGACGTCGTCGTCGTACCCCATCTCCATGACGACCATCCCCGGTTCGATGCCGAACCGGTCCGCCAGGCTGCGTACCCCGTCGGCGGCCTGACCAGCGGTCGCGCTCACTGTCGCGTGCCTCCTCATCTCGTCCCTGCTCGCGGCGTCGGACCGACGCCGTCAGGCAAAGTCCACACAGTTGTGCGTCTGCGCGCAAGTGGCGCACCGGGTGGAACGGAATTTACCGTGCCAGCAGCGTACGGGCACCGTCGGTAATGGCTTCCGGGGAGACCAGAACATGACGTGCCGCCGGACCTAATGGTACAAACGAGTCAACTCCGGCCACCCGCCGCGCTGCGCCCACATATCCGCCGTCAACCAGCGCGGCGATGACGCCCTCGCCAACCCCGCCTGACCGGCGTGTCTCGTCCACCACCAGCACCCGGCCGGTCGCCGAGGACTCCCGGATGATGTCGGCCACGGGCAGGGGCGCCAGCCAGCGCAGGTCCACCACGCGGGTGCCGACGCCCTCCTCGGCCAGCACGGCCGCGGCCCGCAGCGACATCCGCACGCCGTTACCGAAGGTGATGATGGTCAGGTCGTCGGCCGAGCCGACCCGGTAGACCCGGGCCCGGCCGATCGGCACGTGCCCGGCCACCCACGAGCCCGGCTCGGGATAGCCGGCGAGCCACTCACCGTCGCCATCGGCGTACAGGTCGCGGGTGTGGTAGAGCGCGATCGGCTCCAGGAACACGCAGACGCTGCCGTCCACCGCCGCGCTCGCCAGACAGGTCCGCAGCATGGGCGCGGCGTCGTCCGGCCGCGCCGGCACCGCCACCACCAGACCGGGAACATCCCGGAGTACGGCCACCGAGTTGTCGTTGTGGAAGTGCCCGCCGAACCCCTCCTGGTACGCCAACCCGGCCACCCGCACCACCATCGGGTTGCGGAACGCGCCCCGCGAGAAGAACTGCATGGTGGCGGCCTCGCCACGGAGCTGGTCCTCGGCGTTGTGCAGGTACGCCAGGTACTGGATCTCCGGCACCGGCAGCATCCCGGCCAGCCCGGCGCCGAGTCCCAGGCCCAGCACCGACGTCTCGTCCAGCAGGGTGTCGAAGACGCGGGCCGCCCCGAACCGGTCGCGCAGGCCCTTCGTCACGCCGTACACCCCGCCCTTGGCGGCCACGTCCTCGCCGAAGACGGCCATCTGGGGATGGTCGAGCAGCCCGTCGGCGAGCGCGGCGTTGATGCTCTGCGCCAGGGTCATCGGGCCGACCAGCTCGGGCGGCTTGCCGCCGAACGCCTCCTCCCGGGCCGCCGCGCCCGGCCCGCTGGCCCGGGCCGCCGCGTCGGCCACGGCCCGCGCGACCCGCACCGGGCGGCGGGGCGCCAACGCCGACACCACGTCGGCCGCGGAGGCCAGCTTGGGCTCGCCCAGCACCTCCTCGGCGAGCCGGCGTACCTGCCAGCCCGTCTCGTCGTACCGGGCCAGCAGCTCGTCGGCGGTCGCCACGCCGGCGTCGACGAGCAGCCGCGCGGTGGCGACCACCGGGTCCCGGTCCAGGTCCTCGGCCAGCTCGGCCGGGCTGCGGTACGCCGACTCCGCGTCGGCCCCGGCGTGCCCCATCAGCCGGACGGTGCTCAGGTGCAGCACGGCGGGCCGCCGGTACCGCCGCACCCAGGCCGCCGCCTCCCGCGCCACCGTGTACGTGCGCACCGGGTCGGCGCCGTCGGCGCTGAAGTAGCGGATGCCCGGCTTCGCGCGCAGCGTCGCCTCCACCCAGCCCTCCGGCGAGCGGACGCTGATCCCCAGCCCGTTGTCCTCGCAGACGAAGAGCACCGGGATGCGCAGGCCGGCGTGGTCGTACCAGCCGGCGGTGTTGAAGGCGGCGGTGGCGCTGGCGTGGTTGACCGACGCGTCGCCGAACGAGCAGACCACGATGGCGTCCGGCGGCCACGGGACGTGCGCCGCACCGGCGCCGCTGCCGACCCGTACCCCTGTCCCGGTACGCCGCCCGGCGGTGTCCAGCCGGCGCAGCCGCTCCACGGCCAGTCCCATCCCGACCGCGCGGGGCAGGTGCGAGGCGATGGTGGAGGTGGTCGGCACGACGGCCAGGTCGGCCCGGCCGAACACCTTGTGCCGGCCACCGGCGATCGGCTCCTCGCTGGAGGCGACCATGCCCCGCAGCACGTCCCGGGCCGCCTCCGCGTACCCCACGAACCCACCCGTGGGGGTCGCGGACCCGGCCACCTCGGCGTCGGAGGCCGGCTCCGGGGCCTCGGCGGCGGGCTCCGGATCGTCCACGGCGGGCATCGGGGTGTCGGCGGCGGACGCCGGAGCGGCGGCGGCGACCTGGGCCGCCCGCAGGCAGTAGAACGCCCCGGAGCGGTAGTGCAGCAGCGCCGGATCGGTGGGGCGCAGCGCGGCGGCGACCGCCGCGTTGCCCTCGTGCCCGGACGAGCCGATGGTGTAGAAGCCCTCCCCGAAGCTGCGCAGCCAGCGCCCGGCCAGGTCAAGCTGCCGGCTGGCCACCTGCGCGTCGAACAGGTCGAGCAGTTGGGCACCGGTCAGCGGGGCGTCGTCGGTGACCGGATCGGCGAGGTCACGCCGTTGCGGTGCGGCGGGCAGCGCCGCCAGCGTCTCGCGGAACCGGTCGTCGAGATCTTGCGGGGTGGTCACGTCCGACAGCATTACCGACGCGGGCCACCGTCGCCCAGTGGGACACGGCCAGCACGGCTCGACTCACTGCGGGTCGCACGGCTCCGGACAACCGCCGTCGGACACCTTCCACACCAGGTCACGCAGGGTGGACAGCTCTTCGTCGCGCAGGCCGGCGAGGAGTCGGGAGTCGGACATCACCTCGGCCACCCGGTCCCGTACGACGCGACCGTCCCCGGTCACCACGAGCGTCTTCTGCCGGCGGTCGGCCGGATCGGTCCGACGCTCGACCAGGCCGGCCTGCTCCAGCTTGTCGACCAACGCGGTCACGTTCGACCGGTCACAGCTCAGCCGGTCGGCGAGGTCACGTGCCGGCAGGGGACGGTCCGGGTCCAGCTCGTGCAACGCCCGCGCCGCCGCCGGGGTGAGCCCCAACTCGGCGAAGGCCGTGCCCTGCCGATGCCGCAGGGACGCCGTCAGGTGCGCCATCCGACGCACCACGTCGGCGGCCAACCCGGCGCGGTCCACCTGCCCGTCCGCTGGCGTCACGGTGACATCGTACGCACCGGGTCCGCCCCGGCCGGCTCAGCGTTCGAGGTCGCTGACCGCAGCCGGCGCGGCGACGGACGATGACCCCGGATCGGTCGCGGCGCACGACGGTCCCGTGGGCTGGCGCAGGGCGCGGGCGCACCGCCCGGCAGCCACCGGGGCGGTCGCCAGCAGGACGGCCGTCACCAGGGCGGCGGCAGGTGTGTCGGGCCGTGCCAGGTGCAGGCCACCGATGACGGCCACGCCGAGCACCGCAGCCAGCAGGGTGCCGGTGGAGATCAACGCGGAGAACGCGGTCGCCGCGCCGGTCGGCAGGGCGGTGGCGAGCCGGTCGACCAGCGGGGTGAACCCGGCGGCGTGTGCGGCGCCGCCCACGAGCAGCAACAGGCTTCCGGGCAGCCAGGGCCAACCATGCCGGGTCAGCATCGCGACCAGCAGCACGACGGCCGCCAGCAGCGGCGGGCCGAGCAGCGGCAGCGCGTCGCGCAGTCGCGCGGGCAGGCGGGACACCGCGAGGCCGCAGAGCGCGAACCCGGCGGCGTAGGGCAGGAAGGCCAACCCGGCGGCGAGGGCGGTGAATCCGAGCCCCTCCTGCAACCGCAGGGTGAGGGTGAACAGGAAGCCGGCGTAGCAGCCCATCACCAGGCACGCGGCGAGCAGCCCGGCCGGCACGCCGGCACGGGTCAGCACCGCCACGTCCAACAGTGGGGTGCCACCGCCCCGGATCACGCGGTTCTCGTGGCGCAGGAACACGCCGACGCCGATCACGCCCGCCGCCACCCCCGCCGGCGTCGACCAGTCCGGCCAACCGAGGTCCCGACCGAGCACCGCCGGCGTCACCAGGGCCAGCATCGCGCCGGCCAGCAACAGCACCCCCGGCAGGTCGAGCGCCGCCGGCCGGACGGCCGCCGTCGGCACGGCTGCCAGCGCCCGCCGACCGGCCACCAGCAGCACCGCGCCGACCGGCACGTTGACCAGGAACGCGGTACGCCAGGCCAGCCCGCCGGCATCCAGGGTGACGAGCAGGCCGCCGGCCACCTGCCCGGCCGCGACCCCGAGCGCCAGGATCAGCGAGTACGCCCCGATCGCCCGACCTCGGGCAGCGCCCAGGTACGTGGCCTGGATGAGGGCGAGGACCTGCGGCACCATGAGCGCCGCCATGGCGCCCTGCACGACGCGCGCGCCGACCAGCATCACCGGACCCGGCGCGAGGCCGCAGGCCAGCGACGCCACGGTGAACCCGGTGAGGCCGAGCAGGAAGACCCGGGCCGGCCCGTGCCGGGAGCCGAGCCGGGCGCCGGTGACGACCAGCACGGCGAAGGCCAGGGTGTATCCGGCCAACACCAGCTGGGCCAGTGCCGGCGGCCCAGCCAGGTCGAGCCGGATCGTCGGGGCGGCGACCGCCGCGATCGAGGTGTCCATCGAGGCCATCGCCTGCCCGGTGAGCAGGACGACGAGCGGGGCGCGGCGTCCCTGAGTGGTCGTGGTGGAAGACATGCCGGCCACCCTGCCGACCTGGGCGGGCGGCTGTCTTGACGATCCTTGCGGCCGCCGGATCCGACGTACGACGTCGGGTGTCGTGTCGGCGGGTGGGCCTAGCCTGACGGCATGCGCAGCAGCCACCCCCTCGTGCGCCAGCCCGACTTCGTGGTCCACGCGGTGCGCTGCCGGGACGACCACACCGGCTGGTCGCGCCCGGAGCCCGCCACGGCGCACGGCATCGTGTTGGCCCGCCGGGGCGGCTTCCGGCGGCGCGGTCGGGGCGGGGAGGAGTTCGTCGACCCGACCGTGGGCTACCTGACGGTGCCGGGCGAGGAGGAACGGTTCGCCCACCCGGCCGGCGGCGACGACTGCACCTCCGTGCATCTCTCGCCCCGGCTGTGGCGGGAACTGCTCGCCGGCCGGTCCGCCATGTCGGTGCTGCACCTGGACGCCCGCATCGACCTGGCACACCGGCGACTGCTGCGGGCGGCGCGCCTCGGCGACGCGGGCTTCGCCGCCGCCGAGCGCCTGGTTCGACTGGTCGGCACCGCCACCGGTCCGGCGGTCGACGCGCCGCCCCGGGACCGGGCGATGGTGGAGGCGGCCCGCTCGGCGCTGCACGACGGTGGGCCGCACACCGACGGCCTCGTCCCGCTGGCCCGCTCGCTCGGCGTGTCGCCGTACCGGCTGAGCCGGGTCTTCCAGGCGCTGGTCGGTGTGCCGCTGACCCGCTACCGCAACCGGCTGCGGGTGGGGCGTGCGCTCGACCGGCTGACCGAAGGGGTGCCGAGCCTCGCCGTACTGGCGGTCGAGCTGGGCTTCGCCGACCAGGCACACCTGACCCGGACGCTGCACGCCCACCTGGGCCACCCGCCAGGGCAGCTACGTCGAATGCTGGCTGAGGTCTGATCCCAGCGGGCCGGACGACGACCGGGCGCGATCTCGGGGGCGGGCCGGGCGTCAGGCGGGCAGGAACGAGAAGCGGACCTGGCGGGTGGGGTTGTCGCCGTTGGTGTCGACGAGGCAGATCGACTGCCAGGTGCCCAGGGCCAGCCGGCCGTCGAGTACCGGCAGCGTGGCGTACGGCGGGACGAACGCCGGCAGGACGTGGTCCCGTCCGTGGCCCGCCGAGCCGTGCCGGTGTCGCCAGCGGTTGTCGGTGGGCAGCAGCGCGTCGATCGCGGTGAGCAGGTCGTCGTCGGAGCCCGACCCGGTCTCGATGATCGCCAGGCCGGCGGTGGCGTGCGGCACGAAGACGTGCAGCAGACCGTCCCCCTCGCCGGAGACGAAGCTCTGGGCCTCGGCGGTGATGTCCCGGACGGCCGGCCGGGACCCGGTCTGGACGGTGATCACGTCACTGCGCATACATCGCATTCTGCCGCAGTCGACGATCAGGAACCGCCGCCACCGCCACCGGAGTCACCACCACCGCCGGAGAAGCCACCGCCGGAGTCCCCGCCGCCGAAGAAGCCGCCGCCGGAGTCGCCGCCGAAGAAGCCGCCACCGCCGGAGTCGCCGCCCCCGCCGCCGTCGGACCGGTCCCCGCCGCCCGAGTCGCCGTAGTACATCAGGGGCACGCTGGTGTCGGCGTGCCGTCGGCGCGGACCGGGCACCCGACGGGGCCCCCGTCGGGGCGCCGACGCGCGCAGACCGGCGCGGAGCTGGACCGCGCCGAGCGCCATCGCCACGACGCCGAGAATCGTGATCGGCAGCACGGCAGTCTCCCCGGCCCGGAGCGCCGGCACGGAGAACAGCGCCCCGAGCGCGCCGACCAGGACGATCACGCCGCCGCTCATCACCCGCCGCCCGTTCATATTCGGGACCGTAGCGAGCCGGGGCAAGCGGGCGGGCCCGGCCGCCGTAGCGCTAAGTTACCGGCGAGTACCTGTGTTCAGCATCGCGTCCGGGGGACCTAGACGTGACGACGGGTGCCACCAGGGGGCAGGATGGCGCTAGAGACCTATCCCACACACAACCGAGGGAACGCCTGTGGCTACGGAACGCAAGCGCCCGGTGATCAGCGACGGCCTACCGAGCCAGCTTCCGGACATCGACCCTGAAGAGACCAGCGAATGGGTCGAGTCGCTTGACGGTGTCATCGACGAGCGGGGAGCCAAACGCGCCCGCTACGTCATGCTGCGCCTGCTGGAGCGGGCCCGTGAGCGCCAGGTCGGGGTTCCGCCCCTGACCACCACCGACTACATCAACACCATCCCGTCCGAGCGCGAGCCGTGGTTCCCGGGAGACGAGCACGTCGAGCGGCGCATCCGGGCGTACGTGCGGTGGAACGCCGCGATGCTCGTACACCGGGCGCAGCGCCCGGAGATCGGCGTCGGCGGACACATCTCCACCTTCGCCAGCTCGGCGTCGCTCTACGAGGTGGGCTTCAACCACTTCTTCCGGGGCAAGAACCACCCGGGCGGCGGCGACCAGATCTTCTACCAGGGCCACGCCTCGCCCGGCATGTACGCGCGGGCGTTCCTGGAGGGGCGGCTCAACGAGCACGAACTCGACGGGTTCCGCCAGGAGCTGTCGCACCCGGGCGGCGGTCTCCCGTCGTACCCGCACCCGCGGCTCATGCCGGACTTCTGGGAGTTCCCCACCGTCTCGATGGGTCTCGGCGGCCTGAACGCGATCTACCAGGCGCGGTTCAACCGGTACCTCCAGCACCGCGGCATCAAGGACACCTCGCAGCAGCACGTGTGGGCGTTCCTCGGCGACGGCGAGATGGACGAGCCGGAGACGCTGGGCGCGATCGGTGTGGCCGCCCGCGAGGAGCTGGACAACCTCACCTTCGTGATCAACTGCAACCTGCAGCGGCTGGACGGCCCGGTCCGGGGCAACGGCAAGGTCATGCAGGAGCTGGAGGCGTTCTTCCGGGGCGCCGGCTGGAACGTCATCAAGGTGGTCTGGGGCCGCGAGTGGGACCCGCTGCTCGCCGCGGACACCGACGGCGCGCTGGTCAACCTCATGAACACCACGACCGACGGCGACTACCAGACCTACAAGGCGGAGTCCGGCGCGTACGTGCGGGAGCACTTCTTCGGCCGTGACCCGCGTACCCGCAAGATGGTCGATCCGCTGAGCGACGACGAGATCTGGAACCTCAAGCGGGGTGGGCACGACTACCGCAAGCTCTACGCGGCCTACAAGGCGGCCACCGAGCACACCGGTCAGCCGACGGTCATCCTGGCCAAGACGATCAAGGGCTGGACGCTCGGCTCGCACTTCGAGGGCCGCAACGCGACCCACCAGATGAAGAAGCTGACGCTGGAGGACCTGAAGACCTTCCGCGACCGGCTCTACCTGGACATCCCGGACAAGGCGCTGGAGGACAACCCCTACCTGCCGCCGTACTACCACCCGGGCGAGAAGTCCGAGGAGCTGGCGTACCTGCAGGAGCGTCGGGAGCAGCTCGGCGGCTACCTGCCGTCGCGACGGACCAGCACCAAGCGGCTGACCATCCCCGGTCCGGAGCGGTTCGCCGACGTCAAGCGCGGCTCGGGCAAGCAGAAGGTGGCCACCACGATGGCCTTCGTCCGCCTGCTCAAGGACATCATGAAGGACAAGGAGTTCGGCAAGCGCTGGGTGCCGATCATCCCGGACGAGGCACGCACCTTCGGTCTCGACTCGATCTTCCCGACCGCGAAGATCTACTCCCCGCACGGTCAGCGGTACACCTCCGTCGACCGGGAGCTGTTCCTGTCGTACAAGGAGTCGACGACCGGGCAGATCCTGCACGAGGGCATCAACGAGGCCGGCTCGGTCGCCTCGTTCACCGCCGCGGGCTCGGCGTACGCCACCCACGACGAGCCGATGATCCCGATGTACATCTTCTACTCGATGTTCGGGTTCCAGCGGACCGCCGACGGGCTGTGGGCCGCGGCCGACCAGATGGCGCGGGGCTTCCTGCTCGGCGCGACCGCCGGGCGCACCACGCTCAACGGTGAGGGCCTGCAGCACGAGGACGGGCACTCGATGCTGATCGCCGCCACCAACCCGGCGGTGGTCGCGTACGACCCGGCGTTCTCCTTCGAGATCGCGCACATCATGGAAGCCGGCCTGCACCGGATGTACGGGGACGCGCAGGAGAACGTCTTCTACTACCTGACGGTCTACAACGAGCCGATCCTGCAGCCGGCCGAGCCGGCGGGCGTGGACGTCGAGGGACTGCTCAAGGGCATCTACCGCTACTCGCCGGCGCCGCAGGTCGACGGCCCGAAGGCCAACGTCCTCGCCTCCGGCACGGGCATGCAGTGGGCGCTCAAGGCCCAGCAGCTGCTCGCCCAGGACTGGGGCGTGGCCGCCGACGTCTGGTCGGTGACCTCCTGGACCGAGCTGCGCCGCGACGCGGTGGAGACCGAGGAGTACAACCTGCTCAACCCGGGCGCCGAGGCCAAGGTGCCGTACATCGCGCAGAAGCTGGCCGACGCGGACGGGCCGAAGGTCGCGGTCAGCGACTGGATGCGTGCCGTACCGGACCTGATCGCCCGCTGGGTACCCGGCGACTACACGTCGCTCGGCACCGACGGCTTCGGGATGTCGGACACCCGGCACGCGCTGCGCCGGCACTTCCACGTCGACGCCGAGTCGATTGTGGTCGCCACGCTGCGGCAGCTCGCCCGCAGCGGCGCGGTCGAGGCCACCGTGCCGGCCGAGGCCGCCAAGAAGTACGCGATCGACGACGTCAACGCCGCCCCGGTCGGCGAGACCGGCGGCGACAGCTAGAACCGCACGACCGTAGAAGGGGGCGGGGGGGGGGGGCGGGGCCCGGGGGGGGGGGGCCCCCCCCCCCCCCCCGCCCCCCCCCCCCCCCCCCCCCCCCCCCCCCCCCCGCGG